>NZ_LWEX01000099.1 GCF_001634885.1 Sulfitobacter sp. HI0040 | reverse complement strand
CTCGGTGGCGCGGCAGGTGGTGGGCGGGGATCTCAACCTCGTGCTGGTGCCCGTGGGATCGGGCGGGGCCTTCGACGGTCAGCTGCAGGTTGGCGATCTGCGCATCCGCGACGCGCCCGCCATCGCGGCCCTGCTGAACGCGGTGTCGGTGGTGGGGCTGATCAACGAACTGAACGGCGACGGGATCTATTTCGACGCGGTCGAGGCCGCCTTTCGCCTCACGCCGGACCGGCTGACGCTGACCGAAGCCAGCGCCACGGGCGCCTCCATGGGCATTTCCATGGATGGCGTCTATGCGCTGGACAGTGGGCGGCTGGCGCTGCAGGGCGTGGTCTCTCCTGTCTATATGCTCAACAGCATCGGCAGTCTGTTCACCCGCAAGGGCGAGGGGCTGTTCGGCTTCTCCTATGCCTTGGGCGGTACGGTCAAAGCGCCGGAGGTTTCGGTCAATCCGCTCTCGGCGCTGACGCCGGGCATGTTCCGCGATCTCTTCCGCAGCGACCCGCCGGAGCTGCCCCCCGTGGCCGGGGAAGAGGCCCCCGCCGTGCGGGCACCGGCGGGAACCGGACAGGCGGCAGACAAACCGGTTGCCGGGGCGAACGTGGGTCGCTAATCGGCGGCCATGAAACTGAGCGATTTCGATTTCGACCTGCCCGAGCGGCTGATCGCCACGCGCCCCGCCGTGCCGCGCACCTCCGCGCGGCTGCTGGTGGCGGACGCGGACGGGCTGCATGACGCGCGCGTTTTGGCCCTGACGGACTGGCTGGTGCCGGGCGACCTGCTGGTGCTGAACGACACGCGGGTGATTCCCGCCCGCCTCGGCGGCACCCGGCGGCGCGACAGCGCGCAGGGGCCGGTCGATGCCAAGATCGAGGTCACGCTGCTGGAGCCGCGCGCCGATGGCACCTGGGCCGCGCTGATCAAACCCCTGCGCAAGCTGAAGCCGGGCGAGGTCGTGCGCTTTGGCGACGGCTTCGAAGCCACGCTGGAAAATGTGGAAGAGGGACAGGGCCATCTGCGCTTCAACTGCAGCGGCACGGATTTCGACGCGGCGCTCAATCGCGCGGGCGCGATGCCGCTGCCGCCCTATATCGCCGCCAAACGCCCCGCCGATGCGCAGGACCTGACCGACTACCAGACGGTCTTTGCCCGCAACGCGGGCGCTGTCGCCGCACCCACCGCATCGCTCCATTTCGACGAGGCCTTGCTGGAGGCTCTGCGCGATCACGGCGTGGAGTTCGTGCATGTGACACTGCACGTGGGCGCAGGCACTTTCCTGCCGGTCAAGGTGGATGACATCAGCGAACATTGCATGCACGCCGAATGGGGCCGCGTCGATGCCGAGGCCGCGGCGAAGATCGCAGCACAGCGCGCCCGCGGCGGGCGGGTGATCCCCGTGGGCACCACCGCGCTCCGCCTGATCGAGACCGCCGCCCGGGGGGGCGAGATCGCGGCGTGGGAAGGCGACACCGACATCTTCATCACCCCCGGTTTCCGCTTCAACGTGACGGACGGGCTGATGACAAACTTCCACCTGCCGCGTTCCACCTTGATGATGCTGGTCTCCGCGCTCATGGGGTCGGAGCGGATCCGGCAGATTTATGCCCATGCCATCGAAGCGGAATATCGCTTCTTTTCATACGGGGATGCGTCCCTGCTGCTGCCCGGCTCCGGCGCGAACGGGCCAAATGGTGTCGCGGGAGGAGGTGACTTGCACCGCCCCCCGCATCAGGACTAACGCAGCGCTGACACGGCCATAAAGGATTCGGCTCATGGTATCTGTTCTCTCCAGCGCCTGGGCGCTGCTTCTTGGCATGTGTCTGCTGATGGTCGGCAACGGGATGCAGGGCACGCTGCTCGGTATCCGCGGCAACATCGAGGGCTTCTCGACCTTTCACATGTCGATCGTCATGTCGGCCTATTTCGTGGGCTTCCTCGGCGGGTCGCGCATGGCGCCCGGCATGATCCGGCGGGTGGGCCACGTGCGGGTCTTTGCGGCGCTCGCCTCGCTCATCTCTGCGGTGATGATCATCTATCCGACCTTTCCCAACACCATTGTCTGGTCGCTGGGCCGGGTGCTGATCGGGTTCTGCTTTTCCGCCGTCTACGTCACCGCGGAAAGCTGGCTGAACAACGCCGCCACCAACGACAACCGGGGCAAGGCGCTGTCGCTTTACATGATCGTCCAGACGCTGGGCATCGTTCTGGCGCAGGCGCTGCTGCTGACGGCGGATCCCTCGGGCTTCGTGCTTTTCGTCATCCCCTCGGTGCTGGTGTCTGTGGCGGTGACGCCGATCCTGCTGTCGATCAGCCCCACGCCCGCCTTCGAGACGACAAAGCCCATGAGCCTGCGGGCGCTCATCGGATTCTCGCCCCTGGGGTGTGTGGGCATGTTCCTTCTGGGCGGCGTATTCTCGGCCCAGTTCGGCATGGCGTCGGTCTACGGCGCCGAAGCGGGGCTGACCGTTGCCCAGATCTCCACCTTCGTCGCGATGTTTTTCGTGGGTGCGGTTATTTTGCAATACCCCATCGGCTGGGTCTCCGACCGGATGGACCGGCGCACGCTGATCGTGATCGTTTCGGTCGTCGGCGGGGGCGGTTCGGTGCTGGGGATGCTGATGGGTCACGTCTTTCCGGTACTGCTCGTTTCGGCCTTCGTGGTGGGGGGGATGTCGAATCCGCTCTATTCGCTGCTCATTGCCCATACCAACGACTTTCTCGAACACGAGGACATGGCTGCTGCATCCGGCGGACTCATATTTATCAACGGGTTGGGGGCGATCACCGGCCCGATCATCACCGGCTGGATGATGAGCACGGCGCTGGGACCGGGGGGCTTTTACCTCTTTACCGCGCTGCTCTTTGCCGCGCTCGCCGCCTATGCCGCCTACCGCGCGACACAGCGCCCGGCGGTGCCCGTCTCCGAAACCGGCAACTACGTGCCGATCTATGCGTCGGCTACTCCCGTCGCCGTTGAAATCGCGCGGGAATATGCGATCGAGAGCGGGCAGGATGCCGAAGAGGGCCCGGATCACGGTATTCGCGCAGGCTGATACAATTCGTGACTGGGTTTCTGCGGGCCAGAGGCATTAACTGTAATTAACTGACCGCAAAGCGTAAAAGGAGTGCGCAGCATGGTGAGCCCCGAGGAAGTGCTTGAGTTCTGGCTGGACGAGGTTGGCCCCGACGGCTGGTACGAGGTCGACCCCGCCCTCGACGCCCGTATCCGCGAGCGTTTCGCCGCCGCGTGGCAAGCGGCGCGTGAAGGTAAATACGCGCTCTGGTTGACCTATCCGTCAGGCGCGCTGGCCTATATCATCCTGACCGACCAGTTCCCGCGCAACATGTTCCGGGGCGAAGCCGCGGCCTTTGCCACCGACGCTGCCGCGCTGGCCGCCGCCAAGGCCGCCATCGACAAGGGCTGGGACATGCGCATCGATGAACCGGCGCGCCAGTTCTTCTACCTGCCCCTGATGCATTCCGAAAACCTCTGTGATCAGGACCGCTGCGTGCGGCTGATGTGCGAAAGGATGGCCCAGACCGGTGCGTCCAACCTGCTGCACGCGCGCGCACACCGCGAGGTGATCCGCCAGTTCGGCCGCTTCCCCTATCGCAACGAGGCGCTGGCGCGCAATTTCACCGCCCATGAACGCAGCTACGTGGAAGAGGGCGGATACGGCAGCACCCTGCGCCGGTTGCAGGGGGCGCACGCGGCCTGAAGGCTTCTGTCTTGCGCAACTGTGGTTGTCGCGGTCGGGGAGATGGTTTAACGGTAAACTAGTTTCCCCACCAACCGCGAGGTCCCGGAATGGCTGCAAAATCCTATGATGTGATCGTGATCGGCGCAGGGCCGGGCGGCTATGTCGCCGCAATCCGGGCCGCGCAGCTTGGCCTGTCGGTCGCGGTGGTGGAGCGTGAGCATCTTGGCGGTATCTGCCTCAACTGGGGGTGCATCCCCACCAAGGCGCTGCTGCGCTCGTCAGAGGTCTTTCACCTCATGCACCGGGCCAAGGAATTCGGCCTGAAGGCGGAGGGGGTCGACTATGATCTCGACGCGGTGGTCGCACGGTCCCGCAAGGTGGCCAAGCAGTTGACCGGCGGCGTCGGCCATCTGCTGAAGAAGAACAAGGTCACCGTGGTGATGGGCGAAGCCAGCCTGAAGGGCAAAGGCACGCTGTCGGTCAAGACCGACAAGGGCACCGAGGAGTTGAGCGCCAAGAACATCATCCTCGCCACCGGGGCGCGCGCGCGCGAACTGCCGGGGCTGGAGGCGGACGGCAAACAGGTCTGGACGTATAAACACGCGCTGCAGCCGCCGCATATGCCGAAAAAGCTGCTGGTCATCGGATCGGGCGCCATCGGCATCGAATTCGCGAGTTTCTACAACACGCTGGGGGCGGATACGACCGTGGTCGAGGTGATGGACCGCGTCCTGCCGGTGGAGGACGCCGACATCAGCGCCTTCGCCAAGAAGGCGTTCGAGAAGCAGGGCATGAAGATCATGCAAAAGGCGATGGTCAAGAAGCTGGACCGCGCCAAGGGCAAGGTCACCGCGCATATCGAGGCGGGCCGCAAGGTCGAAACCCATGAGTTCGACACCGTCATTTCCGCCGTCGGCATCGTCGGCAACGTCGAAGGGCTGGGGCTGGAGGATCTGGGCGTCAAGATCGACCGCACCCATGTGGTGACGGATGAATATTGCCGCACCGGGGTCGATGGGCTCTATGCCATCGGCGATATCGCCGGCGCGCCCTGGCTGGCGCACAAGGCCAGCCACGAAGGCGTCATGGTGGCCGAGCTGATCGCGGGCAAGCATCCGCATCCGGTCAAACCCGAAAGCATCGCGGGCTGCACCTATTGCCACCCGCAGGTCGCCTCCGTCGGTTATTCGGAGGCGAAGGCCAAGGAGCTGGGCTACGAGGTCAAGATCGGCAACTTCCCCTTTATCGGCAACGGCAAGGCCATCGCGCTGGGGGAAGAGGGCGGCATGATCAAGACCGTTTTCGACGCCAAGACCGGCGAGTTGCTGGGCGCCCATATGGTCGGGGCCGAGGTGACGGAACTCATCCAGGGGTACGTCGTCGGTCGACAGCTCGAAACGACCGAGGAAGACCTGATGAACACCGTCTTCCCGCATCCCACGCTCAGCGAGATGATGCATGAATCCGTGCTGGATGCCTACGGTCGCGTCATCCACATGTAACAAACTCAGGAACCGGGCCGGATGACCGGCCCGGCCCTTGGCGTCAGGCGGGTTCTGATGCCTTGGCAGCGTCGTTCACCGTCTTCTCCGCCAGCTTGGTCAGATCCGCGTCGGTCTTGCTTTCCTGATCCAGCGTCTGTTTCAGCAGCTTTTCGGCGTCCTTCATGCCGAGTTCCTTGGCCCAGCGGCACAGCGTGCCGTAGCGGGCGATCTCGTAATGCTCGACCGCTTGTGCTGCCGAGATCAGGCCGGCGTCGAGGGCGGGCGTGCCCTTGAACTCCTCCATGATCTCCTCCCCTTCGGAGATGATCCCTTCGATCGCTTCGCAGGTCTTTCCCCGGGCGGATTTCCCGAGGATCTCGAACACCTGCTGAAGGCGTTCGATCTGTTCTTCGGTTTCGCCATGGTGCTTTTCGAAGGCCTGCGCCAGCTTTTCGTTGCTGGCGGCGCGCTTCATCTTGGGCAGCGCTTTCAGGATCTTCTTTTCGGCATAGTAGATGTCCTTCAACGTATCGAGGAAGAGGTCATCGAGCGTTTTCTGCTTGGCCATGATATTTCCTTTACTGATTACGTTCACTGAGCTGCGGCAAATGGTCCGCCCGGATCCAACCGCGTCCCGCGGGCCCGGTTCCCCGCCGTTAGCGGCAACGGAAAAATTGGGCGGGTTCCCGCATTGTAGGCGGGCAGTTTCGGGGGTAGGCGCAGGCCATGACCCCGCCCCAAACCCCGCATC
>NZ_LWEX01000098.1:0-7500 GCF_001634885.1 Sulfitobacter sp. HI0040 | reverse complement strand
CGATTCACCGGGGGTGAATCGCTTCTCTGCTTTCTCAGGATGGGGATCGGGGGCGCGTTTTCTGTCGTCAGCCCGATTTTTTGCGCCGACCCGGGATTCGAAGCGCCAGCAAGCCGAGAATAACCGCCATATAGATGAGCGGTTCGAGCTGAATGCCCTTCACCAGCCAGATGTAATGTACACCGCCGAGGATCACTGCCGCATAGGTCAGCTTGTGCAGCTTCCGCCAGCGGGGCCCGAGTCGGCGCACCGACCAGTTGTTCGATGTCGCCGCCAGGGGAATCAGGCAAAGGAACCCGGCCATGCCTATCGTAATGTAGGGACGCTTCAGGATGTCGGACCAGACCCGGTCCAGCGTCTGGATGTCGAGAAACGCCCAGACAAGAAAATGCGACAGTATATAGACGAAGGTCATCACACCGATGGCGCGGCGGAACCGGATCAGGTTCAGGCCCGCGAAACGCCGAAGCGGCGTAATGGCCAACCCCGCGATCAACAGCTTCAATCCGAGCGCACCGTATTCACGCTCCAACGCATTGATCGGCTCCGGGCCCAGCCCCCCGGTCAGCCCCAGATAGAAGAAGTAGGGGATCGGCAGAGACAGTATTATATAGAGCGGCCAGATCGGCACCCGCCGCAGAGTTTGGTTCAGGCGATCGACCACCGAAGGGGCCGACCGCGCGCTGTTTTCATAGGCCACTTAGAAGTTCGCTTTCAGGTCCATGCCGGAATAGAGGCTCGCGACCTCTTCCTCGTATCCGTTGAACATGAGCGTGGGGACACGCCGGGCAAACAGGCCTCCTCCGATGGGCCGTTCCGTCGCCTGGCTCCATCTGGGGTGATCCACCTCAGGGTTCACGTTGCTATAGAAACCGTATTCCCGGGGGTTCGCCTTGTTCCAGCTGGTGGGCGGCTGGGTATCCGTGAGGGTAATCCGCACGACCGACTTGATGGACTTGAACCCATATTTCCACGGAACCACCAATCGAAGGGGCGCCCCGTTCTGGTTGGGGATGTCGTTGCCGTAGATACCCGTCGCCATGATCGTCAGCGGATGCATCGCCTCGTCCAGCCGCAACCCCTCGACATAGGGCCATTCAAGGACGGGGAACTTCACGCCGGGCATCTCATCCGGGCGCAGCGCCGTTTCGAAGGCAACGTATTTCGCGCCGGATTGTACGCCCGCCATATCGAGCAGGTCGGCCAGTTCGAAACCGTTCCACGGAACGACCATCGACCACGCCTCCACGCAGCGGAAACGATAGAGACGATCCTCGATCGTCACCGCTTTCATGATATCCTCGAAAGCGTAGTCGCCGGGCTTGTCCACCATACCTTCGATCTTCACGGACCAGGGTGTGGTCGTCAGCTGATCGGCATAGCGGGAAGGGTCATCCTTACCGGTGCCGAATTCATAGTAATTGTTGTACTGAGTGATGTCTTCGTAATCGTTGGGGTCCAGCGCTTCCTGCGCGAGAGCGGGGCTGCCCCCCAGCCCCGATGCGAGGCCAAGCCCCGCGACCCCGCCCGCCATGATCTGCCGACGGTTCAAAAATGCGGCCTCCGGCGTGACATCGTTTTCCGAAAGGGTATTCTGCCAGCGGTTTGCCATGATGCTACTCCTCTATATACTTGCGTAAATGTAGTGTCGGCCCTGGCTCGAACAAAACGCTATCGCCTCACGTTTCAGCCAGCACACCCGATTGTCAGCGAAGGAGATGCACCGTGTTCCGCCTTGTCCTGCCATTCTTCGTCAGCCTCGCCCTGCCCCTCAGCGCACAGGAAATGGTCACATACGAAACCGATCAGCCTTTCGATGACGTGGCCTTCGGCGTCGAAAACGCGATCCTGAACGAAGGCCTCGTGGCGGAGAACGTCAGCCACGTGGGGGAAATGCTGGAGCGCACCCGCGAAGACGTGGGATCGGACGTCACGCTGTTCGAGGCGGCGGAGGTCTACAGCTTCTGTTCGGCCGTCTTGTCGCGGGAAGTGATGGAAGCGGATCCGATGAACATCGGATTTTGCCCCTACGACATATTCGTGATGCAGCTTGCGGGGAAGGAGACTGTCACGGTGGGCTACCGCGCCCTGCCGGAGGGAGAGATGCAGAAGGTTCAGGCAATGCTCGACAAGATCGCGCGTGCCGCCCTCGGTCAGTGAAGGGGGCAGAAATCGCCCCACACTATATTCTATGTATATAGACAGCGAAAAAGGCCGGGGCGAACCCCGGCCTTTTTCATCTTTCCTCCAGATCGCCTCAGTGAACCGTCGCGGTATCGGGCTTGGCCCGATTACTGGTCGACAAGCGATCACCGATAATCAGACCGTCCGTTCCGGCAGAGACATGGATCGTCTCACCATCCTTCACGTCACCGGCCAAGATCATCTCGGCCAGAGGATCCTGAAGGCTCCGCTGGATCACGCGCTTCAGCGGGCGCGCCCCGAACACGGGATCATAGCCCTCATCGGCCAGCCACTTGCGGGCACCTTCGTCCAGTTCCAGCGCGATCTTACGTGACGCCAGACGCTTCAGCAGGCGACCGAGCTGGATATCGACGATACCGCTCATGTCTTCCCGGCCAAGCCGATCGAAGATGATCGTCTCGTCGAGACGGTTCAGGAACTCGGGGCGGAAGTGTGCGCGCACCGCATCCATCACGTCCCGCTTGGCCTGCGCCATGTCCCCGCCTTCCGGCAGTTGGCTGAGCGCCTGCGCCCCGAGGTTCGATGTGAGCACGATCAGCGTCTGCTTGAAGTCCACCGTCCGGCCCTGACCATCGGTCAGCACACCATCGTCGAGCACCTGAAGCAGGACGTTGAAGACATCCGGATGCGCCTTTTCGACCTCGTCGAACAGAACGACCTGATAGGGCCGCCGCCGCACCGCTTCCGTCAGAACGCCGCCTTCGTCATAGCCCACATACCCCGGAGGCGCACCGATCAGCCGGGCCACGGCGTGCTTCTCCATGAACTCCGACATGTCGATACGCACCATGGCGTTGTCGTCGTCGAACAGGAACTCGGCGACGGCTTTCGTCAGCTCGGTCTTGCCCACACCGGTCGGCCCGAGGAAGAGGAAACTGCCCAGCGGGCGGTTCTCGTCGTTCAGCCCGGCCCGCGCACGGCGCACCGCGTTGGCAACCGCACGGACAGCGGAATGCTGGCCGATCACACGGGCGTGCAACTGGTCCTCCATCCGCAGGAGCTTGTCGCGCTCACCCTCGAGCATCTTGCCGGCGGGAATACCCGTCCAGCGTTCGACCACGCTCGCGATCTGGTCGGGGCGCACGGCTTCTTCCACCATCAGGTCGCTGTCGTTCTCCTCGACCTCGCCCAATTCCCGCTCAAGCTGGGGGATGACGCCGTAGGAAAGCTCCCCCGCCTTGGCGAGGTTGCCTTCGCGCTTGGCGATATCAAGCTCGGCACGCGCCTGATCCAGACGCGCCTTGAGCGAACGCGCCCCTTCCAGCTTGTCCCGTTCGCCCTGCCACTGGGCCGTCATGCTGTCGGCCTTCTCCTGCAGGTCGGACAGTTCCTTTTCCAGCTTCTCCAGACGATCCTTGCTTGCGGAGTCGTCTTCCTTCTTCAGGGCTTCCGCCTCGATCTGAAGCTGAAGGATCTGCCGGTCCAGCGCGTCCAGTTCTTCGGGCTTGCTGTCCACTTCCATGCGCAGACGGCTTGCGGCTTCGTCCATCAGGTCGATCGCCTTGTCCGGCAGGAAACGGTCGGTGATATAACGGTGCGAGAGCGTAGCCGCGGCGACAAGGGCGGAGTCGCTGATCCGCACACCGTGGTGCAGTTCATACTTCTCCTTGATACCCCGAAGGATCGAAACGGTATCCTCCACGGTGGGCTCCTGCACCATCACGGGCTGGAACCGCCGCGCCAACGCCGCGTCCTTCTCGACATACTTGCGATATTCGTCGAGCGTGGTCGCACCGACGCAGTGCAATTCACCACGGGCGAGCGCGGGCTTCAGCAGGTTCGACGCGTCCATCGCGCCATCGGCCTTCCCTGCCCCGACGAGCGTATGCATCTCGTCGATGAACAGGATCACTTCACCGGCGGCTTCGGTCACTTCGGTCAAGACGGCCTTGAGCCGCTCTTCGAACTCACCACGATATTTCGCACCCGCGATGAGCGCACCCATATCAAGCGCCAGCAGGCGCTTGTTCCGCAGGGATTCCGGCACGTCGCCATCGACGATCCGCAGGGCAAGTCCTTCGGCAATCGCGGTCTTACCCACGCCCGGCTCACCAATCAGTACCGGGTTGTTCTTGGTGCGACGGCTCAGAACCTGCATGGCACGGCGAATTTCCTCGTCCCGTCCGATGATCGGGTCGATCCGGCCTTCCTCGGCCCGGGCGGTGAGGTCGGTGCTGTACTTCTTCAGCGCGTCGTAGCCCTCTTCGGCATTGGCGCTGTCAGCGGTCCGGCCCTTGCGGATATCATTGATCGCGGCGTTCAGCCCCTGTGCGGTCACATGCCCGGCTTCCAATGCCTGTTTGGCACCGGATTTCACCATGCACAGCGCCATCAGGATGCGCTCTACCGGGACGAAGCTGTCGCCAGCCTTCTTGGCCAGTGCTTCGGCCTCCGCCAGCACCTTGGCGGTCGTGTTGTCCAGATACACCTGCGCCGCGTCGCCGGTTACCTTGGGCATCTTTCCCATGGCAAGTTCGACGGCTTCGGCTACGCGGGCGGGCTGACCGCCGGATGCTGCGATAAGATTGCTTGCGAGACCCTGCTCATCATCCATCAGGGCCTTCAAGAGATGCTCGGGAGCAAGCCGTTGATGGCTTTCCCGGGCAGCGATGGTCTGCGCGGCCTGGATGAAACCGCGCGATCTTTCCGTGAACTTGCTCAAGTCCATGGTTCTCTCCTTTTCGTTAAGCGCCCTGCGTGTTCCCGCCCGCTCAGCGGCACGTGGAACCATGGGCCTCGAAGAAACATTTGGGGAGCACCCCGCTCCGGTTCAAGGGTTTGGAATGACCGAATATTCCGCCAACGGACAAGAAAGTAGCGGGGGGTCAGTTTCCCTTTCCCCTCTGGCCCGCTCACGACCACCTCACGGCGATTTTACGCTACCAGGCTAGGCGAACCATTCCCTTGCGCCCAGATATCCAGATGCAAAGCTTTGTTTTGAAATTGGAAATACAAATTATCCACAGAACGAGCGCACCGGATGGAACTTCCCGTGGTCCCCGCTCGTTTAATGGACAGAGCATAACGAAGTAAGAAGTCGCTCTTCGAGAAAAATCGATAACCGTGAGGTGAAAACGATGCAGACGCGCCAAATCCAGCTGACAGAAGTCATCTATAATGCGGCAAACCAGACGTTCGAAGCGTTGGTGACTGTAAACGATGGCGATCTGACCCGTAAATATGCCTGTGCGATTGACGCACCCATTTCTATGAGCTTCGAGGACGCCGCTGATGGCCTGCGCAGGCAGGCCCTTCGCCGCTACGAAGTGCGCGGCGGTCTTTATTCCGAGGCTCGCCCCCATGTTCCCGCCCTGCGTGCCGGGCGCCCCGCTTTCGATCCCCGTCGCTGGCTCGAAGGCCTGATGCGCCTGCCCGGTCGCAACGCGGCCTGAATTTCGCGGGGCGCCCCTCGGCGCCCCGCACCCCCATAGCGGATCTGCCACTGCGTTACTTCTGTCCCGACGCAGTATTCCGCTTGCCAGAGACAGCTGCCTGCCTGCAAAGTCTCTGATACTGACCCGGATGATACATTGTTATCATCCGGGCTTTTTTGTCTCCCCGGATGGACACATGCCCCCCGCCTGCCTAATCAGGCTCGACAACGCCCAGGGCAGGAGCACGACACCATGACAGACAACAGATTGATCGTGGCACTTGATGTCTCGCATGCCGTGGCAGGGCTGGAACTCGCCCAGCGACTGGGCGATTCCGTCGGATTCTACAAGATCGGTCTGGGCATGCTGACAGGGGGCGGCCTCGCACTCGCCAATGAACTGAAATCGGAGCATGGCAAGCGCATCTTCCTCGACATGAAGCTGTTCGACATCGGTGCGACCGTCGAAGCGGCAGTCCGGGGGCTGGCACAATTCGACCTTGATTTTTTGACCGTTCATGGCGATCCGCATGTGGTCCGGGCTGCAAAGGAAGGGGCCGCAGGATCGGAGCTCAAGATCCTTGCCGTCACCATTCTGACCTCGCTCGACAGGTCGGACCTCGATGCCGCGTTGCTGCGGCCCGGGGATATCGCCGATCTGGTCACAGAACGCGCCGGGCGGGCTTTCGATGCCGGCGCTGACGGCGTCATCGCCTCCCCCAACGAGGCGGCGGCGATCCGCGCTTTGCCCGAAAGCAGGGGTAAGCTCATCGTGACGCCGGGGGTTCGACCCGCTGGGGCGTCACTGGGGGACCAGAAACGCGTGGCGACCCCGGCTCAGGCACTGGGAAATGGCGCCGACCATATCGTCGTCGGGCGGCCGATCGTTCAGGCTGAGGACCCAGCAGCAGCTGCGCAGGCGGTATTGTCCGAGATTCGTGATCAATAAGCGACGCATCCGCTCGTTGTGTCACAAATTGAACACAAACTTATCGCGCCTGACAAATACATCCATTCTCACCTGTGTCATATGCCAACTGCGTGCTAACCTGAATTCAGGTGATACTCCCCGACGAACTGGTTCTTCCTGATGTTCGTCACCTCCCCCCGCTCACTCAGGCGGGGGGCCTTTCGTTGGCCTAAGCGCCGCGGCCCTTCGCCCCCATGTTCATCGCGAAACGAATACCGTAGAATGGGGCGGACCCCATCGATATTGCCATGCCCGCTATTTGTCGTGATTGCCTGCACCAGATCGAAGCCGCACGGCGTTGTCCGTCCTGCGGCAGCCCGCGTGTGCTGGCCCATCCGGAACTGCACGACCTTTCCGTCGCACATATGGACTGCGACGCTTTCTATGCCTCGGTGGAAAAGCGCGACAATCCGGAGTTGGAAGGCAAACCCGTCATCATCGGCGGCGGGCGGCGGGGTGTGGTTTCGACTGCTTGCTATGTCGCCCGGATCAGGGGCGTGCGGTCCGCGATGCCGATGTTTCAGGCGCTCAAGCTCTGCCCCGAAGCAGTGATCGTCAAACCCCGGATGCAGGCCTATGTCGAAGCGAGCCGCGCGATCCGAAGCATGATGGAAGAGCTCACACCCGCCGTGCAGCCCCTGTCGCTTGATGAGGCCTTCCTCGACATGACGGGAACCACCCGGTTGCATGGCGCACCGCCCGCGGTGATGCTTGCGCGTCTGGTGAAGCGGATGAAGACCGAACTGGGTCTGACCGGCTCCATCGGCCTCAGCCACAACAAGTTTCTGGCAAAGGTGGCATCCGACATCAACAAGCCGCAGGGGTTTTCCGTGATCGGTGTGGCGGACACGGCGGCGTTTCTGCGGGACAAGCCGGTCGGCCTGATATGGGGCGTGGGCGCGGTTACCCAGAGCGCGTTGGAAAAAGCCGGTATCCGCACCTTCGCGGATCT
>NZ_LWEX01000097.1 GCF_001634885.1 Sulfitobacter sp. HI0040 | reverse complement strand
CGCGGGGCGACAGATTTTTACCGCTCTTCCTTTGAATGATCGGGCGCGAGGACTACCCTGAAGGTAACGATATAAAGTCAGAGGTTCCCATGCGCCCCATTCAGAAATTGTCCATCCCCTTGCTGCTCGCCGGTCTCGCCGCCGCCCCCGCGCTTGCCGCGCCCTGCGGGAATTCCGCCGGGGGCTTCGAGAACTGGAAAGCCGCCTTTGCACAGGAAGCCGCCGCGGCGGGCGTAGGCCAGCGCGGCCTGAACGCACTGGCGGGCGCGCGCTATGCGAACGGGACCATCGCCGCCGACCGCAACCAGAAATCCTTCAAGTATTCGCTGTCGAAGTTCATGCAGGTCCGTGGGGCCGACACGATCGTGGCGCAGGGCCGCAAGCGCAAGGCGCGCAATGCCGCCTTCTACAATGCGCTCGAACGTCAGTACGGCGTTCCGGCGGGCGTCCTGCTGGCCATACACGGAATGGAAACCGGCTTTGGCGGGTTCATGGGCGACAGTTCAGTCGTCTCCGCCATCACCACGCTGGCCTATGATTGCCGCCGATCCGATTTCTTTACACCCCACGCCATTGGCGCGCTGAAGCTCGTTGACCGTGGCGCGATCACCGGCAACACCAAGGGGGCCAAACATGGTGAGCTGGGCCATACCCAGTTCCTGCCGGGCAATGCCCTGCGCTACGGAGTCGACGGTTCGGGCGACGGGCGGGTGGATTTCTACGACCTCGCCGATGCCATGGCCTCCACGGCCAACTTCCTGCGCCAGAAAGGCTGGCAGCCCGGCGCGGGCTATCAGGAAGGCCAGCCCAACTTTAACGTCATCAAGCAATGGAATGCCGCGGGCGTCTATCAAAAGGCCATCGCGATCATGGCAGCCAAGATCGACGGCTGACGTCCGGAGGCCAAGGTAGCGGGTTCACGGCGCGGTCACTGCCGCGCCGTTTTCAGCTTCATCATCGGCTTCCTGAACCCCACGGCGCAACACCCATGTATGGATGGTAAAGACCGCCGCGTTTGTCTCAGGCAGGCGCAGGATGCACTGGCGTTCCGACCGCAGGTAGGGCCGCGCCTCCCCCCGCCGGGTCCGGTAGGGTTGATGCAGGTCCGGATCCGCATAGGCCAGCCGGTTGAAGCGCCAGAGCGGTCGCCCGGGGCGCACCCCGTCGAAAAGGCGCTGCACCCGCCGCGCGATGTCGCTGTCGTATTCCGGCACCGTATCGTGAATCCCGATAAGGGGCCGGCCCGCCTTGTCCGCCAACCGCCATGACGCGGGAAAGCACAGCACCGCCCCCGTCAGCACATGCTCATCGCCCCGTTTCTGCAGCAGGCAGATGTCCTCCTGCACGATCTGCCCCAGCGTACGCAGCGGATTGTCAAAGTCGAGCGGCTGCACATGGCCGTCCGGGCAGGTAATGCCCCCGTCCGAGCGGTGGAACCCCAGCCTTGGCAGTAGCGCCAGCGCCTCACCCAGCACCTCTTGGGCGGCGGGGCGCGCCGCTTCTTCCAGATAGAGGACATGCGCGCCCGGATCCTTCAGAAGCGCGCGGCGATAGGCCATCTGCGCGCCATATGCCTCGTCCACCCGCAGCCAATCCGCTGCACCGCAGGGCGCGATACCCGGAAGGCGCGGCATGTCACCGGCCATTTCCACGGGCAGCCGGGGCTGCAGAATTTCCTTCACCGAGACCTCCATGCGCGGAACCTGTCGCAAACCGACCGTCTGCGCGTCGGAAAACTGTACGTCGGCTCCGGAAATACGCGGCAGGCTTGACGAAGGCAAACGGAGTGATCGCATGAACAGTCATTTCCGCGATACGCGCAAGATCGATCCCGCCCGGGGGGCCTGCCTTGGCGACGGGACACCCAATGATCCAGACCGGGTGGAAATCGGGCCCACGCGGCTCGCCTTCGACGAATGGCGCGAGGCGGGCCTCGCCCTGCCCGATCTGCCCGCGCTGCGGCGCTACCGCTGGGAAAGGCTGACCGCGCATATCGTCGCCCGCGGCTACGCGGGCCTGCTGATGTTCGACCCGCTCAACATCCGCTACGCCACCGACAGCACCAACATGCAGCTGTGGAACACCCACAACCCGTTCCGCGCCGTGCTGCTTTGTGCCGATGGCTACATGGTCATCTGGGACTACAAGAATTCGCCCTTCCTGTCGGAATTCAACCCGCTCGTGCGTGAGCGGCGCGCGGGGGCGGATCTCTTCTATTTCGACCGGGGCGACAAGGTGAACGTGGCCGCCGATGCCTTCGCCAACGAAGTCCGCCTGCTGCTGGCCGAACACGGGAACGGCGACCGGCGGCTCGCGGTGGATAAGATCATGCTGCACGGCATGCGCAGCCTCGAAGCACAGGGGTTCGAGATCATGGAAGGCGAAGAGGTCACCGAAAAGGCCCGCGCCGTAAAGGGCCCGGACGAGATCGCCGCCATGCGCTGCGCCTCCCATGCCTGCGAAACGGCGGTGGCGGCCATGGAACACTTTGCCCGAACCCACGCGGGCGATGGCACAACATGCGAAAACGACATCTGGGCGGTACTGCACGCAGAAAACATCCGCCGGGGCGGCGAATGGATCGAAACGCGGCTGCTCACCTCCGGTCCGCGCACCAACCCGTGGTTTCAGGAATGCGGCCCACGCGTGGTGCAGCGCAACGAGATCCTCGCCTTCGATACCGATCTCGTCGGTGCCTATGGAATCTGCGTGGACATCAGCCGGACATGGTGGATCGGAGAGCGACCGCCCCGCGCCGACATGGTGTCGGCCATGCGCCACGCCCATGACCACATCATGGAGAACATGGCCCTGCTGAAACCCGGGATCACGATCCCCGAACTCACCGCCCGCGCGCACAAGCTGGCCCCGGAATTCCAGCACGGCAAATACGGCTGCCTGATGCACGGTGTCGGGCTCTGCGATGAATGGCCACTGGTCGCCTACCCCGACAAGGCGGTGGAGGGCGCGTTCGACTATCCGCTCGAAGCGGGCATGGTGCTCTGCGTGGAGGCGCTCGTCTCCCCCGATGGGGGCGACTTTTCCATCAAGCTCGAAGATCAGGTTCTGGTGACGGAGGACGGATACGAAAACCTGACGCGCTACCCCTTCGATCCCGCCCTGATGGGCGCGGGTTAATCAGCCGGTCCCGCGCCTCGCAGCGCCTGCGACAGGTCCTGCCACAGGTCATCGACATCTTCGATCCCGACCGACAGGCGCAGCAGCCCTTCGGGAATGCCCGTGTGCGGCTCGATCGTGTGGCGATGCTCCACAAGGCTTTCGACCCCGCCGAGTGACGTCGCCCGATGGAAAAGCCGCAACCGCCCCGCGGTGCGCAGCGCCGCCTCCGCCCCGCCTTCGACCACGATCGACAGCAGCCCGCCAAAACCGCCCGACATCTGCCGGGCCGCCAGTTCGTGGCCCGGATGATCCGGCAGGCCCGGGTAAAGCACCTGCGTCACCGCCGGATGATCGGCCAGCCGCTCCGCAAGCACCATCGCGCTGCGCGACATGCGTTCCATCCGTAGCGGCAGGGTCCGCATCCCCCGGGTCAGTAGCCACGCCTCGAAAGGCCCCAGCACCGCGCCCGCGCCCGTCCGATCTTCCCTGATCTCCTGCCAGAATGCGCTGTCCGCCCGACCGGTCGAAAGCGACCCGGCGAGCACATCGGAATGACCGTTGATCCCCTTCGTCGCCGAATGCATCACGAGGTCCGCGCCGAAGGCCAGCGGCTGCGACAGCACCGGGCTGGCGGCGGTGCTGTCCACGGCAAGGATCGCGCCCACCTCATGCGCCGCCCGCGCGGCGGCAGCGATGTCGGTGATCCGCAGCCACGGGTTCGATGGCGTCTCGATCCAGACCAGTGCGGGACGATGGGTGCGGCAGGCCTGTTCCAGCAGCGCGGTATCGGAGGCGTCGACCTCATGCAGCGCAATGTCGCGCCGATTGCAGAAATCCCGGATCCACTTGGTCGTACCCCAGTAAATTTGCGATTGCACCAATACCGAGGCGCCATTCGGTACCGTCCGGAAAGCAGCCGCCACCGCCGCCATGCCGGAGGGGAAAAGCAGCGTATCTTCCGCCCCTTCCAGCCGGTTCAATACACGTTCGGCGATGCGGACGTTTTCATTGTCACCGCGCAGATAGGTGTTATCGGCATTGCGCAACCCGTAGTCGCTGTCGCGGGCAAAGGTCGTGGCGGGATGAATACCCGGCACCACGCCCGCCGTGGCGTCGTCCGTGGCGCCCGCCGCATGGGCGGCGATGGTCGCCGGGTGCAATCTGCGTTCAAAATCATCCGTCATATGAAGGGCTTTCCGTACCTGTTCGGCAAAGCGGTACACCCGGGCGCGGCCCTTGGCAAACCGCAACCGCCGCCCCCGGGTTGACTTGGCCTCCGGCAGGTCCAGTCTGAGGGGACAGCAGGAAAGGGAATTCCCATGCCCACGAAACGCATTCGCTTTACCGGACACGACGGCAACGAACTCGACGCGCGGCTCGATCTTCCGGACGGCCCGCATCTGGCCACCGCGCTCTTTGCCCATTGCTTCACCTGCGGCAAGGACATCCCGGCAGCGCGGCGCATCGCGGGCCGACTGGCGAGCATGGGGATCGCCGTGCTCCGCTTCGATTTCACGGGGCTCGGCCATTCCGAAGGGGAATTCGCCAATACCACCTTCACCTCCAACGTCGACGATCTGCTCGCCGCCTGCGCATACCTCGATGCGCAGGACATGGCCCCCACCCTTCTGATCGGCCATTCGCTGGGCGGTGCGGCGGTGCTGAAGGCAGCGGGCCGTATGTCGGGGATCAAGGCGGTGGCCACGCTGGGCGCCCCCGCGGACCCGAGCCATGTTACGCATAATTTCGCGGATGCGCTCGAGGCCATCGAACGCGACGGTCAGGCAGAGGTCGACCTGGGGGGCCGCCCCTTCACCATCGGCCGCGCCTTTGTCGAGGATGTCGCGGAGGACAAGCTCCAACAGGCGATCCACGAGTTGCGGGTGGCGCTGATGGTCATGCATGCCCCCCGCGATGCCATCGTGGGCATCGACAACGCGAGCGGGATTTTCATGGCCGCGCGCCACCCCAAAAGCTTCGTCTCGCTCGATTCGGCGGATCACCTGATCACGGATGCCGCCGACGCCGAATATGCCGCCGAGGTGATCGCCACCTGGGCGTCGCGCTATCTTGACCTGTTCCCGCCCGCCCCGCCACCCGGCGCCCCCGAAGGCATCATCCGCGTGGCCGAAGCCGATCCGAGCGGTTTTCTGCAGGACGTGAATGCAGGCCCTCACCACCACGTGCTGGCCGATGAGCCCGAAGCCTACGGCGGCACCGACCAGGGCATGACGCCCTATGGCTTCCTCTCCGCCGGGCTGGGCGCCTGCACATCCATGACGATCCGCATGTATGCACGGCGCAAGAAATGGCCCCTCACCCATGTCGCCGTCGATGTGTGCCATGACAAGGTGCACCGGCAGGACGCCGAAGCCGAAGGCACCGAAAAGGTGGATACATGGCGTCGCCGCATCCGGCTGGAGGGCGATCTGTCTGACGACCAGCGCGCGCGGCTGCTGGAAATCGCCGACAAATGCCCCGTCCACCGTACGCTCGAACGCGCCTCCCACGTGGAAACCGAATTGATCGACTGACTTCCAAATGGCGAAAAATCCCGGGGGTCCGGGGGCTGGCCCCCGACCCGCACCCGGCGCCCCGGGGCCACGGCCTTGTTCTCGCGGTCCCGTCGGTCTATTGCGCGCGCAACCGCACGCACCTCACGAAAGGCCGCAGTTCCATGATCCCCCGCTATTCCCGCCCCGAAATGGTTGCCATCTGGTCGCCCGAGACGAAGTTCCGCATCTGGTACGAGATCGAAGCCCACGCCTGTGATGCCATGGCCGATCTGGGCGTCATTCCGCGCGCGAATGCCGATGCGGTCTGGAAAGCGAAGGATGTGGAGTTCGACGTGGCCCGCATCGACGAGATCGAGGCCGTGACCAAGCATGACGTGATCGCGTTCCTCACCCATCTGGCGGAACATGTCGGCAGCGAGGAGGCGCGCTTCGTCCATCAGGGGATGACGTCATCGGATGTGCTGGATACCTGCTTCAACGTGCAGCTGACCCGGGCCGCCGACATCCTGATCGCGGATATGGAAGGCCTGCTCGCCGCGCTGAAGCGCCGCGCCATGGAGCACAAGGACACGGTCCGCATCGGGCGCTCCCACGGGATCCACGCCGAGCCGACGACCATGGGCCTGACCTTCGCCCGCTTCTACGCAGAGATGGACCGCAACCTGCGCCGGCTGCAGACCGCGCGCAGCGAAATCGCGACCGGTGCCATTTCCGGCGCCGTTGGCACCTTCGCCAATATCGACCCCCGGGTGGAGGAACACGTCTGCGAGAAACTGGGCCTCGAGCCGGAGCCGATCTCCACCCAGGTCATCCCGCGCGACCGTCACGCTGCCTTTTTCGCGGCCCTTGGCGTCGTCGGCAGCAGTATCGAGAACATCGCCACCGAGATCCGCCACATGCAGCGGACCGAGGTGCTGGAGGCGGAGGAATTCTTCAGCGCGGGCCAGAAAGGCTCCAGCGCGATGCCGCACAAGCGCAACCCGGTGCTGACGGAGAACCTCACCGGGCTCGCCCGCCTCGTGCGCATGTCCGTCGTGCCCGCGATGGAGAACGTCGCCCTCTGGCATGAGCGCGACATCTCCCACTCCTCGGTGGAGCGCAACATCGGGCCTGACACGACGATCACGCTCGACTTCGCCCTCGCACGATTGACGCAGGTGATCGACAAGCTGGTGATCTATCCCGACAACATGCTGGCGAACATGAACAAGTTCCGCGGACTGGTGATGTCCCAGCGGGTGCTGCTGGCGCTGACACAAGCCGGGGTGAGCCGCGAGGACGCCTACAAGCTGGTCCAGCGCAACGCCATGAAGGTCTGGGAAGAGGGCAAGGATTTCAAGACCGAGCTTCTGGGCGACAAGGACGTGCTGGCCGCCCTCAGCGCGGAGGAGATCGAAGAGAAATTCGACCTCGGCTATCATACCAAACACGTGGATACGATCTTCGCGCGCGTTTTCGGAAGCTGACTTTGGACGCGGGCCCCTGAGGCCCGCAAATCCCTTGCCGATGTGTGGCGCGGGGGCGGTTGATGATCCTCGCCCCCGCCCGGAATCAAGGCGCATCGCGCCGCCGGGCAGCGCCCGACCGCCCCATGGGCGGGCGCTTCGGCACCCTCTGATTACCTTCAAAACGTCGGAGACATGGTGGCACCATAAAGTGGCAGTCTTGTCAGTCGGCAGCGCCCACCCGCGGTCAGGCGCGGCCCTGTGAAGCACTGTCACCTTTAATTCCTCCCCTGCCCTCGCCGCATTTCAATCTGCAACACACCCGGTAACTGACTTGCACGCGGTACCCTGGTCTCCTTTCCCCGACGAAGCCCATACTTCGGATTTTGCGAAATGCTTTTCTTGCGGTATCCTCCCGGACAGAACCGGAAAGGATATGCAGAATGACCCTCAAATCCATTTTCACTGCCCTCCTCCTCACCCTGCTCCCGGCCTTCGCATATGCAAGCTGCGGCACGCATGATACGCAGGCCCAATCCTGTGCTGAAGGCAGCGTCTATGACACGCAGACAGGCACCTGCGTCGCCGACACCACCGCCTGAACACGCGGCACCACGAAGAAGTGACATGCCCGCAGGGCGGCGACCCTTTACCGGCAGCGCGCTCCTGCTAGCTTGGGTTCAGCATCACGGAGGAACCCCATGCGCATCCTGCTGTCCGCCGCCCTCGCCCTGAGCCTGCCCACCGGCCTTCTTGCCGCAGGCGGCGGGAATGAAACGGCACCATCGAAGCCGAAATGCGAAAACGGGCAGGTCTACGACAAGAAGACCAAGACCTGCGTGGACGCAAAGGAAAGCAGCCTTCAACTTCAGGACCGGTACGAGGCGGTGCGCGCCTATGCCCACGCGGGCCAGTACGACGCAGCACAGACAGTATTGGCCGCGATGCCGCAGGATGACGACCGGACGCTCACCTACCTTGGCTTCACGACGCGCAAGATGGGCGACTTGGAGCGCGGCATGGCCTATTACCGGGTGGCGCTGACCCGGAATCCCGGCAATATCCTCGCCCGGTCCTACATGGGGCAGGCACTGGTGGAACAGGGCGACGTGCCCGCCGCCATTGTCCAGTTGCGGGCGCTTCGCGATGCAGGCGGGACCGGCACATGGGCCGAAGCCTCGCTGCGGCGCGCCATCGCCACCGGCGTGACCTACAGCTACTAGGCTGCCCCCCGACGCCTCAACAATCTCCCCCGGGTTGTTGCGCCGACCCCGGCAGGCTATGTCTGCGCGAACCGCATTCGCGCGACGAGGCTCATGTCAGACGGCACCACTTCCCGGCCCCCCGCGCCGCGCGATCTGCGCGGTTTCGGCCATTATCTGACCAACGCGGTGATCGTGCTGATCATCCGCGCCGCGCTTGCCCTGCCCTACGGGATGCGCGTGTGTGGGCTGGGCTGGCTGGTCGAACATGTGATCGGCCCCATGGCGGGCTACCGCAGACGCGCGCTGGATAACCTTGCGGCGATCCGGCCCGATCTTTCGCCCGAACGCCGCCGCACCATCGCGGACCGCTGCCTGAACAACCTCGGCCGCACGCTGATCGAGAATTATTCGGCGCAGGATTTTCCGCGCCGCATGGCGGAAACCCCCCTGCGCGGCCCCGGCCTGCAGGCGCTGGAAGAGGCCGCCGCAAAGGACCAGCCCGTCATCCTCGTCACCGGTCACTACGGTAATTACGAGGCCGCGCGCGCCGCGCTCGTGGCGCGCGGATACCGGATCGGCGGGCTCTACCGGGATATGAAGAACCCCTATTTCAACGCCCATTACGTGCGCACCATGGAAGCCTTCGGCGGTCCAGTCTTTCCGCAGGGGCGGCGCGGCACGGCAGGTTTCGTGCGTCACCTGCGCGACGGGGGCCAGCTGGTGCTGCTTTTCGACCAGCATGTCTTTGGCGCGCCGCCGCTCGACTTCCTCGGGACACCGGCGCAAACCGCGCTTTCGGCAGCCGAACTGGCTTTGCGCTATGACGCGTTGCTCGTTCCCTTCTACGGCATCCGCCAGCCCGACGGGCTTACGTTCGACGCGGTACTGGAAGCTCCCGTGCCCCATGGCTCGCCCATGGAGATGACACAGGCGCTCAATGACAGTCTGGGCGCGCGGGTGGAGGCCGATCCCGAACAATGGTTCTGGGTGCACCGGCGCTGGCGCGCGGGCGAAGGCTGATCCGTCAGGATTTGGGCAAAGGCCCTGCCGGTACCGACAAGCCCCGCGTCAGCCGGCCCTCAACGCAGACGCGCAGCCGCATGGATGGGGCCAAGATCGCTTTCCTGAACAAGGACCACCACGGGCGCGTCCCCCTCCACCTTGACGGTGAAGGTGATGGGCGCGGTACCGTCCCATTTGCCCAATACCTGCCAATCCTCGACGATATTGGCGTAGGAAAACGTCTTTCCCGCGTTCTCCCCCCGCTCGATTCGCGTGGTACGTTCCGGGGTGTAGCGCACCAGTTGAATGATGCAGGGCACCGACATGTCCCCCAGCGGGGTCGCCGTAACCGTCAGCATATCGCCCGACCGCTGAAGATCCAGCGAGACCATCGCGGAATCCATACGGTGCTTTTCGATGGCAGCCATCACCTTGGCGGGCTTGGTCCCGACGATATCGCTTTCCCCGTCGATGATCATTTCCGGCGTATAGACCGAACGGCGCCCCCCTTCGGCGGCATAGGCGCGCTGTCGCTTGGTATTGCCGGGCCGGGCAAAGGGATCCTTCCAGCCGATATAGTCCCAATAGTCCACATGCAGGGCCAGCGCGATCACGTCATCCCGGGCCGCCAGTTCATGCAACAGCGCATCGGCGGGCGGACAGGATGAACACCCCTGCGAGGTGAAAAGCTCCACCACCACCGGGGATTGTTCCGCCTGCTGCCCTGAAGCCGCCGTGGCCAGAGCCAGTATCGCGGCGGACAGGACGGAAAGCGGACGCATCATGAAACCTCGGAACTTCGGGCAGCCGCGACAGGACCAAGCGGCGGCGGTCCTTCGATTAGTACGCAAAGCGGGCTGAAACAACCAATCAATGTTTCTTGAAACTCGGCCCCCGGGGGCCTTCAATTTCGGTACACGATGGTATACATTTCGCGCATAGATCACCGAAACCAGTTGAACAGCGCCCCCTGCTGCGGCATTGAGGCGTCAACCGGCCCGCCCCCGCGGCCCGCCCACATCAGGCAAAGGATAGAAAGCATGACGATCACAGTCGGTC
>NZ_LWEX01000096.1 GCF_001634885.1 Sulfitobacter sp. HI0040 | reverse complement strand
AAGGAGGCCACAATCTCGCGGAACATGTGGTGGGCGCGCTCCGGCGTCCAGACGGCACCTGCCGCCTCCCAACCTTCGTAGTTTGTCCAGTCGCTCAGGAAAGGCTGATAGAAGGCGGTGGTGTATCTGTCCTGCGTGTGCTGGATGCCGAAGAAATGCCCCGCATTACCGACGGATTTGATCGCATCGATCGCGATCTCATCCGGCCCCGTCGCGCAGATCTCGGGCTGCATGTATCGCTGGATCTGCTGCAGGATCTCGCAATCCATGATGAATTTCTCGGGGCTTGCGATCAACCCGCCCTCCAGCCAGCCGGCCGCGTGATAGACCATGTTGCTGCCCGATTGCACCGCCGCCCAGAGACTGTTGGAGGTTTCCCAGATCGCCTGCCCGTCCGGCACATTGGCGGCACAAACCCCAGAGGAGCGCATGGGCAGCCCGTAGTAGCGACAGAGCTGTCCTGTCATCTGCGTGGCGCGCATGTACTCCGGCGTGCCGAAGGCGGGCGCGCCGGTCTTCATGTCCACGTTGGAGGTGAACGTGCCGATGGCGCAGGGCGCACCGGGGCGGATGATCTGCGCCAGCACCACCGCGCAAAGCGCCTCGGCCAGCGATTGCGCCACCGCACCCGCCATGGTCACCGGGGCCATGGCCCCCGCCAGCGTGAAGGGGGTTACCACCAGCCCCTGCCCCCGCCGCGCAAGACGCATCCAGCCGTCGAGCATGGGCACATCGTGCTTCAGCGGCGAAGTCGAATTGATGTTGGTGTACATCCGCGGGGAGGCATCGAATTCCTCATGGCTCAATCCGCTGGCGATCCGCACCATTTCCATCACGTCCTCGACGCGTTCCTTGCCAAGGCTGTAGGCATGCATCGCCTTGTCGGTGAGCGTCAGCTTGTCATAGAGCACATCGAGATGGCGGACGCTGGCGTGGATATCCACCGGCTCCACCGGATAGCCGCCGGCGAAATGGATGCAGTTGAAATACTGCGTCAGCTTCAGCAGGTCCCGGCATTGCGCCCGTGTGCCGGGGGTCTTGCGCCCCAGCGACAGATCCCAATAGTTCGGCGGGGAAGAAACGTTGCCGAACAGCAGGTTACGCCCCCCGATCGTAATGGTGCGGTCCGGGTTGCGCGGCGTGATGGTGAAGGTGGACGGCGCCTTGGCGATCCATTCCATCACGAAGTCGCGCCCCATGAAAACCACTTCGCCATTGGTCTTGCAGCCCGCCTTGCGCAGGATGTCGAGCGCCTCATGATTCAGAAATGCGATGCCGATTTCTTCAAGGATGCGCATGGCGCCGTCGTGGATCGCTTCCACCCCCTCGGGGGTAAGCGGTTCGGTGGGCGCGTCGCAATTGACGGGCGGTGCCCAGGGCATCTGTTCGATCACCGCCGTACCCCGCCGCGTCCGGGCCCCTGCGCGCCCGCCATGGCGGCTTCTGCGGTTCATGGTCTCGGCCATTGATCGTCCTCCTGCGCTGTACCTGCAGAAGGCCCGATGCGTTTGGGCGCATCCTTTCCGTTCGCGACGGTCCGTGTCGCTTTAGGGCATCATGCGGCACCGATCCGGCGTCACGCGGGCGCCAGACCGTCGAGCCACGCCGGGATATGCCCGATATCCGGCAGCACCGCATCGGCGTCAGGGGCCAGATCTTCGCGCTCCGCCAAACCTGTCAGCACGCCCAGGGTCCGCATCCCCGCCGCCTTGCCGGCATGCAGGTCGTGCAGGCTGTCACCCACCATGACGACTTCGGCAGGCTCCAGCCCCATGGCGGCGCAAAAGGCGCGCAGCTGCCCCGGTTCGGGCTTTCCGCCATGGCCACTGTCGAACCCGGCGACGAAATCGAACAGGTCGGTGACATTCGCCCGCTCCAGATGCAGCCGCGCGGGCGCTTCGGCGTCATTGGTCGCCAGCCCCAGCCGAAGCCCCCGGTCGCGCAATGCCTGCAGAAAGGCGCGCAGAGGCACGGCCTCCTGCTGGGGGGCCTGCGCGGCCTCGTCGTTCAGCATGGCGAGCAGGGCATCGGGCGCCGTGTCGGGGAAATGAGGGGCGAGCGCTGTTGCGACCTCACCCGGGGTGCCGGCGATGACAATGCTGTCGCGGGCGAAGCGGCGCGCCGCGAAATCAAAGCCGATCTGCGCGCCGACCTGCTGTGCGCGCGCGGCGTCGCCCTCTGCCGCGCGCAGCAGAAAGGCCACCGCCCAGGCTTCCCAGGTCGCTGCAAAATCGAAAAGCGTGCCGTCCTTGTCGAACACGATTCCCCGAACCGCGGGGGCGGCCTGTGCGCCGCTCATGTCCAGTTCATCTGCATGCCGCCCGGCAGCGCCGCCCGCGCCATCATCGGGTGTTCATACGGCAGGGCCGATGCATCGCAGAACGCCATGACCCATGCGTCATCCATCATCAGGAAATCGAGTACCGAGGCGAGGAACTCCGGCTGCGCCGCCTGCGCCCGAAGCGAGGATTCGTCCACGCCCGTGGCCCCAAGGAAGACCGGCAGCAGATCGTCATTGGCGGCGAGCCATCCCAGCGCGCGCAGCGCCAGCGTCTCCGCCGTCTCGGGTGTATATGTCATCAAACCTTCCAATTTACGCAGTTTCCGCAACGCTTTGTTAACCTTTCCGGGCAACATTTCTCCAACCTCGAACCTGTGCGGAATGGAGACTGTCGTGCAAGGCAAGATTCTCGTTCTGGATGCGATTGCGACAAACCGTATCATCCTGAAGGTCAAGCTGACAGACGCCTATTACGAGGTCGTACAGGCAGACAGCATTTCCGCCGGGATAAGGCTCGCCCGCAGCTTGACCTTCGACCTCGTGATCACCGCGCTCAGCCTGCCGGACGGCACGGCGGAACGTTTGTGCCGCAAGCTTCATGCCGCACCCGGTTGCGAACATCTTCCCGTCATCGCCATGGGGTCCGGGGCCGATCCGGAAAGGCGGCTCGCCATCCTCAGGGCGGGGGCGCAGATGCTGGCGAAACCGGTGTGCGACACGCTTCTGCTGAGCCAGGTGCGCAGCACGATCCGCATCCACAACGCCGCCGCCGAATGGCGGATGCGCGACGATACATCGCGCGCCCTGGGCATGGCCGAACCCGCCCCCATCTTCGAACGCGCGGGCCGTGCCACGCTGGTGGCCCCCAACCCGGTCGAG
>NZ_LWEX01000095.1 GCF_001634885.1 Sulfitobacter sp. HI0040 | reverse complement strand
GCACCTCGATACGCAGGCCGCCTGCGTTCACCCTCACGTCGNACGCNGGCGGCCTGCCGCGTTTCAGCGCGAGCGAGATGTCGGCCTTGCCCTCCCCCGAAACACTGCCCGGGGGCAGCAGGATCCCGAAAGCCTCCAACGTATGCGGCGACAGCGCGATCTGCCCCGTGAGCGTGCTGCTGTCCGACCCCGGCCCGATCCGCTGGGACCAGCGCGCGTCAAAGCCGATCCCGTCGAGTCGCCCTTCCCCCGCGATGGTCAGCCGCTCGTTCGTCGCCGCCAGCGTCATGCTTGGCACCCGAAGGGTCCGGTCCTTGACCAGCGTGTCGCTGGACAGGTCCGACAGCGTGCCGTCGAAGTGATAGGTCACATCCTCGGGCTTGCCGCCCTTGCGCAGTGGGAAGGACAGTGTGCCATCAAGCTCGGCACGCCCGTCGGCAAGCGTCACGGGCAGCTTCACCTTGTCCATCACCCGCATGGGCGGCTGGTTCAGCAGCGACAGCGCCGCCGTGACGGTCGATTCGGTGTGCAGGCGCACCACGGCGGGCGGCCCGCCCTTCACCCGTACATCGGGCATGATGAACGAAGACCCCGCGATGTTCACCGCCCCGCCCTGCGGCGCGATCACGCGGCCCGCGTCCAGCCCCAGCACGAAACGGTTGTCGAGCAGGCTGGCGTGGCCGTGGGCATCCTGAACATGGGGCATCGTCTTCATGAAGCGCACCTCGGCATCCGCGTATTCGAAGGCCAGATAGGTGCGCGGCCCGGCCCCGGGGGCGAGGCGCACCGCCACGTCCACATTGCTGAGTTGCCCGCCCTTGAGGTTCTCCTCCAGCCAGCGGCGCGTCTTTGGCTTGGCCTGCGTCGGCCAAAGCTCCAGCAGCCGGGGCGGCGTGATCGTATCGAGCCCCGCGTCCACCGACACATTCCATCCGTCGGACCCGGCTTCGGCTTGCCCTTCGACGGTGAGCGTACTGCCGCCATCGTCGATCTGCAGGCGGCCCAGCCGCAGGCGGAACGGATCGAGCTGAAGCTGCAGGTCCACATCCGCACCGGCGAGCGATACCGGCGCGGCATAGAGATCCGCCGGATTGGTCACGATGCCGCGCAGTTGCAACTGGGCGATCAGCCGGTCGAGCCTTCCCGCGGCGATCCCTTCCAACTGGGCCTCGCCGGTCATCCGCCCGCTGACCCACGGGCTGCGGACCGACAGGTCATCGAACCGCAAAAGCTGCGCCTCCGGGTCGTAGACGAAATAACTGCGCGCCCCGTCGAAGGGGATCGGCGCGGTGCCCGGCTCGGGCTGCAGTGCGCCCGCCCCGATTTCCAGCGCCGCATTGAGCGGCTCCAGCCGCCCCGCCGCCGTCAATCCGCTGCGCACCGAGCCCGAGATCGGCGCGTCGAGCGCGCCCAGCCACGCGAAGGCCGGGCCCTGTGCGGCGATGTCGGCGGCGGCGATATCGTCGAAGGAAACGCCGAATTGGGCCTCCGCCGTACCCAGCCGGGTGGTGTAGCTGGCCGAGAGCGTCGCAACCCCCGCCCGCCCGCTGAGCAGTGCAAGGCTGGTCGACAGGGCCAGCGCATCGCCATCGCGCCGAAGCTGCATCCGCCCGCCGTCCACCGTCCAGCCGCGTTTTGTGCGGGCGTCTTCGTACCGCAGGGTCAAGGCCCGCAGCGACACCTGCCGCAGCGCGGACAGTGCCGGCGCGTCGAACAGCGCGTCGATCTGGCCCACCAGTTCCGGCAGCGTTGCCGCCTGCCTCACGCGTGGCGCGGCACCCGGCCCGGCGCTCAGGCTCACCCGGCCATCAAGGCCCCGGCGCAGGCGCAGGAAGATCCCCGACAAGGCAACCTCGCGCGGTTGCAACTGGCCGTCCAGCAGGGCGGGCAACGACAGGCTGGCCTTCACCTCGTTGAAGCGCACGATGTCGCCGCCGCCGGGGCTGCGCACGTCGATCTGGCTCAGCCGGATGCGGGGCCGCCAGCCTTCATCCATAATCAGGACGATGTCGCCGAAAGTCACCCGGGCCTGCGGCAGCGCCTCTGCAAGGCGCTCTTCGATCCGGGTTTCCAGCCACTCCGGCGCGCTGAGCGGGCGGCCCGTCAGCGCGATGAGCGCCAGCGCCCCCATGGCGGCAAGGCTCAGCACCACGGCCAGCAGCCACAGGCCCGCGCGGCGCAACCCGCGCCGCCGCGCGCGGCGGCCTTCCCCTGCCGTGTGCGGGCCGTTCTGCGCCATACCACCGCCGCCGTTGCCTGTTACCGGACCGCGCGACACCCGCTGCGCCGGGGGTTTAATCCCGCGCGGTCCGGCCTAGTATGTCAGCCTGCTCCGGCGCATCAAGCGAAACGGAGAGCGACACAATCACGAAACGGAAAAGATTTCATGCCAGAGACCCACGACGAGGCCCCCGATTTCACGCTGCCCGCCACCGGGGGGCAGGATGTGACCCTGTCCGACCTGCGCGGCGCGCCTGTGGTGGTCTATTTCTATCCGCGGGACGACACACCGGGCTGCACCAAAGAGGCCATCGGCTTTTCCGAACGGCAAGAGGCGTTCCGCGCCGCCGGGGCCCATGTGCTGGGCATCTCGCGCGACAGCATCGACAAACACGACAAGTTCACTGCCAAGCACGGGCTGACGATCACCCTGCTGTCGGACAGCGACGGCACGGTCTGCGAAGACTATGGCGTCTGGGTCGAAAAGAACATGTACGGCAAGAAAACCATGGGCATCGAGCGCGCCACCTTTCTGATCGACGCCAAGGGCCGGATCGCCCGGGTCTGGCGCAAGGTGAAGGTGCCCGGCCACGTTGATGAAGTGCTGCAAGCGGTTCAGGCGCTTTGACCGCCGCGCTTGCCGAACAGGCCGAAGCCGTCCTGCGTTGTGCCGACGGGCGCGAAAAGACCGCCCTGTCCCGTGAGTTCGCCGCGCGCTGGCAGGCGGCCCGCGCCCGGGGCGAAACCCCGCCCGTGGGGCGAGCCGACCCGCCGGATCATCCGGCCCGGCCCGCGCGGCCCGAACTGCTCAGCCCGCGGGAGGTGCCGCGCCGCCGCCCCGGCACGCCAGAGGGCCGCATCGCCCTGCTGCATGCGGTGGCACATATCGAACTCAATGCCGTGGACCTGCACTGGGACATCATCGCACGTTTTTCTCACGTGCGCCTGCCGATGGGGTTCTTCGACGACTGGGTGAAGGCCGCGGACGAGGAATCGAAACATTTCAACCTGATGTGCGACTGCCTCGAGGCGATGGGCAGCCATTACGGCGCCCTGCCCGCCCATGCCGGCATGTGGCGCGCGGCGCAGGACACGGCAGAGGATCTGATGGGCCGCCTCGCCGTGGTGCCCATGGTGCTGGAGGCGCGCGGCCTCGACGTGACGCCGGGCATGATCGAGATCTTCCGCAAGGCCGGGGAATCGGATGCCGTCGCAGCACTTGAGACGATCTATGCCGAGGAGGTTTCCCACGTGGCCTACGGCAGCAAGTGGTTTCATTTTCTCTGCGGGCGGGAAGACGTGGACCCGAAGGACCGGTTTCACGCCCTTGTCCGGCGCTATTTTCACGGCGCGCTCAAGCCCCCCTTCAACGAGGAAAAGCGGGCCGAAGCGGGGATTCCGCCGGACTTTTACTGGCCGTTGACGGAACCTCAGTAAGGCTGCGTGGGCCAAACCCTTGGTATCGGCGGATTTTTGCCGGATGGGCGGATTCGCTCCCCGTGACGTACCGGCAGCAAGCAACAGGGTTGCCCGATGGGGGTCCACTGGATATGCAACATGGAACCGGGCGCGACGAGTGGGACCGTAACGCCCAGCAGGGACGGACAAAGGAAAGAAACGTGCGCACAAGGCTTGCCATCAAGACACATGCTCTGTTGGAGCATTTCTTTCCCGAACGCCGCGTCTTCCTCAAATCCGATACCGACACCCGATTCATCCGCCTGCGCCCGTCGACCCAGCTTGCCGTCTTTGCGGGCAGTGCAGCGCTCGTGGCCTGGGCCATCATCGCCACCGCCGTGATCCTGATGGACAGCATCGGCTCGGGCAATTTCCGCGAACAGGCCAAGCGGGACCAGCGCACCTATCAGGCCCGCCTGAACGAACTTTCCTCCCAGCGCGACCTGCGCGCCGAAGAAGCGCTCGCCGCACAGGAACGCTTCAATGCCGCGCTCAAGCAGATCTCCGTCATGCAGTCGGAACTGCTGTCATCGGAAACCCGCCGCCGGGAGTTGGAAACCGGCATCGGCGTGATCCAGAGCACGCTGCGCTCCACCATGAAGGAGCGGGAGACGGCGCGGGGCCAGCTTGCGGCGCTGGAAACCTCCATCGAGGAATCGGGCAACGGCACCCTGCAGACCGCCGCCTCCAACGTTTCGCTCAATTTCCTGTCCGACGCGCTGGCCGAAACCGCGGCGGAGCGGGACAAGGTGATCGCCGACGCGCAGGAGGCATTGCTCCACGCCGATGAGATGGCCCACCAGATCGCCGTGATGCGCGAGCGGAACGACACGATCTTCCGCCAGCTCGAAGAGGCGATGACCGTCTCGGTCGCCCCGCTGGACAAGATGTTCCGCAGCGCCGGCATGCCCACGGACCGCATCATCGCCACGGTCAAACGCGGCTATTCCGGTCAGGGCGGCCCGATGACACCGCTGTCCTTCTCCACCCGGGGGGAGGAACCCACGCCGGATACACTGCGTGCGAACCGGCTGCTCGACCAGATGGACCGGCTGAACCTCTACCGAATCGCCGCCGCCAAGGCGCCCTTCGCCAACCCCGTGAAAAGCGCCTTTCGGTTCACCAGCCAGTTCGGCTACCGGCGCGACCCCAAGACCGGCGGGCGGCGGATGCACTCCGGCGTGGATTTCGCCGCAGGCATGGGCACCCCGCTTTATGCAACCGCCGATGGCGTCGTCACCCATTCAGGCTGGCAGTCGGGCTATGGCCGGCTGGTCAAGATTCAGCATGAATTCGGTATCGAAACACGCTATGCTCACATGTCCAAGCTACGTGTAAAAGTCGGCCAAAGGGTCTCGCGCGGGCAGCATATCGGTGATATGGGAGCGTCCGGACGGGTCACTGGCGTCCATTTGCACTATGAAGTCCGTGTAGGTGGCAAGGCTGTAAACCCAATGATCTATATCAAGGCTGCAAACGATGTTTTCTAAAAGCAAAATCAACGAACCCGCGAAGAACACCGAAAACACCAAGACATCGACGCCTCCGTCCTCCGCGCCTGCGTCTTCCTCGGGCAGCGCCGCTTCTTCCACCGGCTCGTCCAGCGATTACAAATCCAGCGCGCCCAAGGCCAAGCCGCCCGCGTCCGTCCTGTCCTCCGACCTGCATATCACCGGCAACATGAAGACGACGGGCGACATCCAGATCGAAGGCACCGTCGAAGGCGACATCCGCGCGCATCTGCTGACCATCGGTGAATCCGCCACCATAAAGGGTGAGGTGATTGCCGATGACGTGGTCATCAACGGGCGTATCGTGGGCCGCGTGCGTGGGTTGAAGGTTCGCCTGACCTCCTCCGCCCGGGTCGAAGGCGACATCATTCACAAGACCATCGCGATCGAAAGCGGTGCGCATTTCGAAGGCTCCGTGCAGCGGCAGGACGACCCGCTGAACCCCGGTGCCAAATCGGCCCCCGCGCAAAAGCCGAACCCGGCATCCTGAGATATTCAGCCACGCTGACGCAGAAGGCCCGGAACCGACGTTCCGGGCCTTTCTCGTTCTGAACCAACTCTCCCCGCGCAAACGGGGCGCGCGCCCTCAGCGGCCGAGCATCCATTCGCCTTCGGGCCAGAAGGCATCGAAGGCAAAGGCGAACATCACGTCATGGGGAAGATCGCGGCCCTGCGCGTCGCGTACGCGGATGCTGCCCACGTCCTTGCCTTTGTCGATCTCGGCCGAATCCAGGGCGGAGGCCTGTCCCGCCTGCCAGCTGATCTGCACACCGGCTTCAGAGATCTGCTGCTCCTTCGACAGACGGTCCAGCGGCCAGGCCCGGTCCCCCACCCGCACGACGCGGGAAAGCGGTTCGATCCCGTGGGGCGGTGCT
>NZ_LWEX01000094.1 GCF_001634885.1 Sulfitobacter sp. HI0040 | reverse complement strand
TGGCCTGCAAGGGCATCGGACCAGTACCTTATCTGGAACAGATGGATGCCGTCACGCCTGATCTTGCGCAGTTCACTCGGCAGGAAGCTCACCTGAAAGGCTTCCATCTCGAAGGGGATGTCGCCTGTCATTTGCTCTGAGAGCGCCTCCCATTTGGCAACGGGCGTGCAGCCAAGACTTGAATGAATGCTGTTGTTGTAACGGCAGATTTCCAGAGCAAACCAGCGATCGAATTCGCTCAACGTCATCGTGGCCTTGCTTTCGGCGTCATAGTCGCCCTTTGCCGCGATCGAGGATTGCGTTGTTCCCGGCAACAGGTGAACGGCCCCCATCATGGTGCCGATCAACCGTTCGATGTGACCACCGAAGTGAGGACTTGCTGGCGGTCGATAGACCAGATCGATCCCCCAATCCGCACAGGCCGACCGAAAGGCGCGCGACCGGAAATCGCGACCGTTATCGACGTGGATGCTGTGCGGTTTGCCCTGTGCCGGCCAAGGAACATCGCACGCCAATTCCGCAAGAAGTTCCTCCTTGAGGGCCACCGCCTGTGTCAGGCAAAGCGCCACTGACAGACGCGAAGGTGCCTCGAGAGAGGTGTAATATCCGGTCACCATCCGCGTTGCGACGTCGATCGCCAGCGTGACCCAAGGCCGCCCAATTGGTTTGCGTTCAAAGCCGTCGACAAGAATGATGTCCGCCGGTGTATGATCAATTTGGACGATCTCCAGTGGCATACTGGCCTTGTTCTCACCTGTGACCGGCGCAAATTTCTGGCGGGCCGCCTTTGCGCCCTCTCGTGCCTTCGCAACTTCGCGGGCATCCATCGCATCCAGACGACGCTGAACCGTTCGCCGTGTCGGCGGTTGCAAGCCCTCCTGCCAGCAAGCGCTGCGGATTTCTGTCACGACGCGCGACAAGCTCGAACGCTCCCGGCGCAAGAAATAGCGGCGAAGGTGCTCCTCGATTACCGCTTCGACTTTGCTGGATATTAACATCGTCCCGGTCGGGCGGCCCCGTTTCCGCGGAGCCAGAGCGCTGGTGCGCCCACCCTCTTCCGCCAACCGTTTTATCCAACGCCAGACCGTCGCCCTGCTGACACCAAGCTCCCAAACGGCGTCATTGATGCCACGTTCCAGGCTGCCAGTCCCATTGAGATATGCCTGAACAAGAGGGCGCAGCACCGCGGCCCTGCGCGCCTCTTCAGCACCAACGGCAACGGAGTCTTCGCCATCATCATTCATCGATATTTGCCGCAAATGTCTGTGAACCCTGTCTCAGGTTTAAGGGCAAAAATATCAGAATTAAAGGCAAAATCTCATATTTAAGGGCAAAGCTCAGCCGTTGATTTCGTTGGATTTCCCATCTCACAATTAAGGGCTACGCGACACCTTGGGATCGATGAAGAAACGTTGGAGATCCGGGCCGTCGAAGTCACCGGGAGCCACATCGGTGATGCGCCCATCCTACCCACCTTCTCGACCAAATCCCGCAGGACCAGGAAATCGGTAGCGTTACGGCTGATGGCGCCTACGACACGCGCAAATGCCACGATGCGATTGCAGATCGCGGTGCCCATGCCGTCATCCCGCCCCGCAAGAACGCGAAGCCCTGGAAGACGATCACCGCCGGAGCCGTGGCGCGAAATGAGGCCCTGCGCGCGGCGAAATACCTGGGCCGCGCGCTCTGGCGACGATGGAGTGGATACCACCGCCGAAGCCGCGTCGAGACAAAGATGCATTGTATCAAGTTGCTGGGCCAGCGGCTCATGGCACGGGACTTCGATCGACAGGTCGCCGAACTCCAGGTCCGCATCGCCGTCCTGAACGGCTACACCGCGCTCGGAATACCCGTCACGGAAGCTGTGGGATAAGTCCGTCCGGGGAAAGGGGAACCTCGGCCTTAAGCCGATTTGTGCATCAGAGCCCTTGACACTAATAATTAGCTATCTATGTTTTTTCCCGGCGATGGTTCCCCGGAAGAGGAGCCGGATTTCATCGCTGCATCAAACTGGAGGAAATTCATGTCACGGACAGCCAATTTGGCCGGCCCGCGTTCGCGGACCGGAATGGTGGTGCTTTGCCTCGCTCTGACCGCGGGCTTCGCCCCGCTCGCGTCGGCGCAGGAGCAGCCCGCCTTCAACGAACATGCGGGAACCCTGCCGGACGGGACGGCATGGCTGATCCGCGTGCCCGAGAACTGGAATGGTCGACTACTCAGGGATCTGGATTTCGCCAGCAACGTTTCGGTCGCGTCAGCGGTCCAGCGGTATGACGACCTGCTCGGTCGTGGCTATGCCTTCGCCGGGCTCGCCCGGCACCCGCTGCGCCTGTGGCAATACGATCCGCAGCGTGAAATCCTGAATCTACAAGCTGTTCAGGACATTTTCACGGACCTGGAGCGCGCTCCTGACATGGTGCTGCAATACGGCTGTTCTGGCGGAGGGCTCGACAGCCTCGCTTCGGCCGAGGATTACCCGGACAGGATCGACGGTGCCGCCGTGCTTGCCGCCCATACGCCGGTCTGGATCATGAGCAGTTTCCTGGATGGCTGGTTCGCCATGCAGACCCTGCTGGGCGAAAGCTATGAGGCCGCTGGGCACGGTCCGGCCAGCGATCTCGCCATCGTCGGCCTGCCCAATGCCGGAGCGGGTGGCGAGCGCAGCCTTGACGCGATCCGTGCGTCCTGGATGGCCGCCATCGAAACGGCGGGCGAAAGCCCGGAGGGCCGCGCGCGGCTGGCGCTTGCCTTCGCCATCGGACAGTGGTCGCCGTGGATGGTCGAGGGGACCGAACTACCCGACACCGCGGATGCCGGCGCCATGGCCGACATGATCGTGGCCTCGGCGCTGCGCATCGGCGGTAATGTTGGCGGGTCCTCGCGGCTTCTGTTCGAAAACGCCGCATCGGGGCAGCAACTTTCCGGGAACGAGGGGGTCGACTATGCCGCCTTCTACCAGAATGCCGCACCCGCGATGGCGCGGACGGTTGAGGCGCTCTACGAACAGGCCGGTTTGGACCTTCAGGCCGACATTGCCAGGATCGACGCCGCCCCCCGCATCGCGGCCTCGGATTATGCGCGCGATTTCTGGGCCGCAGACGGGCGCACGACGACCGGCGATCTGCAGGTTCCGGCGATCCGCATCCACATGCTGGGCGACTGGGCCATTCCCTACACGCTGATGGAAGGCTACGGCGCGCTGGTGCAGGAGCAGGGTACCGGCGATCTGTATCGGCAGTCGCTGGTCCAGGGCACGGGCCATTGCGAGTTCACGGCTGCCGAAAGCACGGCCATCGTCGAGACCCTGGTCGAACGGATCGAAACGGGCGCCTGGCCCGAGACATCGCCCGAGGCGCTGAACGCCGCAGCCGAGGCGCTGGAAACCGGGAGCGCCCCCCGGTTCATCGAACACGGTGATTGGCGCGTGGCAGCCTATAACCGGCCCTGGGTTCCGGCAGAATGAGCCGATGGGGAACTGGCGCTGCGCCGGTTCCCCCACAGGTCCGGTGGCGCAAGTCATTGGTGGACCGTCGCCAACGCGCAGTGGGCATCTCTGGCGAGGGCAAGTGTTCCCATGTCTGGACGACCCCTGCTGCGCAAGCTGGGAATTGACGCGCCTATGCCGAAAGCAGTCATGTCTACGGCCTTTGTGGTGCGGTCTAGCCGCTGGCCCAGATGAAGTCCGCGGATCGGGTCCCAATCAAAATTGCGCGCTTTCTGCGCCTTGACCCCCTGGGGTGTCCCGATCCCCGGTTCGACCGGTTTGTCATCTCTTCTCAGCTTCACGCATTCCGTCAGCGGTTCCGCGCTCAGGAGACAGGGGCCGCGTAGATCTCGTTGCGGCGCAGGAGCGCCCAAGCGATCCGGGCAGTCTTGTTGGCGAGCGCGACCGCAACGACTTTCGGTCGCTTGCGTGCTTTAAGCCCAAGCATCCAAGCCTTGCCGGCATCGCCCTGCCTTGCAAAGCGAAGCACCGCAGTCGCGCCGGAAACGAGCAGTCGCCGGATATATCCATCACCCTGCTTGCTGATCCCGGTCTGTCGATCCTTGCCACTGCTTGAGTTCGCCCGTGGCGTCAGGCCTAGCCAGGCCGCGAACTGTCGTGCCGAGCGGAACAGGCTCGGATCCGGAACATTTGCAGCAATTGCGCTGGCGGTGATCGGTCCGATACCGGGAATGGTCGCCAGTCGCCGGCTCGTCTCGTGCGTCCGGTGCCACTCGAGGATCCGTTTCTCCAGGGCCTCAGCCTGATCGGCAATCGCCTCCGCTTGGCAGATCAACGCATGGATGGCAGCCGCAGCATGGTCAGGCAACCGTTCCTGGTTCTCTCGGAAGTGGGTGTCGCCTTGCCCTTAAATCCGAGACACGGCGCGTTTTCCGGCCTTTCTTGCCCTTAAATTTGAGATGAGGTGGCTGAACCGCCGACGCGTAGTCGCATCCGCTGAGCAATCTGGTCGACGGTTGCAAGCAGTCGGGGCTCCTTATCGTAGGCGCGAAGCAGGGCAACTCGTGCGTAGACGTCGATGTCCATGCTGCACAACGCAGCCTTTACCAGTGGACGTGATTGGGCGGAGGCAATGGCGGCAAGGCAGAAGAGCCTTATGTTCGGGCGGGGGCTTTGAAGCGCGAAGAAAGGGTCTCCACATAAAGCTTTGAGTCCCATCGCGAAGGTGACCGCCCGCATGGCTCGGCGTAGTTGACGCGCGCTGCCCGACACCGCGACACGCTCCAGGATCCGTGCCCCCCGGCGGGCACGATCAACCAGCTTTTCGGAGACCGCTGCGCCATTTTGCCTGTCGGCCTTTGGAAGAAGCCGGGCACCACAAATCTGGCAGTCGAACGCCCAGGCCCTACGCCAGTGCCTGAGCTCAAGGCCGCCATCAGCGCAGCTTGTGCAAGCCTGGAACGGCACCTGTGCGGTCAACCGCATCTCTGCTTCCGGCATCGCCGCGAAAGTCATCGACGACACGAACGCTGGATCGAAGCGCGCCGCAACGGAAATCCTATCCGCGGCCAGCATGTCGAGATCAAAATCAAGGGCTGCAGCATATTTTGCGTCGATCCCGATATGGGCGAGCAGGTCTGCTACCTCGCAATGATTGGAAGCGGCCAGTCGCGATAACCAACCAGAAAGCAACTCGTCCGGCACTGGCGTCACCGATATCGGCAGCGGGATACACGTCACGCCCCAGATTTCTCGAGCCGTCGCTGAGCGTTTGCATGGCGCGACCAGACCGGTGTCCATTTTGCGATGGCATCATCAGTGACGCACTCGTCACCGCTGATGATCGCGTCGATGGACAGATCCTTGACCAAGGCAAAGATGCGGGACGTCACCCCGCCAGTTAATGCGAGGATCTGCTTGAGCGACCGCACTTGCAGATTGGATTTCTTCTCCAGCGGCATGGCCGCGATCAATGTCTGGATCATATCCGAAAACTCGGCATCATCGCGCCAATTCGGCAGGTGGTGTTCATCAAGCCGACGGGCCAGTTGGACATCGCCGCGAATGGCATCGACGGCTTCGCTGACACCGTAGCAGACCAAAGATGCCTCCAGCTCGTTGCTGAGATACCTCAAGACATTGAGGAACCGGCGCTGTTCCCTATGCGTGCCCGCAAGAAGGTTGTGGACTTCGTCGATCATGATCATCCGCAGCCCGAGGTCGCGCAAAAGGCCCACGACCCGAACTTCCAGCGAGGCAACACTCTGCGCCTTCAGGCTCAGCGTCGACGACGGGGCTCCGACGGCTGCGAGGATGTGCATATAGAACCGCCGCTCATCAGGAGCGGGTGGCGCCTGCAACAGAAGTAACGGGGTGTGGGTGACGCCCGACTCCGGATCATACTCCGGCGCATAGCGTCGCGACAGGTTGCGGGCGATCATTGTTTTGCCGATGCCGGACGCCCCATGCACCAGAAGGCCAGGCATGCGGGTCTGCCGCGACATCTCAATCAGACCATGCAGCCGGTCCAGCACTTGCTCCGCTCGGGGAAAGCCGATCCAGATGTCCGATTGAATGAGGGCGATGCGGCCGTCGTCTTCAGTTTCTGCCCTCAATTCACCAGCGCTCCACCTTGAACATGGGGCGCGATGGGCGTTGTTGCAGAAAGTCGGCCTGAGTTGTGAGTGCCCCTTTCCCATTCAGTTTCATGCCACGCGGACGACGTGGGCGGTGCCGAGCGCGTTGAAGCGATTGACAAGGGCGACCCGGATGTGGATTTCGGCGGTTTGGCGATCTGGATCCCGCGCGGCGATGCGCTCACCGAAGGCCTTCAGGCATCGCATCTTGGCCTCCACTCGGCTACGGGCGTGGTATCCGGTCCACCGCTTCCAGAATGCCCGACCGTAGTGACGCGTGGCGCGCAGGGTTTCGTTGCGCGCCTTGGCAGCCGGGCAGTCCTCTTTCCAAGCTCGACCGTTCCTTCGGGTCGGTATGATTGCCGTGCCACCGCGTGCGATGACGGCGCCGTGGCAGCGGCGGGTATCGTAGGCACCATCCGCGGTCACGGTGCCGATGTCCTCGTCCTCGGGGATCTGGCCCAACAGGTCCGGCAGGACTGGGCTGTCGCCTTCCCGGCTAGGGGTGAACTCGACGGCCCGGATATCCGAGGTGGCGATATCCATCGCCAGATGCACCTTGCGCCATTGGCGGCGGCCCTGAACGCCATGCTTGCGGGCCTGCCATTCGCCGTCGCCAAGAAACTTGATGCCGGTGCTGTCCACCAGAAGATTCAGCGGCCCTTCGGCACGGCGATAGGGGATCTGCACCTTGAGGGTCTTCTGTCTGCGGCACAGCGTCGAGTAGTCCGGAACGGGCCAGTCTAGCCCTGCCAGGCGCAGGAGGCTCGCGACCATTCCGGCTGTCTGCCTGAGCGGTAGCTTGAACAGAACCTTGAGCGACAGGCAAAACTGGATCGCGGCATTCGAAAAGACCGGCGGGCGCCCTGGGCGTCCCTCATGCGGCGCGTGCCAGGTCATCTCCTTGTCCAGCCAGATCAGCAGCGATCCGCGCTTCCTGAGCGCATCGTTGTAGCTGGACCAGTTCGTCGTGCGGTAGCGGGCGGGCTTGGGCTTGCTCATGCAGATCGTCTAACCGCATGGATTCCCGATGTGAATCCTTCACCGACTGAGTTCTGCAACAACGCCCAGTGCATCACCCAAAAAAAGGGAAACGACGCCAGACCGAGAAGCCTGACGCCGCGCTAGAAAAAAACCCCTGAACACGGTTCTTCTAGCGCAGTGTCCGAACCCCTGCAACCAGCAAAGTGTTTTTGCTGGCAAGAATGTTGTTTGCTCTCGACATGGCATCGTCTCTCTCAGGAGATACGACCATGGAACCAACGACTGGCCTGATCCTAAGGCGGATCACGCAGACAGACCTCTCTGTTTCGGCGCACAAACTGGCCACGCTCATCCTCGACGGAATTGCGTGGAAGGACGGGTATAACGGCCTGCCCCGCGGCACGGCTGCCTTCACCCTGTCCTCTCTGGCAGCGAAGATGGGCGTCTCGCGCCAGTACCTGAGCGTTCTGCTGAGTGAGCTTGAAACTTCTGAACTGAAGCTTGAGCGCGAGAAGTCGAACGGCAAGTTCGCCCCCTGGCTCTTCCGCTTCGCGGCCTTTGACGACGGCGAACAGACCCACGATCTCGTGTCAGACGGAGACGACACATCACTATCTAGAGAAGAATCTAACAAAACTATATTCACAGGACAGATCAACATTGACGGTTGCTCGAACGTGTTCCGAACATGCTGGGCCGAGCTGATCAAGGCCGCGAAGAGCGCCCTACCCTGCTGGAACGTCGATACGCAAGTGATCTGGGAACGCTTCCTTGCCTTCAACCGGGCCCGTGGGAACAGCAAGGTTCCGGCCGGTTTCCTGCTCGGCTTCATGCGCCGGTGGCGCACCTCGCTTGGAGAAGCGACGCGCCCACCGGCTCTCCCCGCACCACAGCCGGTTCAAGAGCCACGAGAGCGCGAGCTGCACGAACAGATCAAGGCTGCGCCAAGCTCGAACCGCCAGTTTCACGCGTCAGACCTGTGTCGCGTCATAGGGCAAGCGGCGTACGATGCGCGCATTGTCGCCGTGATCCGGCAGTTCGGTTGCCCGAGGTTCACTGCTACGCTTGCAGTCCACGGGCGTGCAGTCCTGGCGGGCGAAATCTCGCGGTGATGATGGATCGGGTGCCACAACTCTGGCCAGAACGTATTCAGTCAGGGCAGTTCTGGGATCAAAGCAGGTCGGCGAATTGCTCCAGGTCGGCAACCGTGGCGACCAACCCCTGCTGTGTCAGGATCGCGAGATACTCGTCGACGCTTTTGAGCGGATTCTTGAGGCGCGCGCGAACTTTCCGCAGCGCGGAACAGACCAGACCGGGCGCGAGAGACAGTTGGTTCCGGAAAAAGTCGTCAGGGTGTTGGGTCTCGATGCCAAAGGGCGCAAGTGCCGCTGGTGGGAAGTCCTTCAGGTTCTGCGTGACGATCGCGTCACAGCGCCCAACGATTGCCGCCGCCAGAACGTGCCGATCGTCAGGGTCCGGCAGTGTTAGGGCCGGCACCAATGCCTCGTAGCCGGTGACCAGACAGTCGCGTGTGGCCCTGTCCATCAAGTCGCGAGTTCGTTCCAGCGCGGCGCGCTCCCGATGAGGTTCATTGCGCAGAAGCGCATCAATCCACTCCCGATGGATATCGGCCGTCCACTTGGCCTTGAAAAGGTCTGTGACCGCCAACTGCATCAGTGCATCGCGCATCGGCGCGGGATAAAGGACGTTCGCATCGAACAGGACCGTGTACTGGCTCATTTCGAGCGGTAGCCCATGTCCTGCTCTTGAGCGTCGGCGGCCAGTTGATCGAGCGCAGCTTCACGCTCGGTATCGATCGCGGCCTTGTAGGACATCACGTCTTCCATGCGGACGCGGCGATGCTTGCCGACCTTCCGATGCGGTATGGCACCATCCTCGAGCAGCTTGATCAGGAACGGACGCGAGACGTTCAGAACCTCAGCGGCCTGTACGGTCGAGAGTTCGGCGTTCTCGGGGATGATGGTGACCCCCCGCCCCGCTGCCATCGCCTCGAGGATCTCCATGAGCAGCGATACGGCGCCCGCAGGAAGCTCGATCGGCTCCATCTGCTCGGAGTCCGTCACACGAAGTTTCAACGGCGCGCGCGCCTGGGCGAAGCGTGACAATGCCTGGCCAGAGACGCGCGCAATCGCTGCGTCCTGCGGCGTGGGCGGAAGATGTCGGTGTGCCAGCATGTTCATGGTGGTCTCCTCTCCGGTTTCTGTTCTCTACCACCATATATGAAATAAGTGCAACAAATGCATTAAGTGTTGGTGAGTTTCTGCGCGCCCTGCCGCGTGCTCGCGGTTATCGCTGCTGTCGAGTGAGCGGGTGAGACCCACGCTAACCTTCAGTTTGTCGCCTTCCACATCCTGAACCGCCCCTGTCCTGTCACCTCGCGGATCAGACCCCGCTCTTGCATCCATGCAAGGTTGCGCTGAACAGCGGCGCGACTGGCACTCGTCAGGGCCTGGGCCATTGGCGCAGAGACGAGCGGCCATTCGGTCAGCACTGCGCGCAAGGCCGGCGGCGTCCTGCCCGAGAGCAATGTCATTTCGGCTTCCGCCCGCGCCGACCATGCCTCGATATCGTCAAGGTGCCGCACCGCGGTCAGGCACGCGGCTTCCATCCCGTATAGCCAGCGTTCCAGACGTTCGAACGGTGAACCACCGGCTCGTAGTCCCCCTGCCCCGCCCATGGCCAGAGGCGTGAAGACTGCGCCTCTTCCATCGCTGGCCGCGATCCGCGCAGCTGCGACAGCCGCTTCCATACGGTCGTCGTGCTGCCCGAGCCCCGCGAGGCGCCAGAGGTGAAAGCCCGCGCAAGCGCGAGTGATCGGGTGCAGGTCCGTGGCCTGCCCCATCAGATCCAGCCAACCGCTCGCGCGATCCACGAACGGCTCGGTCTCATCACTGATGTTCTCGGGGTCGCGACGGTCGAGGAAGGCGGAAAGGTCCTGCTCCGGTCCCGGTCCACCCGTCAGTCGCCGAATCGCCCATCCGACTCGCGCCAGCGCCGCCGTGTCGTCCTGGACACCGGACAGGCGCAGCGAGATCCAGAGCGCCAGCCGGTCTTGGCTGATGCGGTCACCGGTGTGCCAGCTCAAATCTGCGGCCTCCATCAGCGCAAGCCGATGCCGCCATCCTTCCGGTCCGCGCTTCAACCGGTCATCCAGCGCGCCGACGCGACCGGCCACACGGGCAAGACGCGCGGCCTGCCCGCCCTCTGCCTTCCGCCATTCGTCGAGGACCTCGGTTTCACGCGGTTCGGCCCGTGGTCCCGGCGGCAAATAGTCCGGCTCGTCGTCCATCGGACCGGGCAGAAACCACAGGTCGTCCTCAGACGCCTGTTCGACCTCCTCAGCATAAATGCCGAGCGCGTCGGATTCATCATACAATGCGGGGGTTCCAGGCCTCATATGCGCAAAATACAGCTATTTTGAGCTTTACCCAAGGGTTTTATCAGAGTGCGTTTGTACACCTTACATAGCACGCGCGCGCGATGGTCCGCGAGACCTCCCTGATCGCGCTCTGCGTATGGAAACCAAGGGCTTTCTGATGAACAGCGCCACAGAGCGCGCCCTTGCATTCATTTACAAACGGTCGTTTAATGACGCTATATGAAACTGCAAAAATATTGTTTTGATGCCCCTGATCGGTTATGCCCGCGTATCTACCGAGGATCAGACCCCCCTGCCCCAGTCGCAGGCCCTGAAATCTGCGGGTTGCGCCGAAATCTATGAAGAGCACGCCTCAGGCGGCAATCGCGCGCGGCCGGTGCTTGGGCGAGTGTTGGAACGCATCGGCAAAGGCGACACGCTGGTCGTCGTGCGGATTGACCGCCTCGCGCGATCCCTGTCGCATTTGCTGGAGGTGATCGAGCGGCTGGAGGCCAAGGGTGCGTTCTTTCGTTCCATTCAGGACCCGATCGACACCGGATCCCCGCAAGGCAAGTTCACGCTGCAGGTCTTGGGCGCTGCGGCCGAGTTCGAGCGCGCACTAATCCGGGAACGGACGAAGGCTGGCTTGGCCAGCGCACGCACAAAGGGCCGCGTGGGCGGAAACCCCGGACTGCGGGCCAAAGACCCTGCCGCTCTTCGCAAGGTGCGGTTGGCGCGACAGGACGGCTACATTGAGCGTCTGAACGAGACGGCACAGGACTGGGTGCCCCATGTGCGTCGGTTGCGCCCCGACTTGGCCTGGGAAGACGTGGTGCGCATCATCAACGGCCCCCTGCCCGAGGCGCGTCGCTGGACCCAAAGCCGTCTCTTGCGCGCCGTGAAGGCCTATGTCCGCGACGGCTTCCTGCCCGAAACAGTTTTAGCCCGCGCCGGCCGCCGCGAAACCGATGACCGCCTGCCCGCCATCGTCGCCGCCATCAAGGGCGCGGATCCCGGCATTAAGCTCCAAGCGATCTGCACCCGGCTGGAAGCGATGCGTGAGCGCACGCCCCGCGGGCGGACAAGCTGGCAGCCTTCGTCGGTGAAGATGCTGCTGGAGCGGGCCGAGAGGCTGGGGTTGCTCGACTGAGATCCCGGAGAATCGTCCATCCGATTCTGCCGACTGAATTCTCTACGCACTCACAATACATCTTGTGGTCACTTCGCAACTGGCAACGAGGTGTTGAAGTAAAGTGAGAGCGCAGTCGCCCAAGACGCTGATTTTTAACAGTTTACCGTCGACAGAAATGGGTGCCTTCAACGCCCTCAGGCCGCTCAACGGTTTGGTCTGGATTTATCCACAATATCTGTTAAGCTTTGCAAAACAATAAAGACTTGAGGGCAGTGATGAACGGGATACGGGCCTCCCAGAGATTTGAAGTCATGTCCAAGCGGCTTGGTAGTCGGTTGCGTGAACATGCGCAGGAAACCTTCCCACCGGACGCTCAGAAGGGCCTCCGCCGCTTCGCCATGAGGGAAGCGGCTGAACTTCTTCGCATTAATCAGAATACCTTCCGCCATCATGTGTCAAACCTCGAAGGCTTCCCCGAAGGTGTTCTGGAGGGCGGCAACCGCCGTAGCTTCTCTGCAGAGGAGATGGTCGAGGCACAACGCGTACTTCTCGAGACTGGAAGGATCAAGCCAGAAGAACACCCGCACAGAAGACCGGGAGAGGCTTGTCAGGTCTTGACGATCTTCAACCTGAAGGGTGGTTCGGCAAAGACGTCATCTGTTGCCCATGTAGGACAACTACTGGGTCTGCGCGGCTACCGTGTCTTGCTGATCGACCTCGACAGCCAGGCAAGTCTGACAAACCTGTTCGGGGTTACTCCCGAGCTCGATCCGGATATGCCGACTTCATACGATCTTATCCGATCCGACGATCCATTACCCGCAACAGAGATCATTCGCAAAACGAACTTTCCGACCGTGGATCTGATCCCGGCATCCATGGACATCATGGAGTACGAGTTTGAGGTCGCCCTGAGCTTCAGACACGGCGCCACCACGTTCCATAGCCGCATCCGGGAAGCGCTTGAGCCCGTCCTCAACCGATATGATGTGGTGATATTTGACACCCCACCGCAGCTGAACTTCTCGGTGATCTCTGCCCTCTTTGCATCGACCGGGGTCCTGATCCCACTCAACGCGTCGATGCTCGATGTCATGTCGCTGGCGAGCTTTCTGGGCATGGCGAGCAACCTAATGGGCGTCGTCGAGGCACACGCTCCGGAACATGGACTGAACTTCGTGCGAGTTCTGATCACACGCTACGAAAATACGGATGGTCCGCAGGTGCAGATTTCGTCTCTGCTTCGGACAGTCCTCGGGGATGCCGTGCTTTCTGCCGAGTTCCTGAAATCAACAGCCGTGGGTGATGCTGCGAACACCCAGCAGAGCATCTTCGAGGTCGAACCTCGCGACGTGAACCGCAGAACTTACGAGCGCGCGATCGAGTCCGTCTCGCGCGTGACCGACGAAGTCGAACGCGAAGTCCTGAAAGCATGGGGGCGTAGCCATGGCACGTAAGGTCTTCGGGGACTCACTCAAGAACGCGATGGGCAAAACGCCGCCTTCAGACGACGATCTGGATATGAAACGGACGAGCCCGACTGTAGCTCGCGCTCAAGCATCTGTGCTCGAAGAGGATAAACACGCCACGCGGCTGATCGACCCGACCGCCATACGGATGTCCGCGGTCATGGACCGCATCGATCCAAGCGATGGTCTGGATGAGCTTGTCTCGTCGATCCGCGAGCACGGTCAAAAGGTTCCAGTACTGGTTCGCCGAACCGAAGACGGTGCGCTTGAGATCGTCTATGGACGCCGTCGGCTTCTCGCTTGTCGCCAACTTGGTCAGAAAGTGCGCGCCACGGTCATGGAGATGACCGACGAGGAAGCTCTCATTGCCCAAGGCGTAGAGAATAATGCGCGCCAAGATCCATCATTCATCGAAAGGGCTCTGTTTGTCGCCGGGATCATTCGAGAACTTGGGAAAACCGACGAAACGCGCAAGAACGCTCAAACGATCGCGTATCGGGCACTTCAGATCGATGAATCGCTCGTCTCGCGGATGAACCGTATCGCTACGGGCATCCCGATGGAACTGATCCAGGCTATCGGACCTGCACACGGCGTTGGTCGACGGGTTTGGGAAAAGCTTTTCAGGCTGTGCGAGAAAGACGTCGCGAGAGCCCGAGAAGTTGCCGGCACAATCCCTCGCAACATACCGGCCCCCGACCGTCTCGAAGCGGCGGTCACCTTGCTGACAGCCACCAAACCATCGACGCAGAAGACGCACCCCAGTGAGCGCGTGAAGATCGGCCGAAAGGGCAACCGTATCACCATCGATGTGGACGCTGATCTTGTCCCTCGTGTTGAGGAGGCAGTCCGGAAGCTGGTCACGGAGCTTCTTGACCGCGGTCAAGACGGGCCAGAGTGACGACCCCCGTGTCTTGACCGCGGTCAAGACATCAAAAGCAACGAGCAGAAAACGAAAGGAGGACCGGCTAGAAAAAGAAAGACCCCCCGAAAGCGATGCTTCCGAAGGGCCTCAATCAGTCTCGACACCTGATTGATACCCCCAAAACGAATCGATTTCAACACCGCTCGCGGTGAACGGGGAAGCTTTTTCTTCCGAAACACCATGAGACATGCAAATGAAACAACAACCGCCCTGGCGGAACGGACGTCTCTACCCTGCCCTAACCCCTATGAGCTTCTGGGCCCAGTTCGCGTACTGAGGAAGGAGCTCGGCCTTACAACCAATGACCTCGCCGTTCTGACCGCGCTCATTAGCTTCCTACCCCGCAAAGAACGTGAGATTCAGGACAGCCAGCGACTTACGCTCACTGTCGTGTTCCCATCGAACGCTTCTCTATCAGAGCGCGCCAATGGACTCGATGAGAGAACAATTCGACGCAGCCTGGGACGCCTCTCAGCTGCTGAACTGATCGAGCGCAAGAATTCAGCAAATGGCAAACGCTTTCCGCTGCGGTATGGAGGCGTTATCAGAGATGCCTTCGGTATCGACCTGAAGCCCTTGATCCAGAGGTACGGCTCACTCGCGACACAAGCCTTGCAGCTCACCGAAGAACGCGAGCGCTTGCGCTCACTGAAGGCTGAGGCGTTGGCCCTACGTGCTTCGCTACTCCAACAGACACGCTTCGATGAAGCAAAGCTCTCTACCCTCAACATGATCAGAAATGTCCTGCGTCGAGCAACATTAACCGTTGATGCAGTGCTGAGCGTTATCTCAGAACTTAGGGCCCTCGGAGCCGATACCGACGCAAGCTACGGTGAACACCATGCCGCGGCAAACGCTGGTACCGCAGATAATTTACAAACTATCGAACACCGACCTGATACACCAGATTCCAACGATCTGCCCGCCACAAACGGTCAGAATGTCCGGCACATAGAGTCTATAAAAAAAGATATTAAAAAGATTGTTCCCACTACGGTCAATCACGGTGAACAAACCGCACAAACCAAACCCACGATGAACCGAGACCCAGCACGCATGGCATGGGAAGACTTCACCCACGTTGCGGGATTTTTCCCAGAACCGCCGCGCACGGGAGAAGCCCTCACCCGCATTCTATACGACCTCGGTCGATTGCTTAGAATAAGCCAAGACGAACTGCGGCATGGGATCCAGAAAGCTGGTGCAGGAAAACTGCTCCTCGTTTTCGACTACCTGATAGCAAGAGCAGACACGATCAAACACCCTGACGCTTATTTTGAAAGGGTTCTACGCACACAACTTGCTCCCACATGAACTTCTTGACCGCGGTCAAGAACCACCATGAGAGGGAAAGGAGTGTTGGTTTGAGGGTGACCGGAAGTGAGATCGGAAAAGTGGCTTCCGACGCTTGCCGTGGAGAATATCTGATGACCAAAACTGTCCAGAAAATCACCCTGTCCCCGTCCCGGGATATCCCTTTCGAAAAAATGATGTTGAGGCAGTCCAACGTGCGGCGCATCAAGGCCGGCGTGTCCGTCGAGGACATCGCTCGCCGCGGCCTCATGCAGAGCCTGAGCGTGCGGCCCGTGTTGGCTGACGATGGTACTAAAACCGGCAAGTTCGAGATTCTGACCGAGGACGATTCCCTTGCGGAAACATGCAGAGCGACGCGCTGCACCCGTTCGACCAGTCCTGCGCGTTTGTGTCCCTGCCTGACAAGGGTCAGACCGATGCTGCATGACCTCTTCCAGGGCGATGGCGACAGTTCGCTCGAGGACCTTGCCTTGTTCGATCGGCTGGTGACAGAAAAACTCAAGGCCCAGGCTGAGACGGTTGCGGTTGAGGTCTGGAAGTGGATCGAGGTCGCACTCGACCTGCCCTACGGCTACAGCCACGGCCTGAGGTCCTTGTCCGGCGATCCGGCACCTATGCCGGATGACGAAGCTACGGCCAATGCTAAGCTGCTCGAGGAAGAATACTCGAGTCAGGATGAAATCCCCGACGAGATCGACACGCGGCTTGGCGTGTCGGAAACAGAGGTGGAAGAGATCGAGACCCGGCCGTTGTTCTTCGACGCAAAGGAAATCGGACGGGAAGGGGCGTTCGTCACGTTCGACCGCTACGGCGCGCTGGTAGCCTATCGCGGCTACGACCACCTGACCTCGGACGAGTCCATTGAAGACGGCAACACCGCCTATGAGTACACCTACACTGAGACCGTGCGGCGGTTCGGATGACACATGGAAGGGCTCAACCCATCTCTTGCAGAATATCCAGAATGTATGTATATTCTGGACAAATGGAGACCCTGATCATGAATGAGCTTCCCGAGTTCAAGGCGGCCGACCTGACGCGGCACACAAGTGACCTGTTTGACGCGGCCATTCGCTCGCCGATCGCGATCACCAAACATCGCAAGCCGAAATTCGTGCTCATGAGCATGGATCAGTATCAGCAGCTCGCGCGGGGGGCCACTCAACAAGCTCATATGGTTGACGAGATGCCCGAGGGTCTCAAGGCGCTGATGATAGAAGGGCTCGAGCGGGACTTGACGCAGGCAGATGACTAAGCCGAGTGCTGGAGAGGTTTTCCGCTATCCGTTCCTGTGGAAACGCGAACAGATGGCGGGCGAGACCGAGGGCCGCAAGACGCGGCCTGTCTGTATCGCCGTCACTGTTGCCAAGTCCGATAGCGAGACCGTGGTGTTCATCCTGCCGATCACCACGCAGCCGCCCTTGCCCTCGCGCAAGTTCATCGAGGTGCCACAGATCGAGTCGCAGCGCGTGGGGTTGGAAACCCATGTTCGCAAATGGGTCATGCTGGACGAGATCAACACCGATATTCTGGAGCGGTCCTATGTCTGGGAGGACCGCACGCCCATCGGCACGTTCAGTTCAGTATTCACATCCAAAATCCAGTCCAGCCTGATCGCGCTTGCCAGGTCGGGTGGTGCATCCGTTGTCGATCGGCTGAAGTAGTATCGATCACCGCAGGGTCAGCCCAGCTTCACTTGTTCCCGTCGATCCACTTCGACATCAGCCCCTTGTCGCGGAAACACTCGTCCGGCACAGTGCGGCGTTTGATGCGGGCGAGGCGCTCGGCAAAAGCGACCTGCTTAGATGTCGGGCGGCTATCCTGCGCGCCCGGGGTCAGCTTGGCTTGTGCGTCGATCCAGGCGCTCAAGGAGCGCCGATCTTGCTGAACCTCCCACGGCAAAAGCGTCTGGTTGCGCAGGGCCAGTGAGCGCGCATAGGCAATCTGCTTGAGCGTCGCGGGCAGGGCGTAAGTGGTGCTTTCCATCGGGGATCTCCCTTCTTAGCGTGGTTCCTAAAATAGAACATAACAGGAACAAAATCAAGCCACCTGCGGAAATCATGGGGTTTGAGAGGAAGAGGAGGGCCGGGGAAGGTCAGGCCTTTGGGGTGCCCGAAAGAGGGTGTCCGGGCCTGACCCTGTTCCTCAGTGGGGTCTGCCATCGGAAAGTGCAAGATCCTAGGCTTTCATGAGCTTCGCATTCAACATTCTCCGGCATCAGTTCCCCAAAGAGTGAAAGTGTCCTTCGGGTTTTGTGACTGACGGATGAGGGCCTTTGGGGTCCCTCAGATGGGTCCGGGCCGGGTTCCGGTCTGCCATTTCTGATGAAGGACATTCCAATGCAAACAGGTTTCTTGCGCGTGTTGCGCGCGACCGCTGCCTCGTGGTGGCGACACAAGGAACTACGCCGAACCGGTCAGCTGGGGCAGGCACGGCGGCGCGAGCGGGAGACTGTCCTGCGTGATCTCGGGTATTTGAAGCAGGCCGCGTCATTGCCAAACGCGCATGTCATCTGCGGAGAGTGTCCGACCTTTTGTGTATGATTGATCCGGTTCATGCTTCACCAAAAGGAAGCATGCATGACCATCTCGAAAGAAATCCTGGACGAACTGCTTAAGGGCGTTGATCGCCCTGAGGACCTGCTCGGCGATGCCGGGCTGATGAAAGAGCTGAAGATCAAGCTCATGGAACGGATGCTGGGTGCTGAACTGACCGCGCATCTTGGCTATGAAGAGGGCGAAAGCGCG
>NZ_LWEX01000093.1 GCF_001634885.1 Sulfitobacter sp. HI0040 | reverse complement strand
GTCGTCCTGCAGAACGGGGAAAACGGGAGGACCGTCGCGCGGCTCGACCTTGCCAAGGCGGGTCCGGAGGGGCGCTATCTCTTTGCCCATCGTGCCGGGTTGATCGAGGTTCTGGCCGATGCGGCGCGGCGCGCTAATGTCACCTTCGATCTGGGCCGGCAGGTCGCATCGGTACGGCCCGGAGCGCTGCCGCAGATCCAGATGACGGATGGCACGATCCGGCGGGCCGAGGTCGTCGTGGCCGCCGATGGCATCCATTCGGTCGCCCGGCCCGTGCTCAACGGTGCCGATACCGCCCGGTTCACAGGGCAAGTCGCATGGCGTGCGACGGTGGCCGATCCCGGCGACCATCCGCCGGAAGTGCATGTTCATATGGGCGCGGGGCGCCATCTGGTCAGCTATCCGATCAAGGGAGGCGCCCTCATCAACCTCGTCGCGGTGGAGGAGCGGGACCGCTGGGCCGCCGAGGGCTGGACCCATGCGGACGATCCCGCGCATCTGCGGGAAGCCTTCGCAGGTTTCACGGGCCGTGCCGCCGATCTTCTGTCAGCGGTGGAAAAGGTGACGCTCTGGGGCTTGCATAGCCATCCGGTGGCAGCGCAGTGGCAACAAGGGGGTGTGGCGCTGCTCGGTGATGCCGCGCATCCGACGCTGCCCTTTCTCGCGCAGGGGGCGAACATGGCGCTGGAGGATGCCTGGGTTCTGGCCGATTGCCTCACCCGGCAGGAGCGCGACACCGCCCTGCGGCAGTATCAGGCCCGCCGCGCTGACAGGGTGGCCCGTGTCGTACAGGCGGCGGAGCGTAACGCCTGGCGTTATCACCTTGCCCCCGGCCCGCTGCGCTGGGGGGCGCATGCGGCGCTGCGGATCGCAAGCCGCGCGGCACCGGGGCGTATGACGGGGGCCTTCGACTGGCTCTATGCCCATGACGTGACGCGCCGGGGCTGAAACCACCCCGGCGCGCCCGCCAGGTCAGCCCTTGGCGCGCTGCAACATCCCGAAGAGATCGCGCGGATCGTCCGGATCGGCCAGCAGGTCCAGCGGATGGAAAAGCTCCGTCCCCTTGATGCGGTCGCGGACGTAGCGCAGGGCCGAGAAATCCTCGATCGCGAAACCCACGCTGTCGAACAGGGTGATCTGTTCGTCGTTCCGCCGCCCTTCGGCCTGACCTGTCAGCACCTGCCAGATCTCGGTGACAGGGTGGTCGGCCTCCAACTGCTGGATCTCCCCCTCGATCCGCGTCTGCTCGGGGTATTCGACGAAGATGCCGGCCCGGTGCAGGATCGCGGGGGCGAGTTCGGTCTTGCCGGGACAGTCGCCGCCGATGGCGTTGATGTGCACGCCGGAACCCACCATGTTGTCCGTCAGGATGGTGGCATATTGCTTGTCCGCCGTGCAGGTGGTGATGATCTGCGCGCCCAGCATCGCGTCTTCGGCGCTGTCGCAGGACACAACGCGCAAACCGCTGCCTTCGAGGTTGGCCGCGCATTTCCGCGTGGCGGCCTTGTCGATGTCATAGAGGCGCACCTCTTCGATCCCGACGATGGCTTTCATCGCCAGCGACTGGAACTCCGATTGCGCCCCGTTGCCGATCATCGCCATCACCTTGCTGCCCCGGGGGGCCAGCAGCCGCGCCACCACCGCAGAGGTCGCCGCGGTGCGCAGCGCGGTAAGGATCGTCATCTCCGTCAGCAGGACGGGATAGCCAGTCGCCACGTCCGCAAGCAGGCCGAAGGCGGTGACGGTCTGCAAGCCGTCCGCCGTGTTGGACGGATGCCCGTTCACGTATTTGAAGCCGTAGACATCCCCGTCAGAGGTGGGCATCAGCTCGATCACCCCCTTTTCGGAGTGGCTGGCCACTCGGGGGGTCTTGTCGAAAAGCTCCCAGCGGCGGAAATCGGCTTCGATGTACTCTGCAAGGCCCGCCAGCATCTGTTCGACGCCCTCATGATGGATGAGCTTCATCATGTGGTCGACGGATACGAAGGGCACCAGCGCCTTGTCGGAAGGTTTGGGAATGTTCATCGCAGGCTCCTTCAGTAAGCGCGGGTCGGGCGGTCAAAGACGCGGCGGCCAAGGGCGGACGCCGCCAGATCCACCATCAGGGAAGCGGTGCGCCCGCGCTCGTCCAGAAAGGGGTTGAGTTCGACGAGGTCGAGCGAGGTCATCAGCCCGCTGTCGTGCAGCATTTCCATCACCAGATGCGCCTCGCGCACCGTCGCGCCGCCCGGCACCGTGGTTCCGACCGCGGGCGCCACGGAAGGGTCGAGGAAATCGACGTCGAGCGAGACATGCAGCATGCCGTCCGCCGCCGCGACCTTTTCGAGGAAGGCGGTCAGAGGGCGTGCAATGCCCGTCTCGTCGATCTCTCGCATGTCGACGTGCTGGATCGTCGTGCCCTGCAATGCGGCCCGTTCGGCGGCATCGACGGACCTCAGCCCGATGATTGCGATATTGTCCTGCGGCAGCGGGGTGCCGACGTCCGGAAAGCCGTCAAACCCTTCGCGGCCCGTGACATAACCCAGCGGCGTGCCGTGCAGGTTGCCGCTGTCGGTGGTGTCGGGCGTGTGGAAATCGCTGTGCGCATCGAGCCAGAGCACGAAGAGCGGGCGGCCCTGCGCCTCGGCGTGGCGCATCGCACCCAGAACGGTGCCGAGCGAAAGCGCGTGATCGCCGCCCATGAAGATCGGCAGCCCGTCTTTCAGCGCCGCTTCGGAGGCATCCGCCAGCGCTTGTGTCCATGCGATGGTCTCTCCCAACG
>NZ_LWEX01000092.1 GCF_001634885.1 Sulfitobacter sp. HI0040 | reverse complement strand
GCACTCGGTCTGGCGCTCTGTGCCGCGATGCTCGCGGCACCCTCCTTTCGCGGCAATATACGTGCCGTGCTATGGTCCTGCGTCGTGGGGCTGGCGATCATGTCGGGCTGGGCGCTGACCGCCTGGATTGCCCGGACCGGCTTTGCCCCCCAGACGATCGTTTCCCACAGCTACGCGGCACCCCTGGGCGATACCCTGATGTTCGCGATGCAGGGATCGGTGCGCCCGTTAAGCTTTGGCATCGGCTCTGTCGCCGGGGTCTGGCTGGGGGCGTTCCTCGGCTCGCTCTGGCGCGGCCACTTCCGCTGGGAAGCCTGCGAGGACCCGCGCGAATTGCGCCGCCAGATACTGGGTGCGGCACTGATGGGGGTGGGCGCGGTTGTCGCCATGGGCTGTACCATCGGCCAGGGAATCTCAGCCATATCGGTGCTGTCGTTCAGCGGGCCGGTCACGCTGGCCGCCATCGGTGTGGGCGCCGCCATCGGCCTGCGCCAGTTGATCGAAGGGTTCGGTCGCGCCCCGGTCTGACCGATAGGCGGCTTGCCGTTCTCTTTCGTACCTTTCACGCAAAACTCTCGCGCTTGTCATCTGGCTGTGACAGAATCGCAGCAATTCCTGCATCGGTCCACCAGAGAGGAAAGCTGCCATGAACCGCCGAGACATCGTCAACGATCCCGCCATCGGTAACCGCGCCGAAGCCTTCGAGGCTTTCGACGACATCCCCACCAACCCGGATCTGTCGCGCACCATCGGGGATGTGATCAACGCCCGCTACGGCCGCCGCGACATGCTGAAGGGCATGTTGGGCGTTACCGCCTCCACCGCGCTCTTCGGCACATCCGCTCTGGTCGCCCCCACCCCGGCAGGTGCTGCCCCCACCAGCCGCTACGTCTTTGACGAGGTACAATGGGGCAACGACACGACCCATCACGTCGCCGAAGGATACGATGCGCAGATCCTGCTGCGCTGGGGCGATCCGGTCACCGCCGACGCGCCCGAATTCGACGTCATGAACCAAACGCCGGAGGCGCAGCTGCGCCAGTTCGGCTACAACAACGACTACGTGGGGTTCCTGCCGCTGGGCGATGACGGCAAGCGCGGCCTGCTCTGCGTGAATCACGAATATACCAACGAAGAGGTGATGTTCCCCGACCTGCCCCCCCGGCAGGACAAGGCGGATTTCGGCGACATGCAGGCAAGGTTCGTGGATATCGAGATGGCCGCCCATGGCGGAACGGTGGTGGAGATCGCCCGCGACGACGCAGGCCAGTGGCAGGTGGTGCGCGACGGGCGCTACAACCGCCGGATCACCCCGCTCGAGACCGCGATGACCCTCGATGGCCCCGCCGCGGGGCATCCGCGCCTGCAGACCAATGACGACCCCACGGGGAAACAGGTGATCGGCACGCTCAACAACTGCGCGGGCGGCATGACCCCATGGGGCACATGGCTGATGGCGGAGGAGAATTTCCACGGCTACTTCTGGAGCGACGCGGAAGAGACCGACGGCACGGCAACGGCAGACAGCGGCAACCCCGAGGCGACGTCATACGGGCGCTACGGCGTACCCGGCAAATGGTATGCATGGGGCCGGTTCCATGACCGGTTCAATATCGACAAGGAGCCGCGGATGCCCAACAAGTTCGGCTGGATCGTCGAGGTGGACCCGATGGACCCGGAGTCCGTTCCCGTCAAACATACCGCGCTGGGACGCTTCCGCCATGAAGGTGCCGAAACCACCGTCAGCAGCGACGGCAGACTGGTGGTCTACATGGGGGACGACGCGCGTTTCGACTACCAGTACAAATACGTCTCCGACGGCACCGTGTCCGACGACCGCGCCGCCAATGGAAAACTGCTTTCCGAAGGCACGCTTTACGCCGCGCGTTTCGACGAGGACGGAACCGTGCATTGGTTGCCATTGATCCATGGGACGGGTCCTCTCGCGGCCGAAAACGGCTTTGCCGATCAGGGCGACGTGATGATCGACGCCCGCATTGCCGCCGACCTGCTGGGCGCCACCCCCATGGACCGCCCGGAGGACGCGCAACCCCGCGGCGACGGCGCCGTCTATGTCATGCTGACCAACAATACCCGGCGCGAAGACGCGAATGCCGCCAACCCCCGCCCCGACAACGCCTTCGGCCATATCATCGAGATCCGCGAAGACGGCGGCGACCACGCGGCGGAGCGCGGGACATGGTCGATCCTCGTGCAATGTGGCGACCCGCAGATCGCGGGCGTCGGTGCGCAGTGGAACCCCGACACGTCGGAAAGCGGCTGGTTCGCGAGCCCCGACAATTGTGCCATCGACAACGCCGGAAGGCTCTGGGTTTCGACCGATCAGGGCAGCAAGTGGGACAAGACCGGCAAGTCAGACGGGCTCTATGCGCTGGAAACCGAAGGTCCGGCGCGCGGCACCGGCAAGCTCTTCTTTCGCTGCCCCGTCGGCGGTGAGATGTGCGGCCCCTATTTCACCCCGGACGATGAAACGCTCTTTCTCGCCGTCCAGCATCCCGGCACGGACGGAACGAAAGCCCTCGAAGGGTTCGAGCGGGAAAGCACTTTTGCCGACCCGGCCACCCGCTGGCCGGATTTTGACCCCGCGATGCCGCCCCGCCCCTCCGTTCTGGCGGTGACGAAACGCGGCGGCGGCAAGATCGCCGGGTGACGCAACTTTCGCCGGGGCGTTCCGCACCAGCGGACCGCCCCGAAGCGGCAGATCAATCCCCCGGAGCGAGGCAATCCCTCAGGGCTCCGGCCATGTCACGCAGCAGCGCAGGGTAAAGGCCCGCCCCCGGCTCCAGCCCTGCCCCCACGGGATCGAGCGTGCCGAAACGGACCTCGCTGCCTTCGGTCGCCGTTTCCAGCAAGCGTCGGTCGGTCTGCGGCTCGGCAAAGATGCACAGGATGCCGCGGTCCCGCACCGCATCGCGTATTTCGGCAAGCCGTGCGGCACCCGGTGCCAGGGCTTCGGTATCGGCCAGCGCGCCCGAAGCCTCTATACCGAACCGGGCTTCGAAATGATGATAGGCGTCATGCGCGACCAGAAACGGCTTTCCCCGTGCGGGTGCGAGAGTTTTGGCGATTTCCTCCTCCAGCGCGGCAAGCTCTGCCTGACCTGCGCGGGCGTTCTCAAGATAGAGCGCGGCATTGTCGGGGTCCTGCTCTGCCATCGCCTCCGCGATGGGGCCGAGCCAGAGTGCCGCGTTGCGCGGATCGAGCCAGAGGTGCGGGTCGCCGCCTGCATGGCCCTCTTCTTCATGCTCATCCGCCTCGTGGCCATCCTCCTCATGCTGCTCGTCCATCCCTTCGGATGCTTCCTCCGCGCCATGCGCGTGACCACCGAAAAGCGCCCCCTCCCGCAGGGGCAATGCCAGCGTGCCGGACACTTCCGCCAGTGTCAGCACCTCCGCCTCGGGGGCCAGACTGTCGATGGACCCGCCCAACCAAGGGGTCAGCACCGGACCCACCCAGACCACCAGATCGGCTTCCGACAGGCTGCGCGCCTCCGACGGGCGCATGGCGTAATCATGGGGGGAGGCACTGGGCGGCAGCAGCAGCGAAGGCGCGCGCCCGGCCCCCTCCATCACGCGGGAAACGAGCGCATGGACGGGTGCGATATCGGTCGCCACCCGGGGCACCTCGGCCCGGAGAAGGGTCGGTATCGCAGCGGTCAGGGCAAGGCCGAGCGTCAGCAGGGCGGAACGTGATCTGGGCATGGCGGACTCCTTGGGAAAGTCGGGGCTTGCTACCTTGTATGTTATAACATATCAATAGCCAAAACGCAGGACATCCCATGACCGCCCTTGGCTTTACCCAGCACGATCACGCCAAATGCGTCCGCTCCGGCCTCGCCGCCGCAGAGGCCCAGTGCCGCGCGCGCAAGCTGCGGCTGACCCCGGTACGCCGCCGGGCGCTGGAAATTCTGCTTTCGGAGCATCGCGCGCTGGGGGCCTATGACCTGCTGGCGCGACTGTCCGAAGAGGGCCTCGGCTCCCAGCCGCCGGTCGCCTACCGCGCGCTCGATTTTCTGGTGAAGGCGGGTTTCGCCCACAAGGTCGAGGCGCTGAACGCCTATCTCGCCTGTGCCCATCTGGGCGATGACCATGCGCCCGCCTTCCTGATCTGCCGCGCCTGCCGGTCGGTCGCCGAAACAGCGACGACCCCGCGGCAGGGCCGCCTCGGTGCCGCGGCCGAGGAAGCCGGGTTTCTCATCGAACGCACGGTGGTCGAGGCGCAGGGCCTCTGCCCCGCCTGCCGGAAGGCTGCCGCATGAGCCTCATCGCCGCCCGCGGCCTCGGCCTGCGGCGCGATGGCCGCTCCATCCTGGAAAACGTCAATTTCTCCATCGAGAAGGGAGAGATCGTGACGATCGTCGGCCCCAACGGATCGGGCAAATCCAGCCTGCTGCGCGCGCTCATCGGCGCGATGGAGCCGGATGCGGGCCGGGTGGAGCGTATGCCGGGCCTGCGCATCGGCTATGTTCCCCAGAAGCTGCATATCGACCCGACGCTGCCGCTTACGGTGCGGCGGTTCCTGTCGCTGCCGCGTCGCTGGCCGCGCGCCGCGCTGGACGCGGCGCTGGCCCAGGCCGGAACGGCGGATCTGGCGCGGCGGCAGATGACGGATCTTTCGGGCGGTCAGTTCCAGCGCATCCTCCTTGCCCGCGCCCTGCTGGGAAACCCCCACCTGCTGATCCTCGACGAGGCGACGCAGGGGCTCGACCAGCCGGGTGCCGCGTCTTTCTACCGGCAGATCGAGGCAGTGCGCGCCGAACTGGGCTGCGCCGTCCTGATGGTGAGCCATGATCTCCATGTCGTCATGGCGGCCTCGGACCGGGTGCTCTGCCTCAACGGGCATGTCTGCTGCGAAGGCGCCCCCGAAGTCGTGGCGGACGCGCCCGAGTACCGCGCGCTCTTCGGGTCGGGCACGCAGGGCGCGCTGGCGCTCTACCGGCACGATCACCACCATTCACACGACCACGATCACCATCATGATCACACCCATGACCATGCAGGCCGGGACGCGAACCCATGATGTCCCTGCTGGATGATTTCGCGGTCCGCGCGGCATTGGCGGGGCTGGGGGTCGCACTGGCCACCGCGCCGCTGGGGTGTTTCGTGGTCTGGCGTCGCATGGCCTATTTCGGCGATGCCACCAGCCACGCGGCCTTGCTGGGGGTGGCGCTCGCGCTGGCCACGCAACTTCCCATCCTCGCCGGGGTGCTCATCGTGGCCCTGTTGATGGCGCTGGCTGTCACCGGTCTTACCCAGCGCCGGCTGGGGCAGGATGCGCTGCTGGGGGTGCTGGCCCATGGTGCGCTGGCGGCGGGGCTGGTCGCGGTTTCGCTGCTGCCGGGGCGGCGGATCGACCTGCAGGCCTATCTCTTCGGAGAGATACTGGCCGTCACCCGCGCCGATCTGGCGGTGATCTGGATCGGTGCCGCTGCCGTGGGCGCGCTGCTCGCATGGCGCTGGTCGGCGCTCCTCGCGGCCACGCTGAACCGCGATCTGGCGCAGGCGGCGGGGCTGAAACCCGCGCGCGAGGATCTGGTGCTGACACTGGCGCTCGCCATCACGGTCGCGGTGGCGATCAAGGTGGTGGGCGCATTGCTCATCGCGGCGATGCTGATTATCCCCGCCGCCGCCGCGCGGCCCCTCGCCAGCAGCCCCGAGGTCATGGCGCTCTGGGCGCTGGTGCTGGGCGGTGTCGCCGCTTTCGGCGGGCTCGCCGGATCCTTCCGCTTCGACACGCCCACCGGGCCCAGCATCGTGGTGGTCGCGGCGCTGCTCTTCATCGCGGCCCATGTCTACCGCGGCCTCCGCCAGCGAGGCTAAGACCCCCTTCTCATGATCGGAAATACTTCGCGGGGGTCCGGGGGTGCGACACCCCCGGCGGGCAGCCTCGGAACTCAGCCCCGCGCGGAGGAAAGCACCGCCGTCGCCTCGATCTCAACCTTGGCGTCATCCTCGACCAGTGCGTTGACCACCACCATCGCCATGGCGGGGAAATGGCGGCCCATCACTTCGCGGTAGGCCCGGCCCACCTCCGCCTGCGCGGCGAGGTATTCGGCCTTGTCGGTGACATACCATGTCAGCCGGACGATATCCTCGGGGACACCGCCCGCCGCTTCGACCACGGCGCGGATGTTGCGCAGCGCCTGCGTCATCTGGCCGATGAAATCATGCGCCTCGAAGCGCTGGTCCGCGGTCCAGCCGATCTGGCCGCCCACGAAAAGATGCCCGTCCGCGCTGAGGATGCCGTTGGCATAGCCCTTTGCCGGTGCCCAGCCTTCGGGCTGAATGACTCGATGTCCCATAGTGATCCCCTTGAGTCTCTCCCGGCTCAGACGCCGAGGTATGTATCGGCGACCTGCCGGTCCAGATCGCGCATCGCACCGGCCCAAACGGTGCGCCCCCGTTCCAGCACCACGGCCCGGTCCGCCACGCGCCGCAGTTCAGCCAGCGATTTATCCACCACGATGAGCGCGAGCCCGGTGTCGCGCTTCAGCGTCGCCACCGCGTCCCAGATCTCCTGCCTGACCACGGGGGCGAGGCCTTCGGTCGCCTCGTCGAGGATCAGCAGGCGCGGATTGGTCATCAGCGCGCGGCCAATAGCCAGCATCTGCTGCTCGCCCCCCGAAAGCAGCCCCGCCTGCTGGTCGCGGCGTTCGCCCAGACGCGGAAAGAGCGTGCAGACACGGTCGTAGTCCCACGCGCCCGGGCGGGCGGCGGCGATCAGGTTTTCATAAACGGTGAGCGGCCCGAAACAGCGCCGCCCCTCGGGCACCAGCCCCAGACCCGCTTGTGCGGCCTTGTGGCTGGGCATCGGGCCGAGGTCGCGGCCATCGAACGTCACCTGCCCCGCCGAATGACGCAGCATGCGGCAGATCACCTTGATGGTGGAGGATTTGCCCATCCCGTTGCGGCCCATCAGGGCACAGACCTCGCCTTCCTCCAGCGCAAGGTCCACACCGAAAAGCGCCTGCGACGGCCCGTAGGAGGCGCAGATGCCTTCGACCGAAAGAAAGCTCATGCCGCGTCCTCCGCACCCAGATAGGCTTCGCGGACCACCGGGTCGCGGCGGATGTCCTCCGCCCCGCCGCTGGCGATGATCTTGCCGTAGACCAGCACCGAAATACGGTCCGCCAGCGCGAAAACCGCGTCCATGTCATGTTCGACCAGCAGGATCGGTGCCTCGCTGCGCAACCCGTCGAGAAAGCCGGTCATGGATTTTGACCCGCTCGCCCCGAGCCCCGCCATCGGCTCGTCCATCAGGAACACCTTCGGCTCCAGCGTCAGCGCCACGGCGACCTCAAGCTGGCGGCGCTGCCCATGGCTAAGGTCCGCCGTGCGCTTCATCGCGTGGTCCTGCAGGCCCACGCGTTCCAGCGCGCCCATGGCACGCTCGCGCAGCTCTCCCTTTGCCATCACGGGGGCAAAGAAACGCATGGCCCCGCCGCGCCGCCCCAAAGCGCCCAGCACCGCGTTCTGCAACACGGTGTATTCCATGGCGAGCGAGGATATCTGGAAGGTCCGCCCCAGCCCCGCGCGCGCCCGTGCCACGGTGCCCAGCGGCGTGACGTCTTCGCCGTCGAACCAGATCCGCCCGGCGTCGTTGCGCAACCCCCCGGCGACCTGTTTGATCAGCGTCGATTTCCCGGCACCGTTCGGTCCGATCAGCGCATGGATCTCGCCGGGCATCACCGTCAGCGACACGTCATCCGTGGCTTTCAGCGCGCCGAAACTCTTGCTCAGGTTCTCCACCCGCAGGATCGCGCGGTCAGTCATGCGCCACCTCCCGTCCCGCGACGGTGCCGATCAGCCCGCCCCGGGCAAAGAGCACCACCATCAGGAGCAGCAGGCCGAGATAGACGTGCCAATATTCGCTCAAACCCCCGAGGACATGTTCCAGCAGGATGAACAGGGCCGCCCCGGCCACCGGCCCGTAAAGCCGCCCCACCCCGCCGAGGATCACGAAAACCATGATCTCCCCGCTGGTCTGCCAGCTGAACATCACCGGGCTCACAAAACGGTTGAGGTCGGCGAAAAGCGCCCCGGCAAGCCCGGTGATCGCCCCGGAAATCACGAAGGCCACGAGCCGCAGACGATAGGGCGCAAGGCCCACGGTCTCCACCCGCTCCGCGTTCTGGCGCGCCGCCGAAAGGGCGAGGCCGAAGGCGGACCGCGCCAGCCGCCCGGCAAGGAGCAGCGCCAGCGCCAGCACGACGAAGGCGATGGCGAAGAACTGTATCGGATCGAGCGTATTCAGCCCCGGAAACCCGTTGCGCACATAGATCGAAAGCCCGTCCTCCCCGCCGTAGGCAGGCCATGAGATCGCGAAGTAATAGAGCATCTGCCCGAAGGCGAGCGTGATCATGATGAAATAGACACCGCTGGTGCGCAGGCTCAGCGCGCCGATGGCCAGTGCCGCCAAGCCTGCGACAACGATCGCCACCAGCCAGATCACCGGCATGGACTTCGTGCCCTCGATCAGGAAAGGCGTCTCCATCAGCGGTGTATAGCTTTGCGCGTGGGCGGCGAGAATGCCCATGGCATAGCCCCCCAGCCCAAAAAAGGCGGCGTGCCCCAGCGACACGAGCCCGCCGAGCCCCAGCGCGATGTTAAGGCCGACGCCCGCCAGCGCGAGGATCGCGGCCTTGGTCGCAAGCGTGATGATGAAAGGTTCATCCAGCAGCAGCGCCGCCCCGGCGGTCACGGGCAGCAGCAGGAAAAGGACGATGTTCAGGATGGCTTCGCGGCGCATGGTCTCACCCCTCCCCGAAGAGGCCGGTGGGCTTGAACAGCAGCACCCCCGCCATCAGAATGTAGATCGACATCGACGCCAGCGCCGATCCGATGGAGGTCGCGGCGGACTGGTCCATGAAAGCACCGAAGCCGAGGGGCAGCAGCACCCCGCCCAGCGTATCGGTCAGACCCACCAGCAGCGCACCCACCAGCGCGCCCTTGATGGACCCGATCCCGCCGATGACGATGACGACGAAGGCAAGGATCAGCACCGGCTCGCCCATGCCGACCTGCACCGACTGGATGGCGCCTACCATGGCCCCCGCCAGCCCGGCGAGTGCGGCACCCAGCGCGAAGACGAGGGTATAGAGTTTGGAGATATCCACCCCGAGAGCGGCGATCATCTCCCGGTCCGCCTCGCCCGCGCGGATCTGGATGCCGATGCGGGTGCGCGCGATGAGCGCGAAAAGCCCCACGGCAATCAGCAGCCCGACCCCGATGATCAGCAGCCGGTAGGCCGGATAGAGGATGCCACCGGGCAGTGTCACCGGCCCCGACAGCGCCGCAGGCACATCGAGATAGAGCGGAAAGGACCCGAAGAGCCACCGCGTGCCTTCGGAAAAGACAAGGATCAATGCAAAGGTCGCGAGCACCTGATCGAGGTGGTCGCGGTCATAGAGCCTGCGGATCACCACCAGTTCGATCAGCGCGCCCGCCGCTGCTGCGGCGATCAAGGCCGCTACCAGCCCCAGCGCGAAGGATCCCGTGGCCGCCGCCACGGCAGCGGCCGCGAAGGCCCCCACCATGTAGAGCGAGCCATGGGCGAGGTTGATCAGCCCCATGACCCCGAAAATGAGCGTGAGCCCGGCGGCCATGAGAAACAGCATGATGCCCGATTGCAGCCCGTTCAGGATCTGCTCGATCAGCAATATCGTCGTCATTGGGGTATTCTACTCCGGTCCGGGCGGGTCCCCGGACCCTTGGCAGGTTGGAAAGGCCCCGGCACAGCGCCGGGGCCGTCCGGTCACATCTTGCAGTCGCCGCCGTAGGCGTCCTGATGGTCGGCGGCGGCGGTGCCGATGATCTTGTTCGTGACCACGTCGCCTTCCTTGACCACCTCGCGCATGAAGATGTCATGGATGGGGTGATGGTTCTCGGCAAAGCGGAACTTGCCCCGGACAGACTCGAAATCCGCTTCCTTGAGTGCGGCGCGGAAGGCATCCGCATCCGTCACGCTTGCCTTTTCCATGGCGCTCAGCAGCAGATTGGCCGTGTCGTAACCTTGGGCTGCATAAAGCGACGGCAGGCGGCCATATTCCTTCTGGAACTCCTCCACGAAGGTCTTGTTGGCGGCGTTGTCGATGTCCTTCGACCAGTGGGACGTGTTCTTGACCCCCAGAGCGGCGTCCCCGATGGCACCCAGAATACCCTGATCGAAGCTGAAGGCCGGGCCCATCACCGCCTTGTCGACACCGGAACCGGCGTATTGTTTCATGAAGGAAATCCCCATGCCGCCCGGCAGGAAGAAATAGATCGTATCTGCATCGGAGGCGCGCATCTGCGCGATCTCGGCGGCATAGTCGGTCTGACCCAGCTTGGTATAGACCTCGGCCGCGATGTCACCTTCGTAGAACCGCTTGAAGCCCGCGATCATGTCCTGACCGGCGGGATAGTTGGGCGCCATCAGGAAGACGTTCTTAACGTCGTTGTCATTGGCCCACATGGCCGCCGCCTCGTTGAAGGCGTCGTTCTGCCAGCTGACGTTGAAGTAGTTGGGCGAACAGCCCTTGCCCGCCAGCGCCGAGGGGCCCGCGTTGGGCGACAGGTAGAACTTGCCCTGCGCGGTCACCGCAGGCACCACCGCCATGGCGAGGTTCGACCAGATGATCCCGGTCAGCACATCGACCTTTTCCGACTGCACCATCTTGTCGGCCAGTTGCACCGCGATGTCGGGCTTGCGCTGGTCGTCCTCCACCACGACCTCCAGATTCTCGTTCCCGGCCATTTTGGCGGCCAGCATGAACCCGTCGCGCACATCGATGCCAAGGCCCGCTCCACCGCCCGAAAGCGTCGTGATCATACCGACCTTGACCTTGTCCATATGCGCATCGGCCCATGCGGACCCCGCGCTCAGCGCCGCGATGGATGCGGCTGCGATCAATGACTTGAACTTCATTTCCTTCTCCCTTGGTATGGCGGCCCCGTTAGCCGGGCCGTTTCGATGATGTTATGAGGGGCGATTGGCACCACCCCGTCAAGCACGGCATCAGGTGACGCGCGCGCGGGTCTTGTACGTCTCGTTATCCCACAGGCTGTCTTTCATGACCTCGGCGATGATCGCCACCGCGCGGCTCACGTCCCCGGCGTCGAGGTAGAGCGGCGTGAACCCGAAGCGCATGATGTCGGGCGCGCGGAAATCGCCGATCACGCCCCGGTCGATGATCGCCTGCATCGCCGCATAGCCTTCGGCAAAGCGAAAGCTGACCTGACTGCCGCGCCGCGCGGGGTCCCGCGGGCTGGCAAGCGTCAGTTGCGGCGCTTTGGATTCGATCTCTTCGATGAACTGCTCCTGCAGCGCCAGCGAGGCGCGGCGGAGCGCCTGCATGTCGATGCCCTCCCAGAGCTCCATCGCCACTTCCAGCGCGGTCAGCTGGATAACGGGCGGGGTGCCCACGCGCATCCTCTCGATCCCCTGCCCGGGCCGGTAGCTCAGATCGAATTCGAAAGGCTGGCGGTGACCCAGCCAGCCGCTCAACGCCGGTTGCACGCTATCGGCCAGATCGGGCCGGACATAGATGAACGCGGGCGCCCCCGGCCCCCCGTTGAGATATTTGTAGGTGCATCCCACGGCGAATTCGCAATTGCTGCCCGCCAGATCCACCGGCAGCGCCCCGGCGGAATGGGCCAGATCCCAGATCATCACCGCCCCCGCCGCGTGGGCCAGTTCCGTCACGGTTTTCATGTCATGCAGCCGCCCCGTGCGGTAATCGACCTCTGTCAGCAGAACGGCGGCAACCTCCTCCGAGATGGCTTCGGCTACTTCTTCGGGGGCGACGGTGCGCAACTCGTACCCCTGCTCCAGCAGCCCCACCAGACCTTCGGCCATATAGAGATCGGAGGGAAAGTTGCCCGTATCGCTCAGGATCACGCGGCGGTCCGGGCGCAGCTTGACCGCGGAGGCCAGCGCCTGAAACACCTTGATCGACAGGGTATCCCCCATGACGACGGAACCTTCCGCCGCCCCGATCAGACGCCCGACCATATTGCCGACCCGGGCGGGCTGGTCCATCCAGCCGGCCTTGTTCCAGCCCCGGATCAGCATATCGCCCCATTCGTCCGCCAGCATCCGCTGCACCCGCGCGCCGACCTTCTTCGGCAAGGGACCCAGCGAATTACCATCGAGATAGACTACGCCCTCCGGCAGGACGAATTCGTTTTTCCTAAGCACGTCGGACACTTACAGCGCTCCCCTCACGTTCCACAATTCGGGAAACAATTCCACTTCCAGCATCTTGCGCAGATAGGCGACGCCGCTTGTGCCCCCCGTCCCCCGCTTGAACCCGATGATCCGTTCCACGGTGGTGACATGGTTGAACCGCCAGCGGCGGAAATAATCCTCCAGATCGACGAGCTTTTCGGCCAGTTCGTAAAGCTCCCAGTAGTGCGCCGGATCCTCGTAGACCCTTTGCCAGAGGTCCTGCACCTCCTTCAGCGCCTTCCAGTCCCCTTCTCCCGAGGCCCGGGCAGGCGGAGGCGCGCCCAGCCGGGCGCAGAGCACACCGATCGCAGCCTCGTAGAGGCTGGGCCGCGCCAGTTCCGCCTTGAGCACCCGGTGGTCCTCTCCGCGGTGTTCATGCAGCGACATGAGCGCTGCATTACGGTTGCCCAGGATATATTCGATGAGCCGGTATTGATGCGACTGGAAGCCGCTGGATTTGCCCAGCGATGGCCGGAAGGCGGTGTATTCGCTGGGGGTCATGGTGCGCAGCACGTCCCATGCGTTGTTGAGCTGCTCGAATATCCGCGCCACGCGGCTGAGCATCTTGAACGCGGGCTGCAGGTCGTCATGCTCCATCACCTTGCGCGCCGCCTGCAATTCGTGGATCGCCAGCCGCATCCACAATTCGCTGGTCTGGTGCTGGATGATGAACAGCATCTCGTCATGGGCATCGGACAGGGGGGACTGGGCCGAAAGGATCTTTTCGAGGCCAAGGTAGTCGCCATAGGACATCGCATCGCCAAAGCGCATCTTCGCCCCCTCCGATGCCTCGCCGAATTCGCTCATGACCGCTCCCGCAGCGCGAACCGCTGGATCTTGCCTGTCGGCGTCTTGGGCAGCGCGTCGACGAAGACGACCTCCCTCGGGTATTTGTAGGGTGCGATGGCGTTCTTCACATGCTCCTGCAGGGCCTTGACGGTCCGGGCGTCGCCCGTGGCCCCCTCCACCAGCACCACATGGGCCTGGACGATGGCACCGCGCGCATCGTCGGGCTTGCCCACCACGGCGCATTCGCTGACCGACGGGTGAGAAAGCAGCGCGGCCTCCACCTCCGGGCCCGCGATGTTGTAGCCCGACGAGATGATCATGTCGTCGTTGCGCGCGGCGAAATGCAGATAGCCATCCGCGTCCATCACGAAACTGTCGCCGGTGATGTTCCAGCCGTCCTGCACATAGGCCGCCTGACGCGCGTCCGACAGATAGCGGCACCCTGTGGGCCCGCGCACCGCCAGCCGACCCACTTCACCGTGCGGCACATCGTTACCGTGTTCGTCGATGATACGGGCCTCATATCCCGTGACCGGCTTGCCGGTACAGGCGGCGCGGTGATCGTCGAAGCGGTTGGAGATGAAGATATGGAGCATCTCTGTCGCGCCGATCCCGTCCAGCATCGGCTTGCCGGTCTTTTCCTTCCAGTCGTGATAGACTGGGGCGGGCAGCGTCTCGCCCGCGCTGACGGCGGCGCGCAGGCTCGACAGGTCTGCACCTTCCTCCATCGCCTGCAACATCGCACGATAGGCCGTGGGCGCGGTAAAGCAGACGGTCGCCTTATATTTCTCGATAATCTCGATCATGTTGGGCGGGCTGGCGGTCTCCAGCAGCGTCGCCGCCGCCCCGAAGCGAAGCGGAAAGACGGCAAGCCCGCCAAGCCCGAAGGTAAAGGCTAGCGGCGGCGAGCCCACGAAGACATCCTCGGGCACCACCTGCAGCACCTCGCGCGCGTAGCCATCCGCGATGATCAAGAGGTCCCGATGGAAATGCATCGTGGCCTTCGGGCTGCCCGTGGTGCCCGAGGTAAATCCCAAAAGCGCCACATCGTCCTGCGCGGTATCGGCGGCCTCGAACTGGACGGGCTTTTCCAGCGCCGCCCGGTCAAGCTCCGCGTCATGGTTGCTGGTGCCGTCGAAGCCCACCACCGTGCGCAGATGGTCGGACGTCTTGGCACAGGTGGTCAGCTCATCCATCAGGCGCGTGTCGCAAAGCGCGTGGCTGATTTCTGCCTTGTCCACGATGGCGGCCAATTCGCCCGCTCGCAGCATGGGCATGGTGTTGACGACCACCGCCCCCGCCTTTGTCGCGGCGAGCCAGCAGGCCACCATCGCCGGGTTGTTGACGGACCGGATGAGCACGCGGTTGCCCGGCTTCACCCCGAAGTTTTCGACCAGCGCCGCCGCCAGCCGGTTCGTCCAGTCGGCCAGCTCCTTGTAGGTCCGCCTGCGCCCGTTCCCGATCAACGCGGTATGATCACCGAACCCCTTTTTCACCATGGCATCGGTCAGTTCCACGCCAAGGTTCAGCCGGTCCGGATAATCGAACCCGCCAAGCAGGAAGTCGGGCCATTGGTCCTGCGGCGGCAGGTTGTCCCGCGCGAAACTGTCCAGATGTCCAGAGCGCTTCAGCATGTCATCCTCCTCCCAACGTCTGCCGCGCGATGACGACGCGCTGCACGTCGGACGCGCCTTCGTAGATACGCAACGCGCGGATTTCGCGGTAAAGCCGCTCGACCGTCTCGCCGTGCCGCACGCCGTCGCCGCCGTGCAACTGAACCGCCCGGTCGATCACCTGCTGCGCATGATCCGTCGCAAAGAGCTTGGCCATCGCGGCCTCGCGGGTGACGCGGGCCGCTCCGCTGTCCTTCGTCCAGGCGGCGCGGTAGACCAGCAGCGCGGAGGCATCCACATCCACCGCCATATCCGCGATATGGCCCTGCACCATCTGCAAATCCGCAAGCGGCGCGCCCTGCACCTCGCGCCGGGTCACGCGCCCGATCGCCTCGTCGAGCGCCCGGCTAGCAAAGCCCAGCGCCGCTGCCGCCACGGTGGAGCGGAACACATCGAGCACCGACATGGCGATGCCGAAGCCCCGGCCCGCTTCGCCAATCAGCGCAGACCCCGGTACCTTCACGCCGTCGAAATGCAGCGTGGCCAAGGGATGCGGCGCCATGACCTCCAGCCGTTCTTCGATCTTCAGCCCCGGCGTGTCTGCGGGCACAACGAAGGCGGAAAGCCCCTTGGCGCCCGGCGCCTCCCCCGTGCGGGCAAAGACGGTATAGACATCGGCGATCCCGCCGTTCGAAATCCAGGTCTTGCGCCCATTGAGCAAGAATCCATTCCCATCGGGCGCCGCCGTCATGGTCGAATTGGCCACGTCCGACCCCGATTGCGGCTCGGTCAGCGCAAAGGCCGAAATCGCCTCACCTGCCCGCGTACGCTCCAGCCAGCCGCGCTGTTCCTCGGTGCCGAAAAGCGAAATCGCCCCGGTCCCCAGCCCCTGCATGGCAAAGGCGAAATCGGCCAATCCGTCATGCCGCGCCAGCGTTTCGCGGACAAGACAGAGCGAGCGCACATCAAGCGTCTCGCCCGCGCCCGCGCCCGAATGGCGCAGCCAGCCGCCCGCGCCCAGCATCCGTACCAACTGCCGGCAGGCGGCATCGGTATCCGAATGATCCACGTCGCATAGATTGCGCGTGGCCCAGTCGTCCAGCGCCTCGGCCAGTTCGCGGTGCCGCGCCTCGAAGAACGGCCAGAGCAGGTAGCTGCGATCAGCCATGCGCGAAGCCTCCGCTTCCAAATGGTTTAAAATCCCCGCCGGAGGCTCCCACATCCGCCACGATCAATCCCCCTCGAAAACGGGCTTTTCCTTCGCCACGAAAGCCTTGTAGGCCCGTTCGAAATCACCCGTCTGCATGCAGATGGCCTGCGCCTGCGCCTCTGCCTCGATGGCCTGTTCGATCGACATCGACCATTCCTGCGCCAGCATCGTCTTGGTCATCATATGGGCAAAGTTGGGTCCCGCTTTGATCTGGCGGGCCAATGTCAGCGCCGCCTCGTCCAGTTCGCCCGCCTCTACGAGCCGGTTGAAGAACCCCCAGCGCTCGCCCTCCTCCGCGCTCATGGAGCGCCCGGTATAAAGCAGTTCCGCCGCGCGCGTCTGGCCGATGATGCGCGGCAGGATGGCACAGGCCCCCATGTCGCAGCCCGCAAGGCCCACGCGGGTGAACAGGAAGGCGGTCTTTGCCTCGGGCGTGGCGATGCGCAGGTCCGATGCCATCGCGATGATGGCCCCCGCGCCCACGCAGATCCCGTCCACCGCCGCGATGACGGGTTTGCCGCAATTCACGATGGCCTTCACCAGATCGCCGGTCATCCGGGTGAACTGAAGAAGCTCCTTCATCGACATACGTGTGAGCGGGCCGATGATGTCATGCACATCCCCGCCCGAACTGAAGTTGCCGCCATTGGAGCCGAAGATCACCACATCGACATCGTCGGCGTAGACGAGATCGCGGAACCAGTCGCGCAATTCGGCATAGCTGTCGAAGGTCAGCGGGTTCTTGCGGTCGGGCCGGTCCAGCCGCACGGTGGCGATCCGGTCTTTGATGCTGCAGTCGAAATGCTGCACGTCACTGCGCATGGGCGTTTTCCTTTGTTTCCGCGGCGGCTGCGATGGCCGCCAGTTTTCCGGCCATGTAGCGGGCGTCCTCGGCGGAGACGTCAGCCAGCATGGTATCGATCCAGGCCTCATGGGCCTGCGCCTGCCGGGCGAACTCGGTCTTTCCGCGGCGGGTCAGGCGCAGCACCATGGCCCGGCGGTCGCCGGGCACCGGCACGCGCTCCACCAGCCCTTCTTCGGCCAGACGGTCCGCGATACCGGTGACATTGCCGTTGGAGACGCGCAGCACGCCCGAAAGCTGGCTCATCTTCAGCCCGTCCGGATGCCGCGAGAGCGCGGCCAGCATGTCAAAGCGCGGCAGCGTGGTCGCGAATTCGACGCGCAGCTTTTCGCGCAGATGCGCGTCGATCCCCCGCGTCAGCTTCAGCAGGCGCAGCCACAGGCGCAGCCGGTCTTTCGACGGCAGGGCGTTCGATGGGGTGGGAGTGCTCATGTCTCTCCTCCCGACACGCTCAGCGCGTGGCCATTGACCATGGAAGCCCCCGGCGACGCGAGGTAGAGCGCGGCGGAGGTGACCTCCTCCACCGAGATGAGCCGCCCCACGGGATTGCCGGCCACCACCATCCGCGTCGCTTCCGCGCGGTCCACGCCGCGCCCCGCCATCACGCCGGTAATCGCGGCCTCGGCCAGATCGGTATCGACAAAACCGGGGCATATCGCGTTGCAGGTGATCCCCTTTTTCGCCACTTCCCGCGCGACCGAGCGCACGAGCCCCAGCACGCCATGCTTCGATGCCGTGTAGGCCGCCACCCGCGGCGCCCCCGAGAGCGCGGCGGTGGAGGCGACAGCAATCAGCCGCCCGCCCTTTTCCATGCCGCGCAGGGCGGCGCGAAAGGTCAGGAAGGTGCCGGTCATGTTCACCGCGATGGTGCGGTTCCAGTCCTCCAGCGTGGTCTCTGTCAGCGGGGCAGCGCGCCCCATGCCGGCATTGGCCACGACCACGTCAAAGGGCCGGTCGAACAGCGCCTCCACCGCGTCTTCATCCGTGACATCGGCGGTTACGCAGGTCATACCGCGCCCGCCGTCCGTTTCCTGCAGGGCCGCCATCTTGCGCCCGGCGATGGTGACATCCTCGCCCGCCGCCGCGAAGGCCCGCGCGATCCCGCGCCCGATGCCCGAACCGCCCCCGGTGACCAGAACGCGTCTCATACCTTTTCCACCTCTGCCGCGCGGTCGGCGAGCCGCCACGCCTGATCCCGCCCCGGCCCGTAGGGCAGCGGCCATGCGGCGTGCCGGTCGCCGATCGCCGCACCCTGCCGCAAGGTCCAGTATGGATCGGCCAGATGCGGCCGCGCCAGACAGACCAGATCGGCACGTCCGGCCATGAGAATGGAGTTGACGTGATCGGCCTCATAGATGTTGCCCACCGCCATCGTCTTGATGCCGCCGTCATTGCGGATACGATCCGAGAAGGGCGTCTGGAACATGCGCCCGTAGACCGGCTGCGCCTGCGTGCTGGTCTGCCCGGCGGAAACGTCGATGATATCCGCGCCCGCCGCATCGAACATGCGCGCGATCTCCACCGCTTCTTCCGGCGTCACCCCGTCATCGCCGGCCCAGTCGTTGGCCGAAATGCGCACCGCCATGGGTTTATGCTCCGGCCAGACCGCGCGCATGGCCCGAAAGACCTCCAGCGGGTAGCGCATCCGGTTTTCGAGGCTGCCGCCATATTCGTCTTTCCGCGTATTGCTGAGCGGGGAAATGAAGGAGGATATGAAATAACCATGCGCCGCATGAAGCTCGATCATGTCGAAATTCGCCCGGTCGGCCATTTCGGCGGCGGCGACGAAAGCATCGCGGATCTCGTCCATATCCTTGCGGGTGGCTGCGCGGGGGGCGGGATTATTGTCGGACCACGGGATCGCGCTGGCGCTCACGGTTTCCCAGTTGCCCGCCTTCAAGGGCGCGTCCATCTCTTCCCAGCCGAGCTGGGTGGAACCCTTGCGCCCGGAATGTCCGATCTGGCAGCAGATCTTCGCCTCCGTCTCCGCATGGACGAAATCGGTGAGGCGCTTCCACGCCGCCTCATGCTCCGGGGCGTAAAGACCCGGGCAACCCGGTGTGATGCGCCCCTCCGGCGAGACGCAGGTCATCTCCGTATAGACCAGCCCCGCCCCGCCTTTCGCGCGTTCGCCGTAATGGATGAGGTGCCAGTCCGTCGGGCAGCCGTCCACCGCCTTGTATTGCGCCATGGGCGAGACGACGACGCGATTAACCAACTCCATCTCGCGCAGCCGGAATGGCGCGAACATGGGCGCGCGCACCGGCCCGTTGGCCCCTGCCCCCGCCTGTTCCATGAACCACTTTTCCGCCCCCTCCAGCCATTTCGCGTCCCGCGCGCGCAGGTTCTCGTGGCTGATGCGCTGGCTGCGGGTGAGCATCGAATAGTTGAGCTGCACGGGATCGAGGTCGAGGTAGCGTTCAACGTCCTCGAACCATTCGACGGAATTCCGCGCCGCCGATTGCAGCCGCAGCACTTCGAGGCGGCGCGCCTCCTCGTATTTCTCGAAGGCGACCTTCAGGTCCGGCTCATCCGTCACATGACGCGCGAGCGAGATCGCGGATTCCAGCGCGAGCTTCGTGCCCGATCCGATGGAAAAATGCGCCGTGGCCGAGGCATCGCCCAGCAGCACGACGTTTTCGTGGCTCCACTTCTCGCAAAGCACACGCGGGAACCTGATCCATGCCGACCCGCGGATGTGGTTGGCATTGGTCATCAGCTTGTGACCGTCCAGATGATCCCTGAAGATCTCTTCGCAGATGGCGATGGTTTCCTGCTGGCTGATCTCCCCGAAACCGTAGGCATCGAAGGTCTTCTGCGAACACTCCACGATGAAGGTCGCGGTATCCTTGTCAAACTGGTAGGCATGGACCCAGATCCAACCCTTCTCCGTCTTTTCGAAGATGAAGGTGAAGGCGTCGTCGAACTTCTGATGCGTGCCGAGCCAGACGAAAGGGCAGCGCCGCACGTCGATATCGGGTTTGAACGTCTCCTCGAATTCCATCCGCGTCTTGGAATTGAGCCCGTCGCAGGCCACCACGAGGTCATAGTCCTGCATATAGTCGGAGGCGGCCTTCACCTCCGTCTCGAACTGCAGATCAACCCCCAGCGCGCGCGCCCTGTCCTGCAGGATCAGCAACAGGCGCTTGCGCCCGATGCCGCAGAACCCATGCCCCGTCGACAGGATCGTATGGCCCTTGTGATGCAACGCGATGTCGTCCCAATAGGCGAAATGGCTGCGGATCTCCTTGGCGGAAACGGGATCGTTGGCTTCGAGGTTGTCGAGCGTCTCGTCCGACAGCACGACGCCCCAGCCGAAAGTGTCATCGGCGCGGTTGCGCTCCAGCACCGTGACCTGCGCCTCCGGCTGCCGCAACTTCAGCGAGATCGCGAAGTAGAGCCCCGCCGGACCGCCCCCAAGACATATCGCACGCATGATGCGCCCCCCATCGACAGCGTCGGGGAAAGGCTAGAACGGCTGATTTTTTATTTCAAGAAAAAATATTTTAGCCTTAAAGTAAATTGTCGCACTTCAAACGAACCCGCGAACCGTCAAATCGTCAGGGGGTCAGCACCGTGACGCCGGGAATCCGTTGGATGGCCAGAACATCCTCGTCATAGACTTCGGTCAACTCCGCGACGAGCTCTTCCGTCCAGCCGGGCATGTCCAGTTCCTCTTCGATCTCTTCATCGAGCGCGAACTTGTCTAGGAAGGCCGCGATCACACGGCGCTTCTGCACTTCGGAAATATCGGGATGCGCCGACAGGTAGCCGCGGAAGCGTTCCACCCCCTCGTTGGACATGATCGAGGTCAGCAGATCGAACCCCCCGATGAGCTTTTCGTCAAACCCGATGCCCGCGATCTCCCGCAGGATATGCGACCAGATCAGCGGCGCATCCTCGTTGCACCAGACGGTGATGGGGATATCGGGCGCGGTTTCCCTGATCTGCGATATCGTCTCGGACCATTTCACATCCGCCGGTTCACGCCCGCCCCAGAATGCCGCATCGGAGGTATCCTGCGCCTCTTTCAGCAGGACCGGCAACAGCGTCGCCGGGTTGCGGATGGCGAAGAACAACTCGATCGGGTCCTCGGGAAAAAGCTGCGACATGCGCATCATCCGCACCGGCGCGGCGGGATAGAGCATGCCCTCCTGCATGGCGGTGGCCGGGGTGCGAAAGAAGTTGGCATCCGACAGGATCACCCGTTCGGCGGGCGCATCGTCCAGCATCGCGTCCAGCAGCACCTCCCGCGCCTCGGGGGAAGCGGGCGTCTTGTGCATGGCGTTGAGCGTGTCGCGAATGAGCGACCGGTAGCTGCCCGGCCCCGGCACGACGATACCCCGCGCCGCGAAATCATCAACGTTGCGCAGCAGGCATTTCAGTAACCGTTCGTCTTCGGTGAAATGCACGCCCGCATGTAAAACCAGCTGCATGTTTCTCGATCCGCCTTCAGGAAGTTCGTTGTTGAATACAGGGTTGGGACAAGGGTGTAAAACACCAAAGATGCCCCGATTTCCCCTCTTGCACGCCTTTGTGCAATCGCCTAAACGGACGCCCAGTGCCCCTATAGCTCAGCTGGTAGAGCAACTGATTTGTAATCAGTAGGTCCGCGGTTCGAGTCCGTGTGGGGGCACCATCTACCTCCCCTCTATTTCCGATACCCTCCCGACGCCGCACCTCGAACCGGCATCGCGCGCTCGCTCCCTTCCAAATGGTTCAAAATCCCCGCCGGAGGCAGGCAGCACGCGCGCCGCTGGCAGGGGTAACGCATCTTGCGAAAAAAGCGGCCCGGTCCTGGCCGCCCTCCCCCCTGTCGAATTGCGCAACGGGTCAAACAAGGGGCGACGGCCACGGCGTGCCGCCCCCATGGCTCAGCTTTTCAACCGGTCCACGATGGTCTGCGCGCTCACCGTGCCCAGTATCGCCCCGCCCTCGCCGACATGCAGTTGGGCATTGTCGCCCGAGAGCCGCTCGATCAGGTCGCGCACCGGGGTCTCGGCGGCCACCGTGTCACCCGGGCCCTTGGCGGCGGGGCCCATGACGTCGCGGGCGGTCAGGACGCCGAGCGGGTTCATGTTGGCGACGAAATCGGCCACGTAGTCCGATGCCGGGTTGGAGAAAATCTCCCTCGGGGTGCCGCATTGCACGATCCGCCCGCCTTCCATGATCGCGATGCGCCCGCCCAGTTTGAAGGCCTCGTCGAGATCGTGGCTGACGAAGATGATCGTCCGCTTCAGGTCGCGCTGCAGGTCCAGCAATTCGTCCTGCAACCTTGTGCGGATCAGCGGATCCAGCGCGGAGAAGGGCTCGTCCATCAGCAGGATCGGCGCTTCGGTGACGAAGGCGCGGGCAAGACCCACCCGCTGCTGCATCCCGCCCGACAGGTCACCCACTTTGCGGTCGGCCCAGTCGCTCAGTCCCACAAGCTCAAGCTGACGGTCGGCCCGTTCGGCGCGCTCCTTGGCGGATACGCCCATCAGCTCCAGCCCGAGGCCGACATTCTCCCTCACCGTCCGCCAGGGAAGCAGGCCGAACTGCTGGAAGACCATCGAAACCCGCTCCTGCCGGATATGGCGCAGGGTCTTCGGGTCGGCATGGGTGACATCGACCATCCGGCCGCCGTCGTTTACCCGCACCTCGCCCCGCTCCACGGGGTTGAGCGCATTGACCGCGCGCAGCAGGGTGGACTTGCCCGACCCCGAAAGCCCCATGAGCACGAGGATTTCGCCCTCGGCCACGTTGACCGAGCAATTGTGCACGCCCAGCACCTGCCCCGTCTTTTCCTGAATCTCCGGGCGGTCTTCGCCCGCGTCCATCAGTGGCAGCGCCTTGGCGGGTTTGTCGCCGAAGACGATGCTCACATTGTCGAATTCAACTGCGTTGTTCATTTGCCCGTCACCCTCAGCATACGGTCCAGCATGATGGCCACGACCACGATGATCAGGCCCGATTCAAAGCCCAGCCCTGTGTTGACCTGGTTGAGCGCGCGCACCACCGGCACGCCAAGCCCGTCGGCCCCCACGAGCGCCGCGATCACCACCATGGACAGTGACAGCATGATCGTCTGGTTGAGACCGGTCATGATCTGCGGCAACGCATAGGGCAGTTCGATCTTCCACAGCGTTTGCCGGGGCCGCGCGCCAAAGGCCTGCGCCGCTTCGAGCAGCGCCTTGGGCGTCGAGGATATGCCAAGCTGCGTCAGCCGGATCGGCGCGGGCAGCACGAAAATCACCGTAGCGATAAGGCCCGGCACCATGCCGATGCCGAAAAAGACGATCGCCGGGATCAGGTAGACGAAGGTAGGCAACGTCTGCATCAGGTCGAGCACGGGCGCCATCCAGCGATAGAGCCCGGGACGATGCGCCGCGGCGATACCGATGGGCACGCCCACGCCCATGCAGACGACGCAGGCCGACAGCACGAGCGTCAGGCTTTCGGTCGTTTCCTCCCAGTAATCCTGATTGAGGATGAACAGGAACCCCAGCACCACGAAGGCGACGATTTTCCAGTTCCGCTGGATCACCCATGTCAGCACGGCGAAAGCGGCGATGATGATCAGCGGATGCGGGGTCTGCAGAACCCAGAGGATCGCCTCGATCAGGTATTCCATCACCAGCGACAGCCCGTCGAAGAACCACTCCCCCTGTATCTGCAGCCAGTTGAAGGCGTTTTCCGCCATGTCGTCGATGGGTATCTTGTTTTCCGTCAGCCAGTCCATCTGTCTTAGTCCCCCTGCTTGCGCAGCACCTTGTTGGTATCTTGATCTATCGTTGCCCGATATGAAAACGCGCCCGTGTCGGATGAGACAGGCGCGTTTGGTCGTCGTTATGGGCCGTTCTTACTTCAGCGCCATCTTGGCGGCTTCGGCCGCGTCATCGCCATCCTTGGTGGTGACGCCGGCGAGCCAGGTATCCAGCACCTCGGGGTTGGCCTTGATCCAGCCCTTCGCGGCTTCCTCGGGGTCCATGCCGCCATCGAGGATCTTGCCCATGATCTCGTTTTCCATGGCCAGCGTGAACTCCATGTTGTTCAGCAGCTTGCCGAGGTTCGGGCATTCTTCGGCAAAGCCTGCGCGGGTGTTGGTATAGACCGTCGCACCGCCGAGGTTGGGGCCGAAGAAGTCGTCGCCGCCCTCAAGGTAGGTCAGGTCGAAGTTGGCGTTCATCGGGTGCGGCTCCCAGCCGAGGAAGACAATCGGCTCGTCCTTGCGGCTGGCACGGGCGACCTGCGCCAGCATCCCCTGCTCGGAGGATTCGACCACTTCGAATTCCTTCAGGCCAAAGGCATCGTCGTCGATCATGGACTGAATCAGGCGGTTGCCGTCGTTGCCCGGCTCGATGCCATAGATCTTGCCGTCGAGTGCGTCGGCATTGGCGGCGATGGCGTCAAAGCTGGTGATGCCCAAATCGGCTGCGGCCTTGTTGACGGCCAGCGTGTACTTCGCGCCCTCAAGGTTGGCGCGCACGGTGTCGACGGTGCCGTCCTCGCGGTAGGGGGCGATGTCGGCTTCCATGGTCGGCATCCAGTTGCCGAGGAAGACATCGATGTCGCCCGCAGCCATGGAGGTATAGGTGACGGGCACAGACAGGATCTTGGTTTCGGTGTCATAGCCCAGCGCGTCCAGCACGACGGAGGCGGCGGCGGTGGTGGCGGTGATGTCCGTCCAGCCGACGTCGGAGAAGGTGACTTCTTCGCATTCGGCGGCCCAGGCGCCGGTGGCGACGGAAAGCGCGATTGCGGTAGTTGCGAGCAAACGGTTCATAAGTGATAAACTCCCGGTTGTGGTTTTTATTGACTGGCGAGACAACAAAGCGACAAATTGCAAATAAATGCAACAAACTTCTTGGTCAGGCCGTGCAACCCCTTGCGGCATTGGCCGAAGGGCGGCCTCAGCCTGTCATTCTTCGAGCCCCTGCGCCAGCCGAATCGCCTGTTTCGTCTGCGGTCCCACGGCCCCGTCGATCGCCCCGTCATAGAGCCCGTCAGCCGCCAGAAGACGTTGCAGGGCCAAGCGCACGGTGCGCCTGAGAATACGCGGATCCTCGCGCACGAGGTCGAAGATGCTGCCCGTTCCTTGGCGCAACCCCCGGTAGACATAGGCGGCCGCCTCCTCGGGGTCCGTTTCTGTCGCGGCGTCTTCGCCGATCATCGTGGCGACGCTGAACATGGCCTGCGGATGCCCCAGGTCTGCCGCCTGCCGGAAAAACCGCTGCGCCGTCTCGGTATCCGCCGTCAGCCCAAGCTCCCCCTCCATGTGCAGAAAACCCAGATCGCTGGCTGCGGCCCCGTGGCCCCGGCTTGCCGCCTGTTCATAGAGCGCAACGGCCCGGGGAATGTGACGCGGCACCCCGACACCGGTTTCAAAGAGCCGGCCCAGTTCATAGGCCGCCGTTGCCGATCCGCCGGCGGAGGCTGCGCGCAGATCCCCGGCGGCTGCGGCAGGATCATAGCGGGGATCGGTGGTGTTCAGCCGGGTGTACGCGCGGGCGAGCAAGGCGCGGGGGTCCTCCTCTTCTTCTGCCAGCGCGGCGATGGGGGCGAAAGTGTCCGCATCCAGTGCGGCCCACGCGGCACGGGGGTCCCGCGGGCGGATCAGTTTGTTGCCGTCGCGCGCCGCCAGAAACACCGGCAGATCCGGCAGCGCCCCCGTCAGCCCGGGTGTTTCCGGCAGAGCGGCCCTAAGCTGCCGCAGGGCCATGCCCGCTTCCTGACCACTCTCTTCGAGCGCGGCAATCAGCGCCGTGGCGAGCGGATCATCCGCTGCCCCGCCTTCTTCCTGCGCCGGATCTTCCGCGCCACATCCCGTTGCCTGCATCACCACCGGGCCCGGCCCCTCACTAGAAACATCCCGGTCGAGCGACACCGGCTCATCGCCGCAGATCCGCGCCAGAACGACCCCCGCCTGCCGCGCAGGCTCCGCTGCATGTACAAGTTGCTCCAGCCCCGGCTCCGCCCCCTCATCGAGCCGCGCGTAGATCAGGACGATATCCGCCGCCCCGGCATCGAAGGTGAACCTTTCGAGCGGTGTACGCACAGGCGGGGACGGCACCTTTTCCAGTGCGACGGTTTCATCGCCTTTCGCATCAGCCGCTTGATCGCTATCTGTCTGACCCTTGCCGGGCGGGCGCAGAACCTCAGCCGGGGCGGCGCTGTCTTTCGCCACTTCAATGTCTTCCTCGGGTGATGCATCCGCCTCGAAGCCATCCCCCGACTCCGTCTCATCCTTCTCAGCCGGCTCTATGGTCAACAGCGCAATGACGTTGTCGTCAGCCTCGTCAGCGGGCGCAAGGGTGATCACCGCCTCCGCCGGCTTCTCCGGATCGGGGCCGGAAGCGGACGGCGGCGTGAAGACTTCGACCCTATAGCCCGCCTGCCCGAGTGCGCTTTCCAGCCGCTCGGCATCCGGACCCGCATCCCACAGAAGCGCCAGCCGCTCCTGCGCAGAGACCCCGAGGGGCAGTAGGCAGAAAGCGAGAACGGAAGCGAGATGAACAGGTCTGCGCGCGCAGGGCATAACGAGGTCCAATCATTCACGGGACGGACCGAGGCGGCCCGACCAGTTCCAGCCTAGCGCGGGTGCGACACTTGTCCAACCGTCTGGGCCGGGCAGTGAAGACAACAGCGCAAAACTGTGGATCGTTTTGAAAAACTTGCCTAATGTCGCCGGGTAGGGTGCTATTTCGCACCGTTTGTTGACCCGTTCGGCCCGTAAGGCCCGCCCCTTCATTCCCCGCGTTACCGGCCGGGGCACCGAACCGCTATCCTTTGTCCGCGAGTGATTGTGAACGCCTCTCTTTTCTCCTTCATCTGGGAACAGTCCAAACGTCAGCAAATTCTGCTCAGCGTGCTTACTTTGTGTCTCTTCCCCCTGCTCTACATCACGCTGGAACTGCCGAAGCGCATCATCAACGATGCCATCGGCGCGCAAAGCGATACGGTCGTCTTCTTCGGTGTCGAACTGCCGCAACTGGTGTTGCTGGGCGTGCTCTGCATCGCCTTTCTGGTGTCGGTCATCGCCCATGGTCTGCTGAAGATGCGGATCAACACGATGAAAGGCGTGACCGCGGAACGGCTGCTGCAGCGGTTCCGCTTCATGCTCATCCAGCGGATCACGCGTTTTCCCAAGCCTTATTTTCAGGCGGTATCGCAGGGCGAGCTCGTTTCCATGGTGACGGCGGAATCCGAACCCATGGGCGGCATGATGGGCGACGCGATTTCCCAGCCGCTCATGCAGGCGGGGCAGATGATCACCATCCTCGGGTTTCTCTTTTTGCAAAGCTTCTGGTTCGGGCTCGCCTCGGTCGCGCTCATCCCCCTGCAGGCCTGGCTGATCCCTCACCTTCAGGCGCAGATCAACAAGCTGAACAAGCAGCGGATACAGCAGGTGCGCGGTCTGTCGACCGAAGTGGGTGAAACGGCAGCGGGCGCGGGCACCCTGCTGGTGGATGGCGGACGCAGTTACCGGCTGGCGCAGATCCGCTATCGGCTGGCCCAACTTTTCGCGATCCGGTACCGGATCTACCGCAAGAAATTCTTCATGAAGTTCCTCAACAACCTGATCGGGCAGTTGACGCCGTTCTTCTTCTTTTCGATCGGCGGCTATCTGGTGATCCAGGGTTCCGTGACGATCGGGGCGCTGGTGGCGGCGCTCGCCGCCTACAAGGACCTGTCGTCGCCCTGGAAGGAACTGCTGACCTATTACACCCAGATACAGGAGATGTCGCAGCGCTGGCATACCATCACCGAACGTTTCGCCCCGCGTGGCCTCATCGACGAGGAAAAGCTGGACGACAGCAACGCCCCCGCCCCCCTGCCCCGGCTGCGGGGCGACATTGTGCTGGAAAACCTCGGTGTGATGGATGCCGACGGACATGAAGTGCTCAAGGGGCTGAACCTCAGGGTCCCCCGGGGCGGCAGCATCGGCATCCGCGCCGCGCAGGAAGAAGAGCGCCGCGCGCTGGTGGGCGTATTGACCCGGGATATTCTGCCCGCCACGGGCGAGGTGCGGATCGGCGATGACCGGCTGGTCGATCTGCACCAGCGCGTGATCGCGGCGCGCATCGGCGCGGCGGGCCCGTCGGGCTATGTCTTTCGCGGGAACGTGGCCGAAAACCTGCAAATGCCCCTGCTGAGCACGGCCCAGCCGGAAATTCCCGACACCGGCACAGATCCGGAGGCCGCAGCGCGGGCCGCACAGGTGCCCACCGCACAAAGCTGGCTGACACCTGCCATCGTCGGGCTGGAGAGCGCCGCCGAGGTGATCGACTGGTGGCACGACCTCGTAAAGGCGCTCGATCCGGGGCAGGTCATCTTCCGCCGGGCGCAGACCGCGCGCATCGAAGCCGCCCGGCACAAAGACCTTGCCCAGCGTATCGTGGGCCTGCGCCCCGACATGGCGCGCGAGGTGGAGCGCGAAAACCTCTCCGACGCGCTGCACCGGTTTGAACAGGGGGCATATAACCCCGCGCTCACGGTGATCGAGAACCTTCTTTTCGCCCTGCCCCGCCAGACGATCACGCCCGAAGTACTGATGGAGCGCGCAGCCTTCCTGCCGTTGCTGGAAGAATTGGGCATCCGCGATGACCTGCTGGCGACCGCTTTCGACATCATCGGGCTGCTGACCCAGGCCTTCGGATCGGACGGCACCGACCATCCGCTTTTCAACCGACTGAACCTCGATCCCGACCTCTATCAGCGGGTGAGCACCCTGGCACAGCGCCACGCGGATCACCCCGAGGGGAGCGCGCCACCGGCATGGTCCCAGCAGGAAATCGCCCTGCTGCTGAGCGTGCCCTTCCAGGTCTCGGCCACCGAACTGGGCATCGACTTCGGCAAGCCCCTGCGCGACAGGGTGCTGGGCATCCGGCACGAACAGGCGCCCCGGCTCAGGGCCGCACTGGGCGAGGATTTGTTCGAGCCGCTGGAGGCCGCGAGCTACAATGGCGAACTCAGCGTGGTGGAAAACCTCGTCTTCGGTAGATTTTCGAAGGCCTCTGCCAACAAGTCCGACACCCTGCGGCGCAGGGCGAGCGAGGTGCTTGCAAACGCGGGCCTCGAACGGCCCGTGACGGCCCTCTTCCTCGATATCGCGACCGAACTGGAGGGCCGCAACCTCACGTCACAACTCAAGGTGCTCTTGTGCCTCTGCCGCGCCGCCATCCGCCGGCCCGACATCCTGCTGCTGGAAAACGCGCTCGGCCATCTCGCCGCCGAAGACCGGCCCACCGTTCAGGCCGAACTGCGCCGCCTGCTGCCCGAGGCGACCCTGCTGATACTGGAAGCCGACCTCGAAAATTCCGGCAATTTCGACATGACGGTGGATCTGATCGACGGACGCCTGCCTACAGCGCAGCCCGATACCCCCGCCGAAAAGGACCCAGCCGCCACCGCCGACCTCCAGGAAAAGGTGCGCTACCTGCAAGGCTCCCCCATCTTCTCCACGCTCGACCGCAAGCAACTGCGCCTGCTGGCCTTCGGCGCACAATGGTTCGATGCGGATGCGGGCGAGACAATCTTCCACGCCGGCGATACCCCCGATGATGGCGCCTATCTGATCACCGAAGGCAAGGCCGGCCTCTACCGACACCCTTCGGACGGCGGCGACATGGTGACGGAGGTGAGCACCGGCGTCCTGCTCGGCGAACTGGGACTGATCACCAACGAGCCCCGCAAACTCGAATTCCGCGCCCACACCCCGCTTAGAGCGCTACGGCTGGGCAGCGAGGAGTTTCTGTCCGTCGCCCAGAACGACGCCGCGACGTCCTTTAAGTTGCTTCGCGTGGTCGCGGGGTATCTCTCCGCGCCGAAACCGAACGAAGTTAAGGAAGAAGACGGCGGGGGGGCGTGAGGGTTTGGGCGGGAATGGTCGGAGGCCTCGTCGATCTTTCCGTGGGCAGGACCGTAAAGACCGTGGCGGAGGGATCGGGTCTGGCCGCGAACCCTCTCTACCCCTTAAGTCATTGCAATCATTGATTCGGGATTGAGTTCGCAAGTTAACCGGTTCGAGCGGGCCTAAGATCGAAAGTGGTCCGCTGATTGTCGACAGTGATCCGCCCACGCGATCACAACTACGAACGTCACAACGACTTTCACTTTGACCAGATCACAGGACGATGATACCTCAACGGGAACCGGGAAAGACCGATCGCGATGCCCCTGATGCCCTTCTTTCTTCTTCGATCGCCGACAGCGAAACTGATTAAGGGGATCGACTCGCCCGGCCGAGAGCTAAGATAGCTGGAGCAAATGCACAGCATAATGACAAAGGACATTTACAAGGTACCATATGGCTACCTTGATCAGGCTCGACGCCGTTCTGCACTCATGTTACCAACTGCCGGAGATGAGGAAGAAAAACGAATTCTTCATTCCATCTACATGAGTGCGCACAGGCGCATTCAAAGGATCCATATGGAGAGCCGCCCATAGAAAATGGCAAGGTGTTTTTATCATGGCCAGAACCACACACCCGCAAAAATGGTCACTCTAAAAATTGAGTACAATACATGACAAGATTTAAGAAAGTTTGTGTTATCGGTGGTGCCGGCTTCGTTGGTACTAATCTATGTCAGAAGCTGGCGGACCGCCAAATTCCGTTTGAGATCATCGATATCAAACAGAGCCAACGCTTTCCCGATAAGTACAAGATCGGCGATGTGCGCGACCTAGAAAGCCTGCGCGAGACGGTTACGGGTGATATTGTGGTTAACTTAGCGGCGGTTCACCGTGATGACGTTCGCGATAAGGCGGAATACGAGCGTACGAATGTTAAGGGCGCAGCAAACATTGCAAAGGTGTGTTCCGAGAAGAATATTCGGAAAATTGTATTTACCAGCTCTGTTGCCGTTTACGGGTTCGCAGAGCCAGGCACTGATGAAGCCGGCGCAATCAATCCATTCAACGAGTATGGAAAAACCAAGTATAAGGCTGAAGAAAAACTTCGTGCATGGCACTCCTCAGCGGACAATGACCTGATCATTGTTCGACCTACCGTGATTTTCGGTGAAGGGAACAGGGGCAATGTTTATAATCTGTTGAAGCAGATTGCATCTGGAAATTTTGTAATGGTTGGTGCGGGAACAAACCGCAAATCCATGGCGTATATAGGTAACATTGTAGCTTTCCTTGAGAAGTGCATTGAAACAGACCGAAAATATGCAGTTTTCAATTATGTCGATACGCCAGACTTGGATATGAATACGCTTGTTCGCCAGGTCCGTGAAGTATTGAAAGGCAAGGACACTGTCGGGTTGCGTCTTCCATTTTGGATCGGTGTGATCTTGGGCTATGCTGCAGATGGCTTTACGAGCCTCACAGGGAAAAAATTGCCGCTGAGCTCTACACGTGTAAAGAAGTTTTGCTCATCGACCGCTTTTGGATCAGCAAAAGAAGAGTTGGATGGGTTCAAAACGCCTTTCGCACTCCAAGAAGGGATCGATCGAACCCTCAAGAGCGAATTTGTTTCGCCAGATCCGAAACGCGAAATATTTTTCACTGAATGATTGAATTTTTAAATATAGTATCAAAAAATCACGAACCTGGAAAAACGATGTCCTTTTCGATTGTCACAGTGACCCTTAATAGCGCGAAGACACTTGCCGATACGATTGATTCAGTAAGAAGGCAAAAAGGCGTTCTGGTGCAACATATCATCAAAGATGGAGGATCAAAAGACGAGACGCTAGAAATTGCAAGCCAGAAGCCTGGAATGATTGAAATTGTTGAACAGAAGGATGTGGGCATTTACGACGCCATGAACCAAGGCTTTGCCCATACAAAAAATGATTATGTAGGTTTTTTGAACTCAGATGATTATTTTTCATATGATTTTGCGCTTAGAGACATCGAAGATATTTTCAATACAGAAAGCTGCGATGTTGTGTACGGCGATATTGAAATTATTGATGATAAAGGAAAGGTCGCGAGATACTGGAAAACTGGTGAACTAAAGGGTGGGCGCCTTTCAGGAATGCAGATTCCGCATCCTGCTATTTTTGTGCGAAGAGATTCGCTTTTGAAGCTGAAACAACCGTTTGATCCGAAATATAAAATATCTTCAGACTTTAAGCAGCAACTGCAACTCCTTAACGAATTAAAGCTGTCGAGTAGATACCTTAAGAAGACTTTGGTCACAATGAGAAGTGGCGGCGCAAGCAGCGCGAATTTTGGCTCTGTCTTATTAGGTTGGAAAGAATGCATCAAAGCATACCAAGAGGTGACCGGTCGATCAGGGTTACTCTTTGTGGCATCAAAAGTGATCCGCAAGTTGGGACAACTTCGTTCCTAAATCTGGCGGTATCGACGATCTTGCCTTTTAAGGCTATTACAGGATCCTCAACTGATCCGCACCGACGGCCACTCGGGTCTGCGCACCCATGATTTCCATCAGGACCCAGACGCGCCGGTCGGGCGCAATCTTTTCCACCTCAGCCACGAAATTGGCAAAGGGACCCTTGGTCAGGGTCACCTGATCGCCGGGATTCAAAAGCTTTGGCGGTAGCACTTTGCCCTTGGCGTCACAGCGCAGCATTAGCTGCGAGACCAGATCCAGCGGCACCGCCGCCGGCTCTTTACCAAAGCTTACAAGCCGCGTGATGCCGTAGGTCGAGTTGACTGCGCGCCAGAGACCGCGTGCCACGTCGAAGGCCACGAAGATGTAGCCTGGAAAAAGTGGCCGCATGGCTGTGACGAACTTGCCGCCCCGCTGGCGCGTTTCCTCTTCGAGCGGCAGGAAAGTCTGGAAGCCCTGACGCTTGAGGTTTTTATCCGCGATGTTGGCACAGTTGGGCTTCAGCTGAGCTAGAAACCAACTTGTACCGCGATCATGGAATGTCATCTTGGAACCTCACTAAAGACTGCAGCCAACATATCGCTCAATGCTGAACGAATGCAAGTATGCTTTTCTGTAAGTGATATGACGTATTGATAAAGATGACGGGCCGATACTCGAGCAGCTCATTGATATAATGGAATAATCCAGCACTATCAACTTGATACAGATCGCCACCCAAGCAAACGTCCGACCGACTTGAACACGGATCGGAGGCTGAGTTGGACGGGAGTGGCGAAATTACCGAGTTTCGGGCGGCGCAATATGTGCGCATGTCGACCGAGCACCAGCAGTATTCGACCCACAACCAGTCCGACAAGATCCGCGAATACGCCGAAAAGCGCGGCATCGAAATCATCAAGACCTACGCCGATGACGGCAAAAGTGGCCTTTCCATCGGTGGGCGCACGGCGCTTCAGCAGCTGATCGCGGATGTGGAATCCGGTGCCGCCGACTTCAACGTGATCCTGGTCTATGACGTCAGCCGTTGGGGCCGGTTCCAGGATGCCGATGAAAGCGCTTATTACGAATACATCTGCAAGCGGGCCGGCATTAACGTCGCCTATTGCGCCGAGCAGTTCGAAAATGATGGCTCGCCCGTCTCGACCATCGTCAAAGGCGTCAAACGGGCCATGGCAGGGGAATACAGCCGGGAGCTCTCGGTCAAGGTTTTCGCCGGCCAGTGCCGCCTGATCGAGTTGGGGTTTCGTCAGGGCGGCGCTGCAGGCTTCGGGCTGCGCCGCGTGCTTGTGAACGAGTGCGGCGAGATCAAGGGCGAGCTGAAACGCGGTGAGCACAAGTCACTGCAGACCGACCGTGTCATCCTGATGCCCGGGCCCGACGAGGAAGTGGCCTGGGTCAACAAGATGTATCGCTGGCTGATCGAGGAGGACTTGTCCTTCCGCGAGATCGCCGACCGCCTGAACGAAGAAGGCGTGACCACGGATCTGGATCGACCCTGGACGTCTGGCACCGTGCGCACGGTTCTGACTAATGAGAAGTATATCGGCAACAACGTCTACAACCGCTCCTCCTTCAAGCTGAAGAAGCTGCACGTGGACAACCCGCCCGAAATGTGGGTGCGCAAAGAAGGCGCCTTTGAGGGGATCGTGCCGCTCGATTTTTTCCTGACTGCGCAGGAAATCATCACAGCGCGGTCCGCGCGCCTGTCGGATGAGGAGCTGCTGGATCACCTGAAACGGCTTTACGCCGACGCCGGCCAGCTCTCTGGGGTGCTGATCGACCAGACGCAGGACATGCCCTCCTCCTCCGCCTATCGCAACGGGTTTGGACTTGCCCTTCAAAAGTGGAGAGCACCAACTGAGGAACCAGGAGGTGTTCTATGGAAAACGGAAACAGGCCGACGCCGGAGTTTCGGCGTGAAGCAGTTCGGCTGGCATTGACGAGCGGCAGGACGCGGCGGGAGATCGCGGAAGATTTGCGTATCGGGTTATCGACGCTGACGCGGTGGCTGAGCCAGGAGCGCGACGCCATTGAGCCGAGTGAGACCCCCATCGATCTGCATGCTGAACTGAAGCGGCTGCGGCGAGAGAATGCGGTCCTGAAGCAGGAGCGCGACATTCTAAAAAAAGCCGCGGCCTTCTTCGCGAAAGAGGGAAGTCGATGACCTTCGGCTTCATCGAAGCGGAGAAGGCCAGCTTCCCGATCAGCCGGATGTGCGGTGTCCTCGGCGTTAGCCAGAGCGGGTTCTTCGCCTGGCAGGAGCGTCCCGCCTGTCGTCGTCAGCAGCAGGACATGGTCTATCTGGCCCATATCCGAACGGCCTTCGCGCTGTCGAATGGCACCTACGGCAGCCCCTGGATGCACCGCGACCTCGTCGACGAAGGGCACGAGATCGGGCGGCATCGCACAGCGCGTCTCATGCGCGAGAACCAGTTGATCGCGCGTCAGAAGCGGCGCTTCAAGCGCACGACGGACAGCGAACATGCTTGGCCTGTCGCGCCCAATCTGGTGGCGCAGGACTTCACGGCGGATGGCCCGGACAGGAAGTGGGGAGCGGACATCTCCTATATCTGGACGGCAGAGGGTTGGCTCTACCTCGCC
>NZ_LWEX01000091.1 GCF_001634885.1 Sulfitobacter sp. HI0040 | reverse complement strand
CATCGAGGGCACCGGCCAGATCCGTGCCCGCGGGGGCGAGCGAAATGATCTCGGCATCCTCGCGGGTCAGTCGCGCAGGCTTGCCGGGATAGGCAAAAAAGCCGATGGGTGCGCGGGCACCAACCAGCACGATCCGTTTGAACCCGGCCAGAACCTTGAGCGCCGCGTCGATAGGGTAGGGCATGTCAGTCATGTATTGGCGCTACGCGCATCAACGTAGCCGAAGCGTAGGCGCAGTAAAATTTTGGTTCCATAAAGCGATCGGAGATGTCTGGCAGTGGAATCGCGTGGCTGCCTCCGCAGGTCTCCCCGTTTCGAATCCGGCGACCCAGAAACTGCGTGTTGCGATCGCGGATGGAGACGTAAAGCACGGTATCGAACTCAGCCAGCAAGGAATTGATATCCGAGCTGAGTGACTTGCGCCCGGTTGCGGTCAGCCAAACTGGCTCTTCGTTGGCGACAAGGAGAATCTGGGCGGCTTCCCCTTCGGTCAGCGCATACAAGGGGAAGTATGCCTGCGCCCATGGCCCTGTGCTGTCATGTAGGACAAGCGTCCGGTTCGGATCGGAGATCATGCTGGCAACCCATTCCCCTGGTCCATGTGTGAAGTAGCGGGCGTTGGAAAGGAGGACTACGCTTGCCGAGAGATGAGCGAGAATGATCGCTGAAGCGCCAGCCCGTTGAAGGATAATCCGCAACCGCTTTCCCGCTCCTTGCACGAAAGCTCTCGCGAAGAAAACCGCAACCGGCGGGATCATCCACAAATTGTAATGCGGTGCCAGAACCGAAAACCCTGGATTCATAAGGTTCGCAATGGCAAGCAATACGAGCCCCACCAAGACGGGCATCAATAGCATAGTGCTACGCGCTGCCATAGACCTTCCTACGAGCGCTAGACCCGCTAGGGAGACCACGCCGAGCACGGCCACAATCGCGATTGTTGGATAGACGAGATGGCTGCCGTGGAGAAAGGAACGCAGGCTTAGCCGTGCCAAGCCGACGAGCGTTTCAGTCAGCGATGACGCGGATGGGATGATATCTGCTGATCCCGATGCAGCGCTTGCGGTCATGGCGGCTGCGCTCAGTAAAAAAGGAACGAGACCGACTGATATCACAACCGTGCCACTTGCAGCGACGAGTACGGGCGCGACTGGCAGGCCACGGAAGACGCGGTCGGCAATTAGTGCACAGAGCAGGCAGAACCCAAAAACTAATCCATAGTAATGCGTGTAGCTCGCCGCTAAGACAAATACCGCAAGTAGGATAAGCAGCCATCTTGTGCCGTGCCCCCGCTTCTCGCCAGCCAAAACTAGTTCGGCAAAGCACCAGTAGCCCCAAGCAGAGAAAGTCAGAAATAGTGGGTAGGCGCGAATCTCGACAGCTTGGACCAAGATTCCGGGGGACAGTAATACGAAGGTTAGACAGAAAACACCGCCCCAAGGTCCTGCCGCGCGCCGGCCAGCCAGGTAAAGAGCGGGCGCACCCACGAGCACTGTAACGATCCCGAACCAGCGCATGCTCCCCTCTGTAAGACCGAAGACCTCTGTCCAGAGCCCGCCGAGCCAGTAGCTGAGCGGCGGCATTCGGTCGGGCGGCACTCCCAAATTCACGTCGGAACTTCCAGCCAGCCAAGCCAGCTGCGTGCGGAAGTCTAGGGCCAGACCTGATAGCTGTGTCGTTTCGTCGATCCAGATTGATTGCCTGAGCGCGAAGAGCCCGGCCATGGCGACGAAAAGAGCGCATGTTGCGAGCGCCAGCAATGCGGGGCGGATGATCGTACTCATCGCTTACCTTTTGTCCCGAATGCGTTCCTTTCGGAATACAACGAAACGATTTCCGAGAAAGTTAAAAGTCATCCCTGCAGCAATTCCGCAGAGTGCGGCGAGATATATGGCATTTTGATGATCTGTGAAGATCGAGATCGAAAGCCAGAGCGCAACTGTGTAGTTAACGGCCATACCGAGGCAAGAGGAGGTGATGAAGCCGGCGAACTGCTTCCACGGATTGCGATCCCGTGCATAGCTGAAAGTGAAGCGACGATTGAGCAGGAAATTTGTGATTACGCTCAACGCGATCCCCCCGGCCAGCGAAACTGCGTCTGACGCGCCCATAGCAAGAAGCAGGCTCAGAAGCGTGAGGTTTACAACAACCCCGGAAGCGCCAACGATAATGAATTGTATAAAATACATCGCGTTCGCGAAACGATAGAGGTAGAGTCGACGGATGTGCTTGAGATAATTAAGTTGCTCTCTCAGCGTGAGCTTGCTTTCGCCGTTTACACGATCCTGGAAATGGATGGGGATCTCTCCGACGGAATCCACACCACATTTTACGATTAGCTCGAGGGCCACCTTGTATCCGATAGGATTAAGGTCTTGGGCACACTCAAAATCGGATCTTCTCATTGCGAAGAAGCCTGACATCGGATCGCGGGCCGACGTTAGAGGGGCCGCAAGCAGTGTGGCGATCCTGCTGTTAAGCCAGCGGAAGAACCCCCAGTCGTCGTCCGTGCTGCCGCCCTTAACATAGCGCGATCCCAACACGAGTTCCTGCCCGCTTGCGAGGGCTAGTATCATCTGGGGAATGGCTTCCGGTGGATGGCTAAGATCACAGTCCATGCAAACCAGGATTGGATTACGCGCGCGCTCGAAGCCTTCGATAACGGCCGGGCTTAGCCCGCGTTCTCCCTCACGTTCGATGATACTGGCCCATTCGGCTCCCGACGCTGCTACGGCTTCGACACTTCCGTCCCCACTCTTGTCATCCATGAATATGAGTTCGATTTCGGCGCCGAAATTCTTTCGAAGAGAAGATACTCTGTCTATGAGACTTGGAATGTTTTCCCGCTCCTTAAAGGTAGGTACAATGATGCTGATCGGTGCCAGCAAAGTGATATTTGCAATCTTTGCCCCTGCTAAGGGTGCCGTCTCAGCTTGAGAAAAATTTCCTTTTATCAAAACAAATTCTCTTCTGATATTTAGGCGGTGTCGGCTCTTTTTCGTGGATTGGTCGCGTGTGGTGGTCCTTTTTGCATCCACGATTTCCACATTGCCAAGCTCTTTCAGAGTTCGTCATCTATTTGCTAGCACTTGCGGTGGTCAGATGGAAAGTTTTTAACAGGCGATACAAGACATGTTCATCGCTTGTCGGCTTCGTATGTCCGCTCCATCACACTAGCGCGCCGATGCCCGCCCCCCGGCTGCTGTTCTTGTTTGATAGTCCGCGCCCGATCATGACGGCTGGGTCTGCTGAACGCCAGTTTTTTGCTTATTGCAATATGCCACGAAGGCAGCACGAGCGTATGGGGCGGAGTCCCTTTAACAGCTTTGCCCTGGGCAGAGCTCATCCAATCTGCGCGCAGCGCGTGATGTTCCCAGCCCTTTTCCTGCGTGATCGCTTGGGCCTTTTGTTTGGCACGTGATCCAGCGCCGCGACGAAATGCATCTCCGAGGTGCCGGGATTGGTGAAACAGACCTCCACCCCGCTGTCGAGCAGGGTTTTCACAAGGCTTTCGGCACCGTTCATCGGCTCGGTCATGCGCTCTCCTTTTCTGCGGTCCAATAGGGCAGGCGCAGGTCTTTCTTGAGGATCTTGCCGATGGTGCTGCGCGGCAGGCTGTCGCGGATCTCCACCGCGCTCAGTCTGTGGCTCTTACCGAGACGGGCATTGGCGTGGTCCAGGATCTCATCGGCGCTGCGCGTGGCTTCGGCCCTCAGCACCACGAGGCCGAGCGGCGTCTCTCCCCAAGCCTCCGACGGGATGCCGATCACGGCGGCATCGGTGACGTCCGGATCGTCCAGCAGCACAAGCTCCAGATCGTTGGCATAGATGTTCAGCCCGCCGGAAATGATCATGTCCTTCTTGCGATCCGACAGCACCAGAAAGCCGTCCGCGTCAAAGCTGCCCATGTCGCCGGAGCGGAAAAAGACACGGCCCGCCGCGTCCCGCCAGATATAGTCTGCCGTCAGATCGTCCCGGCCGTAATAGCCCGCCATCATCGTTGGCCCGCGGCCCACGATCTCACCCACTGCGCCTTGGGGCACTTCGTGGCCTTCGCTGTCGATCAGGCGGATTTCGTTTCCGGGTGCCGGCTGGCCCACGGTATGCAGCTTGGTCGGGTGTTCGTCGGCAATCAGGACAGATACGCCGCCGCCTTCGGTCAGGCCGTAATATTCGATCAGCTTGCCGGGAAACCGTGCCAGCACATCGGCCTTCACATCCGCGCGCAGCGGTGCGGAGGTCGAGAATTTCATGCGCATCGCGGATAGATCGAATGTATCGAAATCAGGCAACTCCATGATCCGCTTGTACTGAACCGGGACCAGCATCGTGTGGGTGATCCGCTCGGCTTCGGCGATTTCGAGATAGGCCCGGGCGTCGAACTTCGGCATCAGGTGCACCGTCGATCCGCCAAAGAGCGTGGGGATGAAGGCCACGATCGTCGTGTTGGAATAGAGCGGCGTGGAGATCAGCGTGCGGGCGTCGTCGTCATACCCATTGGGGGCGACGCGGTCCATCTGCGCGGCGCGCATCCAGTGGTTGTGAAGGATGCCCTTCGGCGTTCCGGTCGTACCGGACGAATAGATCAGGTTGAAGGGGTCCGACATGGCGATGGGCACCATCGGATCGTCCTCTTGGGCGGGCGCCAGCAGATCCTCGTAGGTGTCGAAACCCTCGAGCTCGAAATCGAGGGCAACGCAAGTGAGGGGCAGATCACGGATGAAGCCTTCGATCAGGCTCAGATACTGGGCCGCCACGAAGATGACCCGCGCCCCGCAGTCGCGCAGCATCTTCTCCAACGCTTCGGAAGAGGCCATCGAGGACAGCGGCGTGACACAGCCCCCGGCGCGCAGCACGCCCATGAAAATCTCCGCATAGGCGGCGGAATTCGCCGAAAGGACCGCGACGGTATCGCCCTTGCTGACCCCCATCCCGATCAGCGCATTCGCGACGCGGTTGATGCGCCGGTCGAAGGCGCCCCATGTCAGCCGGGTGTCTCCGCAGACCAGCGCCAGCCTGTTGGGATGCGCGGCGGCATTGGCGCGGATGCGCGCGACTACGGTTTCCTGGGGCGGCACGGCGGGCGCGGGCGGATTGATCTCTATCATCGGCTAGGTTGCCTCGGCTACGGTGGCACGGGCACGCCGCGCGGCAAGAATAGGCAGCGCGCAAAGCGCCGCTCCGATCAGGAAGGAGGCACCGTACCCGATGCTGAGAAGTTCTGTCTGCGGCTTGGCGATCATCAGCCCGCCAAGGAACAGCAGGACCCGTAGCGGATACCCCACTGTCCCGTTCAGCGGCCCGACCAGGCTGATGTAGCCCTGCAGCGCGGAGGAGATCAGCGCCACGCCGATCAGCGCACCGCCGAGTGCTACCGTCACCTCCCAAAGGGGTGCCTGCCCGATCAGGGCGGGATTCAGCACGAAGAGGAAGGGCGCGATGTAGATGACCCCGCCCAGCTTCATCGCCTCGAACCCGGTGGAGATCGGGTTGGAGCCGGACATCGTCGAGGCCGCGAAGGCCCCGAGCGAGACCGGGGGAGTGATATAGCTGACCATCCCCCAGTAGAGAATGAAGAGATGGACGGCGAGCTGATTGAGCCCGCCCGCCTCAAGGGCCGGGGCCAGCACGACGGCAAGGAAGATGTAGCAGGCGGTAACCGTCATCCCCATCCCGAAGATGAAGGCCGTCAGCGCGCCCATCGCCAGCAGCACCAACTGGCTGTCGCCCGCCATGAAAACCAGCTCGTTCACCAGCGTGCCCGCCAGCCCCGTGGCAGAGAACGAGCCCACGATAAGCCCCACACCCAGCAGGATCGCCGTGAGTTCCGCCAGCCCCATGCCGACGCCCACGATCATGTTGCCCAGCCGCTGCATGTTCAGGCGAAACCGCGCGCGGAACTGGTTGACCACCAGCAGCAGGGCCACCGAATAGAAGGGGGCAGAGCTTTCCTGCCGGAGCGCGATCATCATGTAGAGCAACAGCGCGAAGACGAAGATGTAGGGCCAGCCCTCGGCCATCACCTCTTTCAGGCGTGGCAGATCGGGCTTCGGCAGACCGCGCAGGCCGCGCTTGGCGGAATAGGCGTCGATCTGGGCGAAAAGGCTCCAGTAATAGAGAATGCTGGGAATGGCGGCGGCCAGTGCGATCTCCACATAGGGGCGCGACAGGAACGAGGCCATGATGAAGGCCGTGGCCCCCATGATCGGTGGCATCAGCACCCCGCCGGTCGACGCGCAGGCCTCTGTCGCGGCGGCGGTCCTTGCGGAAAAGCCCGTGCGCTTCATGGCCG
>NZ_LWEX01000090.1 GCF_001634885.1 Sulfitobacter sp. HI0040 | reverse complement strand
CAGCGCCCCGTCAATGACGAGCATCGGCCCCGATTGCGTGGCATGGACGCAATCGGGTTTGCTGCGCAGGAACGCCTTGGTCTCCATCACGTCGGCGCGGCCTTCGCGGATGCAGAATATGCCGTTCGGCAGCAGCCCGAAGTTGCCCGGCCCGGCGGCGGAAACGACATCCTTCACCAGATTGCCGTCTTCGACGTAATAGCCGACGGGCGCGCGATCTTCGTGATACATGCCCGCATTCATGGCGAATCCAAGCGATTTGCCCTTCTGCCGCAGCGCCGAGTCCACGTTGCGGAAATAGCCGTAGGTCTGCCCCTGCGCATCGTTCAAGAACAGGCGCATTTCCTCGCGCGCAGGGTCGACCTCGCAAACCGTATAGCGGTTACCTTCATAGCTTTCCTGCCGACAGGAGCCGGCAGAGGCGCTTGTCGCCCCCGCACCGAACAACGACGCCAGCGCCGCGGCCCAGAACCAGCGGATCACGAACCCCCCGTCCCGCCGAAGGCGGTATCGGCGGCATCATCCTCGGCGGGTTCATCCGGGGCTGCCGCATCGCGGCGCACGGTCTCCTGTGACAGCATCCGCCGCGTTTCGTCCATCTGGTCAAAGGTCTTGTCGAGCTGGAAGCGCAGGTCCGGGGCGAACTTCAGCGTCAGTTTCTTTGAAACCATGCGGCGCAATTCGCCCTTGTTGCGGGCGAGAAGTTTCAGCACCTCTTCCTGGCCTTCGCCGCCAAGAGGCAGCACATAGGCTGTCGCGATCTTCAAATCGGGGGAGGCGCGTACCTCACCCACGGTGATCGACATCCTGTTCAGATCAGGGTCATGCACGTCGCCGCGCGCCAGTACTTCGGAAAGGGCCCGCCGGATGGTTTCGCCTACCCGAAGCTGCCGCTGGGAAGGGCCGGGGCCGTCGTGGAACTTGTTCTTTGCCATGGCACACATCTAGGTTGTCCTCCGGGCTTTGCCAAGCCGCGCGCGGCGGTCTAAACCTGCGGTAGGCACAGAAGGAGCAGGCAGATGATCGAGACACCAGGCGTGACCATCACGGGCGCCTCCGGGCGCATGGGGCGGATGCTGATCGAACAGGTCGCAAACGGCGATCGGTTGAAGCTCGTCGGTGCCGTGGAACGCCCCGGCCATGACTGGATCGGTCGGGACGTGGGCGAAGCGATGGGCCGCGCCCCACTGGGGGTGACGGTGACCGACGATCCGTTGGAGGCGATCGCCCCGGCGCAGGCTGTCATCGATTTCACCGCCCCGGCGGCCACTTTGGAATTCGCGGCCATCGCGGCGCAGGCGCGGGCGGTCCATGTCATCGGCACCACCGGCATGACGGATGAACAGATCGCGGCGCTTGAACCCGCCGCGCGGCATGCGGTGATCGTACGGGCGGGCAACATGTCGCTCGGGGTCAATCTGCTCACCCAGCTTACGAAGAAGGTCGCAGCGGCGCTGGATTCGGATTTTGACATCGAAATCATCGAATCGCACCACAATCAGAAGGTGGATGCACCATCGGGGACCGCCTTGATGCTGGGCGAGGCCGCCGCCGACGGGCGGGGGGTGTCGCTATCCGAGGTCTCCGACAGGGGGCGCGACGGTATGACCGGCCCGCGACGCCGGGGCGATATCGGTTTCACCGCCATTCGCGGCGGCGATATCGTGGGCGAGCATGATGTGCTTTTCGCTGCCGAGGGCGAGCGGATCATTCTGCGCCACGTCGCCTCCGACAGGGCCGTTTTCGCGCGCGGCGCGATCAAGGCGGCACTCTGGGGGCAGGGGCGCAAACCCGGCCAATACGACATGCTGGATGTACTGGGCCTGAAGGATTGAGGGGACCTGCGAAAACTTTGTGATCTTTATCTGTCTCGAAAAGGTGAAACCCGGGCGGGGTTTGGCCCGTGTATCTACCAGTATTTCGCAGTTTCGAGGATTCGAAAGATGAAAGTTTTGTCCCTGACCTTGAGCGCCCTGATCGCGCTGTCGGCCCCGGCATGGGCGGAATTCGCGAAAATCGATGACGAAGCCGCTTTCCTGCAGGTCGTGAAAGACAAGACCCTCACCCGTCCATTCGTGAAGTTGCGGGTGCTGCCGACAGGCCAGATCGCCGGAACCGGCGCTGCATGGAAAGTGTCGGGCGACTGGCAATGGAAGGACGGATATTTCTGCCGAACGCTCTTCTGGGGTGGTGAAGACTATGGCTATAACTGTCAGGAAGTCCGCTTCGACGGGCAGAGCCTGCGGTTCACCTCCGACCAGGGCAAGGGCGATTCCGCCGATTTCCGGCTGCGCTAGATCAGCGAACGCCCGCGCGGGGTGCTGTCAGAAATCGACAGCGATACCTTTTTTCTCCCAATCCCCGTAACGGATGGGTTCAGGCCCGTCCCGACCGCCCAGTTCAGGCGGCAGGTCAAGCGGGCGGGCCGCAGCCCGGCGCGCCTCGGCTTCCGCAAGGGCGCGTTGCGCTTCGGGCGGCAGCGCCGACTTTCCCTGCGGAATCGGTTTCGGGCTGGGCTGCGGATTCGCGGGCAGATCCGGCGAGGGTGCCGGATTTGGCCCGTTGGGCGTATCCGGGATGGGCTTCGGTGCCGGTTTTGGGTTGGGCGGCAGGTCCGGGTTGGGCTGCGGTGCGGGGCGAGGGTCTGGCATGACGGTCCTTTTGCACTGGTTACGGGATTGATATACGTCGCCGCCTGAGCCAGACAACCCGCCGAACCGGCGCCCCGACAGAAAGAAGGCGATCCATGTCAGATACCGGACTCCCGGCGCGCAAGGCCGCCGTATATCTGCTCGATCAGGTGTTGGGCGAAGGCCGCCTGATGTCGGAACTGCTCGCCGGGGGCGCGTTGGACCGCCTCCCGCCGGAGGACCGCGCCCGCGCCCAGCGGCTGGCGAACGATACCCTGCGCGGGTTGGAGCGGGCCGATAGGCTGCTCCAGCAGCATCTGTCGAAATATCCCCCCCTCACGGTGCGCAACGCGCTGCGGCTGGGCACCGTGGAACTTTGTCAGGGCGGAGCGGCCCATGGAGTCGTGAATGCGATGGTCAGCATCGTTTCGGCACATCGCCGCTACGGGCACCTCAAAGGGTTGACCAACGCCGTCCTGCGCAAGGTCGCCGCGGCCGGGCCGGAGGCTTGGACCGCACTGCGCCCGCCACGTCTGCCCAAATGGCTGCGTGGTCCACTGGTGGATGCATGGGGCGCGCAGGCAATGCAGGCAATGGAAGCGGCGCATTTCGCGGGCGCACCTTTGGATATCACCCCACGGGGCGAGGCGGCGGCGATATCCACGACCTTGGGGGCGCAACTGCTGCCGACCGGGACGCTGCGTATGCCCGAGGCGGGGCAAGTTTCTGCCATGCCGGGTTTCGCCACCGGAGACTGGTGGATTCAGGACGCGGCCGCCGCCCTGCCGGTTCAGGTACTGGCCCCCCGCAAGGGTGAGGACGTGCTGGACCTCTGTGCAGCGCCCGGCGGGAAGACGATGCAGCTTGCTGCGGCAGGCGCGCAGGTCACCGCGGTGGACGCTTCCGCCCCTCGCGTGGCCCGTTTGAAGGAAAATCTTGCCCGGGTGCACCTGCCTGCGAAAGTGAAAACCGCCGATGCGCGCCAGATCGGCGGGAGCTACGATGCGGTTCTGCTCGATGCTCCCTGCTCCGCGACGGGCACCATACGCCGCCACCCGGATCTGCCCCACGCCAAGGATGGTTCCGAGTTCGGGGAGTTGATCGCCCTGCAGGGGGAGTTGCTGGATCACGCGTGGTCGCTGGTAAAACCCGGCGGACGCCTCGTGTTCTGCACCTGCTCCCTGCTGCCGGACGAAGGTGAGGTGCAGGTGGACGAGGCACTCGAACGCCACCCCGATATGGTGGTAGACCGCAGCGCGCTGGACCTGCCGGGGGTATCGCCCGAATGGATCACGGCGGAGGGCGGCCTGCGGCTGCGCCCTGATTACTGGGCGGACATCGGCGGGATGGATGGTTTCTATATCGCTTGTCTGCACAAGCGTGCGTGACCGCTCAGGCCCCCGGGGGCGGCGACGTGACGGAAAGGTAATCCCGCGCCGGGATCCGCACCAGATCTCGCAGACCGAGGACTTGCCTGTCCGTCGGGGATAGGCCGGCAATAGCGTCGGAGACAGCCGCGAATATCGCCTCGCCATCCGCATCCGGGCCCGCGATATAGGGCAGTCCGGGCGTCGGCTCGGTCAGGTCCAGTACGCGCAGATTCTTTGCGAAATCGTCGTAACGCTCGATGTCGCGCCATGTGACCGCGTCGAGCGATGCGATGTCGGCCTCCCCCTCCGCGACCATTCGGGCAGACAGTCGGTGGCCGCGGCTTTGGACCCGGTTCTCGAACCAGAAGCCTGAGGGCAGGCAATGCGCGTAAGGGGCGGCGTAGCCTGATTGCGACCCGGTTTCATTATAGGCGAAACGGGCCTCAGAATAGTCGGTGAGGCTTCCGCGCGGGTCGTCCTGTCGCACGATTAGAACGCTGCGGTAATAACCGGGCGGGCAGCCTTCGACCCCGAAATCCGGTGTTCCGACGAGCGTGACGTCGTTTTTCAGCAGCATCCGGTAGGGCATGCCGCAGGTCTGGCTGAGCACGAGCCCCGGGTCCCGCCAGACAACGAAAGGCGGCAGATCGTTCGACAGGTTTTCCGGCGCGTCAATCCCCCGCTGCGACAGGCCCGCCCGGATCAGCGCCCAGTACCGCGCATAGGCCGCTTCCGTCTCGGGTCGCAGATACATCATCATGCTGGCGATCATGGGCGTTTCTTTCCGGTCATACGGGCCGATCCCGCGCATAATCCCGCCTTTGGGTTTATTGCGGTGACTTGCCCCGGCGGCGGGGCTATGCTGCCATGAAGCGCCGAAGAGCGTTCCGAGGGCAGCGATCATGTTCAATACCACCCGCCTGAAGGCGCGCAAGGCACGATTTCTGAACCGCTGGCACGCGTGGCGCGCCACGCGCACCCGGGCCGAAGTCACGGGCTTTGTCTCCTCCCCTGAACCGAGGACGATCGGATCCTTTGCCCGCGGGCGGCAATTGATGGCGGGGAACTACCTTTTTGCCGGTACGCTGGTTGAAGGCACAGAGGGCACGCCGTGGCAGGTCAAACCGCCCGATGCGGCCTTTTCTGCGGAATTGCATGGTTTCGCCTGGCTCGACGATCTGGCGGCTGTGGGTGACACCACGGCGCGGGCGACCGCGCAGAAATGGCTCTGGGCGTGGATCGACACCTATGGTCGGGGCCGTGGCCCGGGCTGGACGCCTGATCTGACGGGCCGGCGGCTGATCCGCTGGATCAACCACGCGATTTTCGTGCTGCGCGGACAGGAAAAGGAAGAAAGCAGGGCGTTCTATCGGTCGCTCGTTCAGCAGACGCAATTCCTTGCCCGGCGCTGGCACGGCGCGGCCCCCGGCCTGCCCCGGTTCGAGGCGCTTACCGGGTTGATATACGCCGGGCTGACGTTGGAAGGGCAGGAAGACCTCGCCGAACCTGCCATTCGCGCGCTGGCGCGAGAATGTACGGTGCAGATCGACAAGAACGGCGGATTGCCGACCCGCAATCCCGAAGAGCTTCTGGCGGTGTTTACCCTGCTCACCTGGGCGGCGGCAGCGCTGGCCGACGCAGGGCGCGGGGTGCCGAAGGCGCATCTGGCGGCAATCGCCCGGATTACGCCTACCCTGCGCAGCTTGCGGCATTCGGACGGATCGCTCGCGCGGTTTCATGGCGGCGGTCGCGGGGCAGAAGGCTGGCTTGACCACGCGTTGGCTGCCTCCCGCGTGAAGCCGGCCCGGTCCGACGGGTTGTCGATGGGATATGCGCGCCTTTCCGCAGGCCGGACCAGCATCATCGTGGATGCCGCGGCACCCCCGAAAGGGGCCGCCTCCGGCAATGCCCATGCCTCCACGCTGGCGTTCGAACTCACCTCCGGGCGGCGCCCCCTGATCGTGAATTGCGGGTCGGGCGGATCCTTCGGACTGGACTGGCGGCGCGCGGGGCGTGCGACGCCGTCCCATTCCGCGCTCTCGCTCGGGGGGTATTCCAGCGCGCGGCTTGCAGACCCCGATCCCGATACCGGGCACGAGGCGCTGATCGATGGCCCGAGCCATGTGCCCGTCGAAATCGACCACGTGGGGGACGGCCTGCGGTTTCAGGGCGGACATGACGGTTACGTGGCCACGCATGGGCTGACCCACGCGCGCACGCTCGAACTTACGCTCGACGGGCGTGCCGTCGCGGGTGAAGACATGCTTCTGGCGTTGAAGGAATCCGAAAAGCGGCGGTTCGACAAGTCGCTCGATGCCACGCGGCTGGCGGGTATCCGGTTCGAGATACGCTTTCATCTGCACCCTGACGTGGACGCCACGCTCGACATGGGGGGGAACGCGATCTCCATGGCGCTCAAGAGCGGTGAGGTCTGGATTTTCCGGCATGACGGTCAGCAAAGCCTGTCACTGGAACCGGGCGTCTATCTCGAAACGACGCGGCTGAAACCCCGGGCCGCCCAGCAGATCGTGCTGTCGGGCAGGACGCTTTCCACGGTGAAGCGGGTCCGCTGGTCCTTGTCGAAGGCGCAGGAAACTGCGATTGGCGTGCGGGATCTGTCCATGAACGATCCTCACCTGCAAGAAGACTGACCCGGAGACATACCCGATGCCCGATCTCGTTGCCGTAAAACGCGCCCTGCTATCCGTATCCGACAAGACCGGCCTCGTGGAGTTTGGCCGCGCATTGGCGGAGCACGGGGTGGAACTGCTGTCCACCGGGGGCACGGCGAAGGCGCTGCGCGACGCCGGGCTCGAAGTACGCGATGTGGCCGACGTGACGGGCTTCCCGGAGATGATGGATGGCCGGGTCAAGACGCTGCATCCGGCGGTGCACGGCGGGCTGCTTGCCCTGCGTGACAACGAAGACCACGTGGCCGCCATGCAGACCCATGGCATCGGGGCGATCGATCTCGTGGTGGTGAACCTCTACCCGTTCGAGGAAACGGTCGCCAAGGGCGCGCCCTATGCCGAAGTGATCGAAAACATCGACATTGGCGGGCCTGCCATGATCCGTTCCGCCGCGAAAAACCATGGCTTCGTCAATGTCGTTGTGGACGTCGAAGACTACGCCGCGGTGCTGGAAGAGATGAAGGCCAACGACGGTGCGACCGGCTATGCGCTGCGCCAGCGGTTGGCACAGACGGCCTATGCCCGCACCGCCGCCTACGATACCGCCGTGAGCAGCTGGATGTCGGAGCAGACCAAGGAAACGCCCCGCCGCCGGAGCTTTACCGGCACGCTCAGGCAGACGTTGCGCTATGGCGAGAACCCGCATCAGTCAGCGGCCTTCTACACCGACGGCAGCGACCGTCCCGGCGTCGCCACGGCACGGCAGCATCAGGGCAAGGAACTGTCCTACAACAACATCAACGACACCGACGCGGCCTTTGAACTGGTGAGCGAATTCGATCCGTCCGAAGGCCCGGCATGCGCGATCATCAAACATGCCAACCCCTGCGGCGTTGCGCGCGGTGCCACCCTGCGGGAGGCCTACGAACGGGCGTTCGACTGTGACCGCACCAGTGCCTTTGGCGGGATCATCGCGCTGAACCAGCCGTTGGACGGCCCCACGGCAGAAGCGATCGCTTCGATCTTTACCGAGGTTGTGATCGCGCCCGGTGCCACGCAGGAGGCGTTGGACATCTTTGCCGCAAAGAAGAACCTGCGTCTGCTGACGACCGAGGGTCTCGCCCCGGTCGATGCCCCGATGACGACCTATCGGCAGGTCAGCGGCGGTATGCTGGTGCAGGACAAGGACATCGGGCGTATCCATCGCGAGGATCTCAAGGTGGTGACGAAGCGCAGCCCCTCGGACCGGGAACTCGACGATCTGCTATTCGCGTGGATCGTGGCAAAACACGTGAAGTCGAACGCCATCATCTACGTGAAGGACGGAGCCACCGTAGGGGTGGGCGCGGGACAAATGAGCCGGGTGGACAGCACCCGCATCGCCGCCCGCAAAGCACAGGACATGGCAGAGGCCACGGGCCTCGACACCCCGCTGACGCGCGGTTCGGTCGTGGCGTCGGATGCGTTTTTCCCCTTCGCGGACGGGCTGGTAACGGCGGCGGAAGCCGGTGCCACCGCGCTGATCCAGCCGGGCGGTTCCATGCGCGACGATGAGGTGATCGCCGCCGCGGACGAAGCCGGGCTCGCCATGGTCTTTACCGGCATGCGCCACTTCAGACATTAGGAGGTTCGACATGCGCGGTTTCTTCTGGGCGGCCATCATCGCCTTTCTCGTGGACCAGTTCAGCAAATACGTCGTGATCCATGCCATGGACCTCGCCCGGGTGCGCGCCATCGACGTCTTCCCCCCGCTGGTGAACTTTCGCTACGGGGAGAACCGGGGCATCAACTTCGGTCTGGGCGGCGACATGAGCCAATGGGCGCTCATCGCGCTGGCCATTGTCATCTGTCTGGCTGTCACCATCTGGATCATGCGGCGACCACAGGGCATCTGGGCGCAGATGAGCGCCGGGCTGCTCGTGGGCGGGGCGCTGGCCAACGTGGTTGACCGGCTGATCTATGGCTACGTGCTGGATTTTCTCAACACCACCTGCTGCGGTATCGACAATCCCTTCGTTTATAACATCGCCGATGTGTTCATTTTCGCCGGGGCGATCGGCCTGATCTTCTTCACCAAGGAAGCGGATCAGGGCGGCAAGAGCGCCCGCCCGCGCAAGCCGTCTCAAAAAGGCCAGTGACATCGCGGCCCGGCCTGCGTTATGGATCGGTTAAGATTTAGGAGTTATCAGATGCGTCGTCTTGCCCTCCTGCTGCTCGGTCCGCTGGTGCTGGCCGCCTGTTCGAACACGGGCCTGCGGGATATTCGGTCTACCGGCACGGGACCGGACGAATTCATGATCTCTCCGGTTAAACCCCTGCAGGTGCCGGACAGCTTTACCGCGCTGCCGGTCCCGACCCCGGGGCAGGCCAACCTGACGGATCGTTCGGCCCTGCAGGAAGGCATCGTGGCCTTCGGCGGTACGCCGGAAGCCGCAGGCGGGCCGGTCCCTGCCGCCGATGGGGCGCTGGTACGCTATGCGGGCCGCATGGGGGTTGCCCCGGCGATCAGGCAAACGCTGGCAGCTGCAGATGCGGATTTCCGCCGTCGCAAGGCGCGCTTCACGCAGTTCCGCATCGTTCCGGTCGATCGCTACAACCAAGCCTACAGCGCGCAGGCGTTGGACGCCGATCGCGCATTGGCACGCTGGCGCCGGGCCGGGGCCCGTACCCCTTCCGCACCGCCTGCGGCGCAGTGATCCCTGCCGCCGTCGGTCGTTACCGCCGGATTACAATTGCGTAAGGTACCTTGATCGTTCCGCGCCCCGGCGTAGGTTGCGCAGTAGCAGATCATTCTCGAAGGATACGCCATGCGACGCCTGCCGATACCCGCGGCCCTGATTTCCCTTGCTTTCACGATCTTCGCGCATTCGGCCCTCGCGGACGAGAACGTCAGCCATTTCACCCTCGACAACGGCATGGAGGTCGTCGTGATCGAAGATCACCGCGCCCCGGTCGTGCAGCAGATGGTCTGGTACAAAGCCGGATCCGCGGATGAGCCGAAGGGGTCTTCCGGGGTCGCACACTTTCTTGAGCATCTTCTCTTCAAGGCGACCGACAAGATGGAGGCCGGGGAATTTTCGGCGACGGTGGCCCGCAACGGCGGGCGGGACAACGCCTTTACCAGCTACGATTACACCGCCTATTTCCAGCGCGTCGCTGCCGACCGTCTCGAACTGATGATGCAGATGGAAAGCGACCGGATGAAGAACATTCGCATCACGCCGGGAAACATCGAGACCGAGCGGGACGTGATCATCGAGGAGCGCAACCAGCGTACCGAGAACAGCCCCGGCGCACTGTTCAACGAACAGCTGAACGCGGCGCAATACCTCAACCATCGGTACGGCACGCCCGTCATCGGCTGGATGCACGAGATGGAGGAGTTGGACCTTGAGGACGCGATCGGTTTCTACGACCTATATTATTCGCCGAACAACGCCATTCTGGTGGTATCCGGCGATGTCGAAGCCGAAGAGGTGCGCCAGCTGGCGGAGAAATATTACGGTGCCATCCCCGCCAACCCCGCACTGCCCGAACGCCTGCGCACCGAAGAGCCCCCGCATCGCGCCGAACGCCGCCTCACCTACAGTGATCCCCGCGTGGCGCAGCCCTATGTCAGCCGTTCCTACCTTGCGCCCGAACGGGATTCCGGCGCGCAGGAGAAAGCCGCCGCGCTGACGATCCTCGCTGAAATTCTTGGTGGCGGCACGACCTCCTATCTGGCGGAGAAGCTGCAGTTCGACACGCAGGTCGCCACCTACGTCGCGGCCTTTTACCGGGGCACCGCGCTGGACGACACAACGTTCAACCTCGTGGTGGTGCCCGCCGAAGGAGTCAGCCTGCAGGAAGCCGAGGATGCGATGGACGCAGCACTTGCCTCTTTCATGGAAGAGGGTGTGGACCCCGACCAACTCGAACGGATCAAGCTGCAGGTGCGCGCACAGCAAATCTATGAACGCGATGACGCGGGATCGGTCGCGCAGCGGTACGGCAGCGCGCTGACGACGGGGCTGACGGTCGAGGATGTGCAATCATGGCCCGATGTGCTTGAGGCCGTAACCGAGGACGACATCATGGCCGCCGCCCGCGAAGTGCTCGACCGCAAGGCCGCCGTCACCGGCTGGCTCATGAAAGACGAAGGAGACGCGTCGTGAAGCTGATCTATGCGCTGGTTCTCAGCCTTTTTGCCGCCCTGCCGCTGCGGGCCGATGTCGATATTCAGGAAGTAACCAGCCCGGGGGGCATCACCGCCTGGCTGGTGGAAGACCATTCGATCCCCTTCGTGGCGCTCGAACTGCGGTTTCGTGGCGGGGCCTCTCTGGATGCGCCCGAAAAACGGGGGGCGATCAACCTGATGACCTCTCTGCTGGAAGAGGGCGCGGCGGACATGGATGCGCGCGCCTTTGCCCGGGCGCAGGAATCTCTGGCGTCGAGCCTCGGGTTCAGCGTGGATGACGATGCGCTTTCCGTCTCGGCCCGGTTCCTGACGGAAAACCGCGACGAGACCGTTCAATTGCTCAAGGCCGCGCTGCAGGAACCCCGGTTCGATGCCGATGCGATCGAGCGGGTGCGCGGACAGGTGCTGTCCAACATTCAGTCCAACCTGAAGGATCCCAACGATATTGCGGGCCGGGCCTTTGACGCGCTTGCCTTTGGTGACCATCCCTATGCGACGTCTCTGAACGGCACGCAGGAAAGCGTGACGGCCCTGACCCGCGAGGATCTGCTGCAAGCGCATGACGCCGTGATCGCACGGGACCGCATCACCGTCGGCGCAGTGGGGGACATCACCCCCGAAGAACTGAGTAAATTGCTCGACGAACTGCTGTCACGCCTGCCTGAGGAAGGCGCGCCCATGCCCCCGGTCGCCGAACTCGACATCCCCGGGGGCGTGAAGATCATCGACTTTCCGACCCCGCAGTCGGTCGCGCTCTTCGGCCATTCGGGCATCCGGCAGGACGATCCCGATTTCTTCGCCGCCCTCGTGCTCAACCAGGTCCTGGGCGGCGGGTCCTTCGAAAGCCGGCTGATGAACGAGGTGCGCGAAAAGCGCGGCCTTACCTATGGCGTCTATTCGTCCCTCGTGGCGAAAGACCTGTCGGAGACCGTCATGGGCTCGGTTTCCTCCGCCAATGACCGCATCGCAGAGGCGATCGAGGTGATCCGGGAGGAATGGCGCAAGGCGGCCGAGGAAGGCGTCACCGAAGCGGAACTGAAGGACGCCAAGACCTATATTACCGGGGCCTACCCCCTCCGGTTCGAAGGTAACGGCCAGATCGCTTCGATCCTCGTCGGGATGCAACTGCTCGGTCTGCCGATCGACTATATCGCGACGCGCAATGACAAGGTCGAAGCCGTTACCCTTGAGGATGTGAAGCGCGTCGCCGGTGAACTGCTGCAGCCCGAAGGCCTGCAATTCGTGGTAGTCGGCCAGCCCGAGGGGCTGGAAGACACCACCTCTCGCTGAAAATGCTGCGCGCGGTGCCATTGGCTGCCGCGCGCAGGCGGCTCACTCCCCGTAGGGCACCCAGACGTTCTTGACCTCGGTCGCGGCCTGCAGAAATTCCCGGCCCTCACCGGCTGGTCCGTTCCAGTCCCGCGCCATGCCGTTGTTGACCCATGTCCGTTTGATGTTGCTGGCAGAGGCGGCCTCCACGATACCGCTCAGTTCCGCCGCGCCAAACGACCAGACAGCATCGACATCCATGTGACCGGCGAGCGTTTCCGCCAGATCCACTTGCGGCCCGGTGAGGATATTCACCACGCCGCCCGGAATGTCCGAAGTTTCGAGAACCTGCATGAAATCTGTGGCCGCAAGCGGGAAGGGGTCGCTCGCCGAGAGGATCACCCGGTTGCCCATGGCGATGGCTGGTGCCATGCAGGAGACGAGGCCCAGCAACGGTGCCTCGGCAGGGCAAAGCGCCCCGATGACGCCCACGGGTTCCTTCATGGCCAGCGCGACACCACGGATCGGCACGCCGTGGACCTGCCCGTCGTATTTGTCCGCCCATGCGGCATAGGTGAAGAGGCGGCGGATCGCCGTCTCCACCTCATCCCGGCCCGATTTACCCCCTACCATGGCGTCGAGGCGCCCGGCGAATTCTTCGGCCCGGGTCGATAGGTTTTCGGCCACGTAATAGAGGATTTGCGCCCGCAAGTGGCCCGTGGTTCGGGACCATGCCTTTGCCGCATGTGCCGCTTCGACCGCGTTGCGCACATCCTTGCGGTTGGCCTGGCTCACATGGCCCAGCAATGCCCCGCCCTTGCCCCAGACGGGGGCCGAATAGCCGCTGTCGGGACGCGCCTGCTTGCCCCCGATATAGAGCTTCGCGGTACGGTCGATGGGGTCGGAGGGCGCCCCGTCACCCGAGAATGCCTCGACCGTCGGCAGTTTCTTCGCATTACCACGGGGGCGGGTGTAGCCTGACAGCCCTTCCCAGCCGCCTTCGCGGCCAAAGCCGCTTTCACGGACCCCGCCAAATCCGGCAGCCGCGTCCATCAGGTTGGTTCCGTTGATCCAGACGATCCCCGCCGCCAGCTTTGGCGCAATGTCGAGCGCGAGGTTCACGTTTTCCGACCAGACCGTCGCGGCGAGGCCGTAGGCCGTGTTGTTGGCAAGCTGCACCGCTTCTTCCGGGGTGCGGAAGGTGCAGGACACGACGACGGGGCCAAAGATCTCTTCCTGCATCAGGGGATCGGCGGGGTTCATTCCGGTGATCAGCGTGGGCGGATAGAAACATCCGTTTTCCGGCACGTCGATCTTCGCGACATGCCGCTCACCCGCATCGCTGGCGGCGACCATTTCGGAAACCCGGCGATGCTGCGCCGGATCGACCAGCGTGCCCACGTCGATGGACTTGTCCAGCGGGTTTCCCATGCGCAGCCGGTCCATCCGCGCGCGCAGCTTGTCGTAGAACCTGTCGGCCACGGGCTCATGCACCAGCAACCGCGAGCCCGCACAGCAGACCTGCCCCTGATTGAACCAGATCGCATCGACCAGCCCTTCGACCGCGCTGTCCAGATCCGCATCGTCGAACACGATATAGGGGGATTTCCCCCCCAGCTCGAGGCTGAGCGCCTTGCCTGATCCTGCTGTCATCTGCCGGATGCGGCGGCCCACGGCGGTGGAGCCGGTAAAGGCGATCTTGTCCACGTCCGACGTCACGATCATCTCGCCCACCGCACCGTCGCCGGTCACGATATTGACCACGCCCTTGGGCAGCCCGGCCTGCCGGCAGATATCGGCAAACAGCAGCGCCGTGAGCGAGGTATATTCGGCAGGCTTCAGCACGACCGTATTGCCCATCGCAAGCGCCGGCGCGATTTTCCACGCCAGCATCAGCAGCGGGAAATTCCACGGAATGATCTGGCCACAGACACCAAGCGGTTCGGCATCGGGCAACTCGCTTTCCATCAGCTGAGCCATGCCCGCGTGGTAATAGAAATGGCGCTGCGCCAGCGGAATATCGATATCGCGGGATTCCCGAATGGGTTTGCCGTTATCCAGCGTCTCCAGCACGGCGAAAAGTCGGGCGTGTTTCTGCAACAGACGCGTCAGCGCATAGATATAGCGGGCGCGGCCGTGCCCGCCCAGTTTCTCCCACTTGGGCTGTGCCTTGCGCGCGGCCTTCACGGCGGCATCCACGTCATCCTGCGTGGCCTGCGTCAGCCCGGCGAGCACTTCGCCGGTGGCAGGGTTGCGGCTGTCGAAACCGGCCCCGGGCGTGGTGAAGGCACCATCGATGAAATGCCCGAACCGCCCCCCCTGGTCGACCAGCCACGCCAAGGCCTCCGCCGCCGATTCCGGGGCGGGGCCATAGTCCATCGTTTCGAAGATTTCGGACACCTTCATCCCTTCACCCTTTCTTAAATACTCAAATCCACACCTGTCCCGGGCGGATCAGCTGATGGCATGGCGGTAGCCTGCCGAATATCTGCCGCTCACATGATGCTCCAACTGCCGCTCGATGTCGTTCAGGAGCGAAGATGCGCCAAAGCGGAAAAGGTCGGGGCGCGTCCAGCGGTCGCCCAGTTCCTCTTTCATCAGGGCCAGATAGGTGATCGCGTCCTTGGCCTTTGAAATTCCGCCCGCGGGCTTGTAGCCCACCCGAACCCCCGTGCGCGCATGATAGTCGCGAATGGCGCGGATCATCGTAAGGCTGACGGGCAGGGTCGCGTTCACGCTTTCCTTGCCGGTCGATGTCTTGATGAAATCCGCACCCGCCATCATGCAGACGAGGCTGGCGCGCGCCACGTTGCGCAGGCTGCCCAGTTCGCCGGTCGCAAGGATCGCCTTCACATGCGCTTCGCCGCAGGCGGCGCGGAAGGCGCGCATTTCATCGTAGAGCGCTTGCCAGTTGCCCGACAGGACATGCCGCCGCGAGATCACGATGTCGATCTCCGCCGCGCCCGCCTCCACGCTGCGCTCAATCTCGGCGATGCGCAGATCCAGCGGCGAAAGGCCTGCAGGAAAGCCCGTGCTGACCGCGGCGATGGGGATGGACGTGCCTTCGAGCGCCGCGCGGGCCGGGGCGATCATCTCGTGGTAAACGCAGACCGCGCCGGTCGTGATCGCGGGCATGTCGAGCGCGTCCAGAATATGCTGTGCAACCGGTTGCTTTGCCTTGGCGCAAAGCCGCTCCACCCGGCAGGCGGTGTCGTCGCCAGACAGGGTCGTCAGATCGATACAGGTCACCGCGCGAAGCAGCCACGCGGCCTGATGGGCCTTCTTGACCGAACGCCGCGCGGGCAGGGTAGCTGCCCGCCGTTCAATGGCCGAGGTATTGGCCTGCACCGCGCGGACCCAGTCCATATCCAGATCCATGCCGGGATTTCTGGGTTCGGCCAGCTGCGGCAGCTGCGAATCCTGGGTGGCAGCGCTGCGCGGCGCAGTTTCGGTGAGTTCGGTCGCCATGATGGGAGCCTCCGGTCCGTCAGACCGGTTAAGTTGCATGGCAGCAGGTTGCTTGGCAAGCGCCTATGCAGCAGGGGTATCCTGCCATTTTTGAGAATCATTCGCAACTTGATTGACTTAGTTGCGAATCGATCTCATATTCGCCGCATGACATACAAAACCCAGTTCCCGTACTTCTCGCAGGCTCGCCCCGTGGCCCGCCGCAGTTTCATCGCAGGCTTGGGCGCGATGTCGCTCTCACTCGCGGCCCCGCGCATGTCGCGCGCCGCCGAACCGCTCAACGTGGTTGCGACCACAGGCATGATCGCAGATGCAGCCCGCCGGATCGGCGGCGATGCCGTCACTGTGCGGGGGTTGATGGGGTCGGGGGTGGACCCCCACGGCTACCGGCAGACCCGCAGCGATATCGTCGCCCTGACGCGCGCCGATCTGGTATTGTGGCACGGGCTCTATCTCGAAGCGCAGATGGAGCGGTTCTTCGAAGACCTGTCCCGCCGCCGCGCGGTCGAGGCGGTGGCAGAGGCGTTGCCGCGCGATGTTCTCGTCAGCCATCCCGATTACGAGGGCCGCTTCGACCCGCACGTCTGGATGGACCCGACGCTCTGGGCGGACGTGGTGAGCGAGGTCGCGGAGGCGCTTGTCCGCGCCCGGCCCGAGAACGAGGCGCTGTTTCGGGCGAACGCCGAAGCCTATCGCGCCGAATTGGCCGAACTGGCGGACTATGCGCGCCAGACCCTGGCGGATGTGCAACAGGATCAGCGTGTTCTGGTCACGGCCCATGACGCCTTCAGCTATTTCGGGCGGGCCTTCGGGTTCGAGGTGATCGGTATTCAGGGCATCTCGACCGAAAGCGAGGCGGGGCTGAACCGGATCGGGGAGCTTGTCGATGTGCTGGTAGACCGCCGCATCGGTGCGGTCTTCGTCGAGACATCGGTTTCCGACCGGAACATGCGTGCTCTGATCGAGGGCGCGGCGGCGAGGGGGCATGATGTCCGCATCGGCGGCGCGCTGTTCAGTGATGCCATGGGCCCCCCCGATACCTACGAAGGCACATACATCGGCATGATCGATCACAACGTGACAACCATCGCCTCGGCGCTTGGGGCGGAGGTCCCCGATGGCGGCATGTCGGGCCTGCTGACCATGGTGGAACGGGCGTGAACCTCGAACTCGCCACCAGCGACGGGGTTTCGCCCGTCACCCGGACCACGGGCGCGGACAGTCCGCTGGCCATTCGTGGGCTGACCGTGTCCTACGGGCAGAAACCGGCGGTATTCTCCGTGGACATGACAGTGAAACCCGGCGCCATGACCGCGATCATCGGGCCGAACGGTGCCGGCAAATCAACCTTGTTGAAGGCCTCTCTGGGTATCCTGAAACCCCTTGCCGGAACGGTGAGTGTTTATGGCGCGCCTCTCGCCCGGCAAAGGCACCGGATCGCCTATGTGCCCCAGCGGGCCAGCGTCGATTGGGATTTCCCGACCCGGGTGATCGATGTGGTATTGATGGGGCTATACGGCGAACTCGGTCTTTTGGGCCGCGTGAAGGCACGCCACCGCGCCAAGGCCGAGGATTGCCTGCGTCGCGTCGGGATGGAGGATTTTGCCCAGCGCCAGATCGGTCAGCTTTCTGGCGGGCAGCAACAGCGGGTGTTCCTTGCCCGGGCGCTGGCGCAGGATGCCGAACTCTACCTGCTGGATGAACCCTTTGCCGGTGTGGACGCGGCGACCGAGAAGGCGATCATCACCGTTCTGAAGCAGCTGCGCAACATGGGGCGTACCGTGGTCGCCGTGCACCACGACCTGTCCACCGTGACCGATTATTTCGACCATGTGTTCCTCATCAACAATCGCAAGATCGCCGAGGGCCCTGTGAAAGAGGCGTTCACCGCCGATACTTTGCAGGCCGCCTACGGCGGGCGGCTGGCGGATGCGCAGATGGATGCGCTGCGATTGCCATGATATTCGACGCGCTGAGCCTGCAACTGGGGTACAATGCGACGCTGGTGACCATCGGCGCGACCCTGTTGGGCATGGCGGGCGGCGTCGGGGGGACATTCCTGTTCCTGCGCAAGCGCGCTCTGGTCAGCGATGCGATTTCCCATGCGACCCTTCCGGGGGTCGCGCTTGCCTTCATGGTGATGGTGGCGCTGGGCGGGGACGGGCGCAGCCTGACCGGGCTTCTGGCGGGGGCCGCCCTGTCAGCCGCTGCTGGTTTGCTTATAGTTTCCTGGCTTTCCACGCGCACCCGGCTGGCAGAGGATGCGGCGATCGGGTCGGTGCTTTCGGTCTTTTTTGGCTTCGGTATCGTGCTGCTGACGATCATCCAGACGATGAACACGGGCCGTCAGGCGGGGCTGGAAAGCTTTCTGCTGGGGGCCACCGCCGGAATGTTGCGAAGCGAGGCATTCATCATCGCGATTTCGGCGGCTCTCACCCTCGTTCTGGTACTGGTGCTGCGCAGACCGCTGACACTGGCCTCCTTCGATCCGGAGTATGCCACCGCGACCGGCCAGAATGTGACCCGCACGGATCTGGCGATGATGGGGATCGTGCTGGCCGTGACGGTGGTGGGGCTCAAGATCGTGGGATTGATCCTGATCGTGGCCTTGTTGATCATTCCGCCCGTGACCGCCCGTTTCTGGACGGAGCGGACCGATCATGTCCTCATGCTCTCTGCCTTGTTCGGCGGTCTGGCTGCTTATGGGGGCGCGGCGCTTTCCGCCGCCTTGCCCGATCTGCCCACGGGGCCGATCATCGTTCTGGTAGGCTTTGGCTTTTTCGTTGTGTCGCTGTTGTTCGCGCCCGGCCGCGGTGTCGTCTCGGCGCTTCTGCGACATCGCCGGTTCCAACGGCAGGTCCACCTGCGGCAGGGGTTGCTGGCGCTGGCTCAGGGGCAGCCGATTTTCGAACGTCTGACCCTGCGCCTATTGCAGGCCGAAGGCTGGGTCCGTCCCGATGGCGTGGCAACCCGTCAGGGGCAGTTGCGCGCGGCCAAGGCCCTGCGGGACGAGGACCGTTGGCAATTGGTGCGCCATGATCCTGCCTATGAAGCGGCGGCGCTTCATTACGACGGGCTGACGGCCATTGAATCCGTGCTGACCTCCGATCAGCTTGATGCGTTGGATGCGCGACTGGGCGTAAAGGGGGGGGTACGGCCATGAACGGCGAAGAATTCGTTCCCCTCTCGCTCGTCCCAATGCTGACGGGGATCTTCGTGGCAGTGGCCTGTGCCCTGCCAGGGAACTTTCTCGTCCTGCGGCGGCAGGCGCTGATCGGCGATGCGATCAGCCACGTGGTGCTGCCGGGGATTGTCGTGGCCTTTCTGTTGACGGGTCGCGCGACCACCTGGCCGATGCTGCTGGGTGCGGCCGGTGCCGCGGTTGTTGCCGTCATCGCCATCGAGGCGGTGCGCCGCCTTGGCAGGATCGAATCCGGGGCGGCGATGGGCGTGATCTTCACCGCCATGTTCGCGGGTGGCGTGCTGCTGCTGGAGCTTTCGGATACCAGCAATGTCCACCTCGATGTGGAGCATGCCCTTTACGGCAACCTCGAAAGCCTCATCTGGCTCGATGCCTTGGGGTGGTCATCGCTCTGGGATGCGCAGGCGCTTGCGACTGTCCCGGTCGAATTGCCCCGTATGGCGCTGACGCTGCTCTTTGTCGCGGGTTTCATCGCGGTTTTCTGGCGCCCGCTCAAGATTTCCACCTTTGACGAGGGTTTCGCGCGCACGGTGGGGGTGGCGACCGCGCCGCTGGGCCTAGGGCTGGTGATCGTCGCTTCGATCGCGGCGGTGGCGGCCTTCGATGCGGTAGGCAGCATCATCGTCATCGCGATGTTCATCTGTCCGCCCGCGGCTGCACGGATGATGACCAACCGGCTGGAGCGGCAGATCGCATGGTCCGTGGCCTTCGCGACCTTGGCTGCCGTGCTGGGCTACGTACTTGCAGGGTACGGACCGCTCTGGATCGGGGCGCGGGATTCGGTTTCCGCCGCCGGAATGATCGCTACGATCTCCGGCGTCATCCTGGCCATCGCGGCGCGCTTGGGGCCGCACCGTCTGCGCGGATCAGCTGCCCCGGTAGGTTGAATAGCCGAAGGGCGACAGAAGCAGCGGCACATGGTAATGCGAGCCGGGGTCCGAAATGCCGAAACGGATCGGTATTTCATCGACGAAGCGCGGATTTTCAGCCGGAGTTCCGGCGCCATCGAGATAGGCACCCGCTTCGAACACGATTTCATAGGTTCCCGCAGCGCATTGCCCTTTCGCAAGGAGCGGCGCATCGGTCCGGCCGTCCGCGTTCGTCGTCATGGTAACGAGCATCATGCGATTGGTCCCGTCCAACCGGTAGAGCGTGAGCTTCATGCCGCCAGCCGGTCGCCCGCGGGCCGTGTCCAGCACATGTGTCGTCAGATATCCCTCGGCCATTCGGCACTCCCCCCTTTGATCCATACTCAGGATAGGTGGGGGCCTCCCTTGGTCAATGCCGGGCCGTGAGCCGGGGCTTTTTTGGGTGACCCGCCCAAGGGTCTCAAAATTTTATCGGAGGGGCGATTCGTTTTTGTTTTGACCTGCGAATCACCTTCTGGCTATATGGACGGCAACAACAGCGATGCAGGCAAATCATCCATAGCGACGAGCGGTTTGCGGGTCGGCGCGCGCAGATAAAAATGGCGGTCAAAGAATACGACTGCGCGGAAACGACCGATTCGGCGGGTCATCTTTTGAAGGTGGCCCGTTTTTCTTTTCACGCCCCTTCCGGGAATGGTTTGCGCCTTTCGGTGGGGGCCTTTCAGGAGTTGCAGAAGGGATGACGTATTCGAACACGGGTTTCCTTTCATCATCGCCGTGAAGGATCACGACAAGGCGGGCATCCTGCGCCATTTCGAGGGACGACTCGGCCATGACACGGAAACGGAATTCACCACCGCCTGCCGTCAGGTCGAACGCATCGCACGGCTGCGACTGGAAGACATGATGTGAGCCAAAGATCTCAGGCCCTGGGTTGACCGCGTCTGCGCCTCCTGCAAATCTTGGCCTTCTGATGGCGCGATAACCGCCCCGTGGCACATAAGCACTCCGCCAGAGAACTCCCGCCGAGAGAGGTTTCGAAGCTGGCAGAATCGCAAGCCTCCATGCTAGGTCTAGCGGTATGTCTCAGGCAAACCCCAATATAGACGCTGTTCGCCCTGTCATACGGCAGTTGGACGATTCCGCCATCAACCGCATTGCCGCCGGCGAAGTGGTGGAGCGCCCGGCATCCGCCGTGAAGGAACTGGTGGAAAACGCGATCGATGCCGGGGCACGGCGGATCACCATCGATTATGCCGATGGAGGCAAGACTTTGATCCGGGTGACGGACGACGGATGCGGCATCCCGCCGGAGGATTTGCCGCTGGCCTTGTCCCGACATGCCACGTCGAAGATCGACGGCTCGGACCTTCTGAACATTCACACATTCGGCTTCCGGGGTGAGGCGCTTCCATCGCTCGGCGCGGTGGGGCGCCTGCAGATCACCAGCCGGACGGCTGATGCCCCAGCGGCCGAAATCTCGATCCGGGCGGGCGAGATGGCAGCTACGCGCCCCGCAGCGCTTGGCCGCGGCACCGTGGTCACCCTGCGGGATCTGTTCTTTGCCACGCCCGCGCGGCTCAAGTTTCTGCGCACCGACAGGGCCGAGGCGCAGGCCATCGGGGATGTCGTCAAACGGCTGGCCATGGCGGAGCCCTTCGTGCGTTTCGTGCTGCGCGATGTTTCGGGCGAGGGGCCGGGCCGCGAAGTGTTTCGGGCAGAGGCGGAACAGGGGGAGCTTTTCGACGCGCTGGGCGGCCGCCTCGGGCGGGTGCTCGGGCGCGAATTCGCGGAAAACGCGCTCGCCATCGACGCGGAGCGCGAAGGCCTGCACCTGACGGGCTATGCCGCCCTGCCGACCTATTCCCGCGGTTCCGCAGTGGCGCAGTATCTTTTTGTCAACGGTCGTCCGGTGCGCGACAAGCTGTTGGTGGGGGCGCTGCGCGGCGCCTACCGGGATTTCCTGTCCCGGGACCGGCACCCGGCTGCGGTGCTTTTTCTCGATTGCGATCCCACTTTGGTCGACGTCAACGTGCATCCGGCGAAGTCCGAAGTGCGCTTTCGCGATCCGGGACTTGCGCGCGGTCTGATCGTTTCGGGCCTGCGGCATGCCTTGGCCGGGGCCGGGCACCGCGCGTCGTCCACCATGGCCGATGCGACGCTGGGTGCGATGCGGCCCGAACCGACGGGGGCGCGGGTCTACCAGATGGACCGATCGGGCGCGCGCGGCTTTGGTGGGTCTGCGGTTGCGCTCCCTGTTCACCACGCCAGTGCGCAATCGCCCGGGTTTGCAGAGGTGCAGGGCAGTTGGGGGCGGGTCGAAATGCCCGCCGAGGTCGTCGAAGAAGAGCGTGAAGCCGAGGCCGCGCAGCCATTGGGCGCAGCGCGGGGGCAGGTGCACGAAAACTACATCATCGCCCAGACAGCCGAAGGCATGGTCATCGTCGACCAACATGCGGCGCACGAACGGCTGGTCTATGAAAAGCTCAAACGTCAGATGGCCGAAAAGGGCGTGGCGGCACAGACCCTGCTGATCCCCGAGATCGTGGAGCTTTCCGCCTCCGACAGGGAAACGCTGCTGGAGGTTGCGGATAGTCTGGCGGATCTGGGGCTTGGTATCGAAGCCTTCGGCGGGAATGCCGTGGCGGTACGCGAAACGCCCGCCATTCTGGGAACGGTCGATGCCCGGGCGCTCGTACTCGATATTCTCGACGAATTGTCGGACAGCGCGGAAACCGACAGTCTTCAAACCCGGATCGAGGCGGTCCTCAGCCGGGTCGCTTGTCACGGCTCGATCCGCTCGGGCCGTCGTATGCGGGCCGAAGAGATGGACGCACTGCTGCGGGAAATGGAGGCGACCCCCCATTCGGGCCAGTGCAACCATGGCCGGCCTACCTACGTCGAACTGAAGCTGGCGGATATCGAACGGCTGTTCGGACGGCGATGATCGAGTTGGGCGGTCAGACCTATCGCCTTGCCGATCCGTCGGTGCAGGCCGTGCTGGCGGGCGCTGTCGTTCTGCTTATCGTCCTGCTGTTGCTGGTTGCCGCTGTGCGTGCCGCGGGGCGCGCGGCGCGGGTGGCGGCCCCCCTGTCCCAGCAGATGCAGATCCTTGGCGCGCATGTGCAGCAACTGGGGGCGGGGCAGGAACAGTTGCGAGGTGGCTTGCAGACGGTCTCCGACACGCAGGCGCGAACGCAGGCTCAGATGATCCAGACCGTCGAGGCACGGATGAACCATGTTCAGTTGCAGATGCAGGAGCGGCTGGCGGAAAATGCGGCCCGCTCCACCCGTGCGCTGGCCGAGATGCAGGAACGGATGAACGAAACGCTGCACGGCTCCTCCACCCGGACGACCACGAGCCTGACCCAGCTTCAGGAACGCCTCGCCGCCATTGACCGCGCTCAGGACAACATCACGAAGCTGAGCGGGGACGTCCTGTCGCTGCAGGATATTCTGAGCAACAAGCAGACGCGCGGCTCTTTCGGCGAAATCCAGTTGCATGACATCGTGTCGAAGGCGCTGCCGCGCGACAGCTACAGCCTGCAAAGCACACTTTCGAACGGCAAGCGGCCCGA
>NZ_LWEX01000089.1 GCF_001634885.1 Sulfitobacter sp. HI0040 | reverse complement strand
CAAGGCAGAGAGCGCCGCCCGCAGTTCCGCCGCATCGCGCCCGGCCGCCAGATGCCGCGCGGCTGCCGCACCGAAAGCGCCCGCCTGCGCCGTCGTGGCCCCCGCGCCCGCCGCCGCCTGTGCGGCCAGCCCCGCGAATTCGTTCATCGAATGGGTCATGAAAGCTGCACCGGCAGCCACCAGTCGTCCGCCGCCGCGTCCAACTCATCGGCGAGCGGCGCACCCTGGCACAGGGTGATCCGCGTCCAGCGGTCGGACTTCGGGTCGAACTTGGCGGCGCCGAAAAAGGCCAGTTTGCAGCGCAGCATGTCGATGGGCAGACAGTCGGCGCCGATCAGGTTGTCGTGGATCTCCGCATACGGATAACGGGCCGCCAGCGTGACGCGCCCCGCTGCAAAGGCGTGTTCGGGATGCTCTTGCAGGAACGCCGCCAGCGAACGGCCCGTCGCGGGCAACGCATGATAGAGCGCCGCCACCTGCCGCCCGATGTCGAGCGGGCTTTCAAGCTCCGCCCCCGGTTCCTCGAACCTGTTGCCGAGGCGGGGTTCCTGTTTGGACTGTGACACGTACCAGAACTGTGCGCAGCCCGCGCGCGACGCATAGTCAGGCGCCAATGCCCAGCCGAAGCGCGTCTCGATCTCCTCTCGCAGCCTTGTGGTGTCGCGCAACGGGGGGCAGAAGGCGCCGCTGGTATCGGCCATGCTCTCGGCCAGATCGTCTACCAGCGCGCCGAAAGGTTCCATCAGCAGCGAAACCATGAGTTCCTGCACCTCCGGCGTATGGGCCTCCACCGCCCCCATCACCGCGTCCAGCGGGCGGCGCCCTCCCAGCCGGGCCGGTGTCAGCAATCGGCGCGCCTGTTCCCAATCGGCCCGAAGCCGCACGATCCGCGCCTGATGACGGGGATCGGGCACGGACCATTCCGCCAGATGCCGCGCGGCACGCAGGCCCAGCGCGTGAAGCCGTTCCGCCTGCGCGGACGCGATATCTTTTTGCGCGCGCACACGGGCCAGTGCTGTTTCTCGGGCCAGCATCCAGTTGTTCAGCAGGACGGGGTGGCGCACCAGAAAGGGCGCCATGCCAAGGCCGGTGGCATTGCCGATGCCCAGATGCCGCCTGACCTCTCGTGTCAGGGGGGCACCGCCCACATGTTCGACAAGGTCTTGGGTGAAATGCCGGATCAGCCAGACGGTCAGCATCTCCGCGGCAAAGGGACCATCCAACCCGGGGCGGTCACAGATCACGTTACGGTCCGCGATGCCGAACTTGCCGTTGCCGTAGACGGCAGTGGTTCGCATCAGGTAGCCCACGCTGCGCAGCATCGCCGGATCGGGCTGGCGGCCTTCGCGCAGGCATTGCACCACATGCGCAAAAAGGCGCACCGACTTGTTGGCCCGGCTCAGCACAAGGTCCCGCTCGGTAAAGCGCGCGGCCTCCTGCCGGGGGGCATCGGCGACGATCCGGGCGATTTCCGCCGCAGACGGGATGCCGTCGTAAAGGACATAGGCGCTGTCCCAGGCGGTGGCGATCACGCGGTCGGTCCGCTGATCGTCCGGCAGCGCGGTCGAGACCGCGACCAGCGCATAGTCGTGGCCACCGAACCTCAGGCTATAGACGGCATGGCCATGGCCATCCGCATCCATGTTCCAGACCGGTCGCTCGATCCGCACCCGATCTGCCGCGAGGCGCCGGATCAACCGGCGCAGAAAGGACAGACGGGAAGGAAACATCGCCCCCATCCGGGCCAGCCGCATGACCTGTTCGGGGGGCCGCAGCGCGACCTGTGGGGCGGGTTCCGCCGGTATCTCGGCGGCGTCCTTCATGCGGGTCCGAAGCCTTCGTCGTAGAAGCGCAGCCAGTTGCCGCCCATGATGCCGTCGATCTCTCCTCCGTCGAAGCCGACGGCGACCAGACCCCGGCGGATATTGCCGAAATCGCGGTTGTTGGCGAACCACGACGGCATGGGCGGAAAGCCCGCCTTGTCTGCCGTCCCCTCGCCGTAATCCATCGCCTTGGTCCAGCGCCCGACGCGCATCCATTCCACCACGCTGTCGGGCTGGTCCTGACAGAGGTCGCTCCCGATGCCGAGGTGCTCCGCCCCGTAGCGGTCCGCCGCTTCGGCGACCATCTCGCAAAAAGACGACAGCGTGCAGGCGGAACCGTCCTTCAGGTGATGGGGATAGATCGAGAAACCCAGCATCCCCCCGGCCCGGGTCAGCGCCCGCAGCACCTCGTCGGATTTGTTGCGCAGGGCGGGATGCCACCAGTCCGGATTGGCATGGGTGATCGCGATGGGGCGGGCGGACTGGTCGATCGCCTCCAGCGTGGAGCGTTCGGCGGAATGGGACATGTCCACCACCATGCCCACGCGGTTCATCTCCGCCACCACCTGACGGCCCATGCGGGTCAGCCCGGTATCCTCGTCCTCGTAGCACCCCGTCGCCAGCAGCGACTGGTTGTTGTAGGTCAGTTGCATGAAGCGCACGCCAAGCTGATGACAGATCTCCACCAGCCCGATGTCGTCGCCGATGGGGCTGGGATTCTGGAACCCGAAGAAGATCGCCGTGCGGCCCGTTTCCCGCGCGCGGCGCACGTCGCCGGCGCAGGTCCCCCGCATGATGAGCTTTGGATGCATCTCGAACCAGCGGTTCCAGCCTTCGAGATTAAGCACCATTTCACGGAAGTTCTCGTGATAGGCGATGGTCACGTGAACGGCGTCCACCCCGCCTTCGCGCATCTGGCGAAAGATGCGGGGCGAAAACTTCGCGTATTGCAGGTTGTCGATCAGCGGCGCTTTCATGGCCGAAGGATGAAACGGAAAGTCTCTTTCGGCAATGACCAATGCGACCTGAAAACATCCGCCGCCGAAGCCGCAGATGTCTTTTCAGCCCCTGGGGTGGCTGTATTCATGCGCCGAGAGAACCAGCAGCCCCCCGGCAATCGCCCAGTTCTTCACGAATATCGACATCTGCCACGGATCGTCGGGCAGGAAGTGAAAGACACTGGTGATCATGCAGTAAATAGCCAGCGAAAGCGCGACCGGGCCGATCCAGAAGCCCAGCAAAAGCGCCAGCCCGGCAAGCGCATTATAGACGAGTGCGGGCCAGATCAGCACCCCGGGCAGGCCACGGTCTGTCAGCAGCGCCATGCCTGCTTCGGGCGCCACGGCCTTTTGCAGCGCCCCCGCGATGAACAGAAGCGCCAGCAAGGTCCGCCCGGCCCACATCATGCCCGCAAGGGCCGCCGGTGTCATGCAGCGGGGCGGAAGATCAGGGAGATCCCGTTGATGCAGTGGCGCTTGCCGGTCGGGGGCGGGCCGTCATCGAAGATATGGCCCAGATGGCTCCCGCAGCGGTCACAGTGAACCTCGGTCCTGCGCGAGAACAGTCCATCGTCCGGCATCGTCTCCACCGCGTTGTCGAGCGGGGCGGTAAAGCTGGGCCAGCCGGTGCCGCTCATGAATTTGGTCTCGGAGGAATAGAGCGCCTGTTCGCACCCCTTGCAGTGGAAAATCCCCGCCCGCTTCTCTTCGTTCAGGGGGCTGGAAAAGGGGCGTTCGGTGTCGCCGTTGCGCATGACGGCATATTCCGCCTTCGTCAGCCTTGAACGCCATTCATCGGCTGTGCGCTGCACTTCGAATACACCGGGAACGAATGGCTCTTCGGCCATCGCGACAGTGCCGAAACCCAGACCGACGCTCGCCAGGCCGGCGGTTTGAAGGAAATCTCGTCTCAACATGGTTTACTCCCGTCGTCCTTGCGAGGGTCCCCAAATTTGGACCGGCGCCACGCGCCGGTCCAATAAATCGTCAACTCAGGTCGACCCATAATCACAAACTTTTTGCGGAAGCGGCGTTAACGAACACATGTGCCGTCGCACACCGAGCCGCGTTCCGAGAGGTCTTCTACCTCGTGAGGCTAACGCATTACCCTAACTAACAGTTTCATCGCGTACGATGATTTCATCCTACACGCGCATTCGTGATCAGAACGTGATGAAACTACCACTCGCCAAGACGCTGCCCGTGGGCTGGCCTTCCGGCGCGCCGCCCGGCGGTTCGTCGGAGACGGCAAATGTAATGCTGGGCAACTGGCCCGCCATAGCGGGGGGCAGCTGAACGGTCGTCTGATCCTCTGCCAGCAGGCCCATGGAGATGGGGGCCTGATCGGGCAGGATCGCCCAAAGCTCCAGCACCCGCCCGGGAGGAGGACCCCCCGCCACCTGCCGGATGGACAGACTGTCGCCTGCCGCATCCGCCACGGCCAGAAGACGCAGATCGCTGTCTTCGCCCGTCAGCGTCGCCACCTGCACCGCATCGGGCGTCACCCCCGGCACCGGTCCCCGGCTTGCATCCTGCCACAGGATAATGCCGAGAACCCCGGCAAGGAGCATCGCCGCCGCGCTCACCCCGCGCCAAAGGCGCAGCCTGCGCAGCACCGACCGCTGCTCTTCGGGGAAGAGCGTGGCCAGCAGCGCCCGCTTTTGCCTGCGGGAGGGCGCGACAGGCGCGATATCGTCCGTCAATGCCGCGAAACGTTCCTGCCAGCCTGCCACCCGGGCGGCGAAGTCGCGGTCCTCCTGCGCGCGGCGGCGTGCATCCGCGTGCAGATCGCCTTCCAGCAGGCCCAGCACGTATTCGGCGGCCAGCAGGTCGTCTTCGCGGTGGAATTGTGCCGTATCGCTCATAGGCTCATGCACTCGCGCAGCGCGATAAGACCCCGCCGCAGCCATGTCCGCATGGTGTTGAGCGGTATGCCGAACTGCTCTGCAAGATCGGCATAGCTGCGCCCGTCAAGGTAGGCCCCGCGCACGGCGGCGCCGCGGTCGGCCTCCAGACTGTCGAGGCATCCCGCCAGTTTCGCCGCTTCGGACGCCGCGATGGCGCTTTCCTCTGGCCCCGGGCCGGGCGCCGGAAGTTCGAACCCCGGCGCGTTCACATCCCTATGACCGCTGCGCTGCGCGCGCAGCCGGTCGATGGAGGTATTGCGCGCAATCGTGATGAGCCACGTCATGGGGGACAGGCCGTTCGCGCTGTAGCGATCGGCGTTGTTCCAGATTTTGACGAAGGAATCCTGCATGGCGTCCTCTGCTGCGGCGCGGTTATTCAAAACACGCAGGCAGACCCCGAAGAGTTTCGCGCTGACCCGGTCGTAGAGCCCTTCGAAGGCCGCCCGGTCCTTCAGCGCCACGCGGCCTATCAGTCTTTCGATTTCCTCGCGGTCCATCGGCCTGCGGCTCCTCGGTTCCCCGGTCTCTCCGCGACGTCCCGCGCGGCTCGCCCGAGAATTGCGGTCCCGGATGGAGATGTCAAACGATCCCGAAACACCCCGGCCCGCAGAAGCACAGAAAATCGGCGCGCGCCCGTGCACAGAGCTTGGCTTTGGCCGAGGGGCCGGTCTAGGCTCCGACCGGAAAGCGGTCGCTGCGCGACTACTGCAAAGCCCGGCGCGGGGCCGCCCGGAGCATGGGAAGGACCGAAACCAGATGTCGGACAAGGGCATGGCCGCGCCGCCGCGGCACAACAGCTATGACGTGGTGATCGTGGGCGGTGCCATGTACGGCTCCGCCGTGGCGTGGTGGCTGACCCGGATGCCCGGCTTTGACGGCAAGGTGCTGGTGGTGGAACGGGACCCGACTTACGAATTCGCCTCCACCAGCCATACCAACAGCTGCATCCGGCAGCAGTTTTCAAACGCCACCAACATCCGGGTGTCCCAGTTCGGGGCGAAGTTCATCCGCAATTTCCGCGAGTTCATGGGCGGCGATCCGGAGGTGCCGGAACTGGCCCTGCAAAGCTATGGCTACATGTATCTCGCCGATACGCCGGAATTTGCGGAAGTGCTGCGCGAGGCGCAGCAGATACAGCAATCACTGGGCGCAGGTACACGCCACATGAGCCGCGACGAGATCGCGGAAGCCTATCCGTTCTACAACCTCGATGGCATCCTCGCCGGGAACCACAACCTGATCGACGAAGGCTATTTTGACGGCGGCACCATGTTCGACTGGTTCCGCCGGATGGCCCGTCGCAATGGGGTGGAATACGTCCATGACGAGGTGGTAGCGATGGAATTGAACGAAGGCGGAACCAACGTCGATGCCGTGACCCTGAAGGGCGCGGGCCGGATCGCCTGCGGCACGGTGGTCAACGCCTCCGGTCCCCGGGCAAAGGCCACTGCCGCGATGGCGGGGATCGACCTGCCGGTGGCGCCCCGGCGGCGCTATACCTATATCTTCGACGCCGCCGAACCGCTGGACCGCGACCTGCCGCTGACGATCGACCCCTCGGGCGTGCACATGCGCACAGACGGGCGATACTACCTCGCCGGATGCCCGCCCGACGACGACCCCGACATTGCCTATGACGATTTCGCCTTTGACCACGACTTGTGGGAGGACAAGGTCTGGCCCGTGATCGCCACCCGCGTGCCCGCCTTCGAACGGGTCAAGGTGATCAACGCCTGGGTGGGGCATTATGCCTACAACAAGCTCGATCAGAACGCGATCCTGG
>NZ_LWEX01000088.1 GCF_001634885.1 Sulfitobacter sp. HI0040 | reverse complement strand
TCAGAGAATGGCGCACCAGATGCACGATGCAGGTCTGAACCATGGCCTCCGGGAAGGCGGCGGTGATCGCCTCCGGAAAACCCTTGAGACCGTCCACGACGGTGATCAGGATGTCCTGCAGCCCCCGGTTCTTCAGTTCGTTCATCACCGAGAGCCAGAATTTGGCACCTTCGTTCTCGGCGATCCACAGGCCCAGAACCTCACGGCTCCCATCGTGGGTGACGCCGAGGGCGACGTAGACGGCCTTGTTCTTGACCGTCCGGCTGTCGGCATCCCGGATCTTCACACGTAGCGCGTCGAAAAGCACGATGGGATACATCCGATCCAGCGCGCGGCTCTGCCATTCCCGAACCTCGTCCAGCACCGCGTCGGTGACCCGACTGATCAGGTCGGGCGACACCCTCAGACCGTAGAGGTCGAGCAGATGCGCCTGGATGTCCCGCACCGTCAGACCGGCGGCGTAGAGCCCGATGATCTTGTCATCCATACCGTCGATCCGGGTCTGGCCCTTCTTCACCAGTTCCGGCTCGAAGCTGCTGTCGCGGTCACGGGAGATCGCTACCGGCAATTCCCCGTCCTGCCCCTTCAGCACTTTCGTCGATGTGCCGTTGCGGCGGTTGGGTTGGCTCGGCGGCGCGCTTTCGCCCTCTTCATAGCCAAGATGCGCGGTCAGTTCAGCACCCAGCATCCGTTCCATGAGCTTGATCTTCAGCTCTTTCATCAGCCCGGCATCGCCGAGCAGGTCCTCAGGGCGATCAACGCCCTTAAGCAGTTCGTCCAGGATTTCTTTCGAGATGGTCATGCATGCTTCCTTTTGGTGAAGCATGAACCGGATCAATCATACACAAAAGGTCGGACACTCTCTGAATTCTGTGGGTTCTTCGCGCTCAAATTGCTTCTGGATCAACTTGGCTCCGCGCTCAGTCGTCTTGGATAGGCGATCCGACCATCTCGCAGCCCGCCACAAACGCCCCTTGAGCAAATCAGTGACACGATCCGCCGGATTGCGGGTTGCCGGCACATAAACAAGTTGGATGGTGCCACGATCGACGGCAGCGACCCTTTGGCACTCATCCCAATCGTAAGCATCACCGAGCGTACCGATCCAGCGAATGTCCTCTTCCACTGTCCCGTCGGGCGTTCCATCATCCGTCCAGATTGCCTGCAAGCGTATGCGCGCTTTGAGCGGTTCACCGGGACCGGTTGCCGCCATATGGTTGAAGAAATCCGGCACGGCGTCGGCCGCTGCATCCTCATCAAGACCGTCTAGCTCTGGAAAAGAGAGGATACACTCGATCGACAGCACTGCTCCAGAAACGAGTTCGGTTTGGTCAGGCTTAAGATGAAAATCGCGTGTCTGGATCTGTCTTTCTGCACTTGAGACACCAAAAAGCCGTGCTAACGCCTGGAGCGCCGCCGTTTTTCCGGCTCCATTTCCGCCAACCAATGCCGTAACCCCGTTTTCAAACCTGAGAGTTTCAGTCTCTGCGCCGAAGCATCGAAAATTCTGTATACAAAGTGTGTCAATCTTCATGCGAATTCCCTGGCGTTCTATTTCTTCAAATCGGTTTTCCGCGAATCCTCAACGGCCCAAGATGATCTAAATGTATTTGCGATAGTCGCTACTTACTCTTTGGCCCGCAGGAACATAGTAACCGCCCGATTGAAACCGCCTGCCTGACTGGGGCTCTCTGATCTAAGACACGTGCATAACTGCGTCGTTATCGACGTGTCTTATTTGGAGGGGCCATGCTGGGCGAAGTTCTGGGCGTTGAGCGGCGCCGTCGATGGAGCGATGACGAGAAGCTCGAGATCCTCTCGGAGGTCGGCATGGGCGGTGCGACGGTGACGCAGGTCGCGCAGCGCCACGAACTCACCCGGTCGCAGATCTATGGGTGGCGTCGGGATCTGAAGAAGAAAGGGCTATGGTCGCCGGATCGCGGAACTGTCTTCCTTCCGGTAGACTTCGATGCGACCCCGGAACCTGCCTGCGCCTCCGTATCCGCCCCCTCGCGGCCGGTCCTGATCGAATTGCGGCTGAGAAATGGGCGGTGCCTGAGGTTTGACAGCAGCATGGATGGTGACGCGCTGACCCGGCTGATCCGGGCGGTGGAGGCGGCATGATCGGGCCCGGAACAGGGGTGCGGGTCTATCTGGCCTGCGGCGTCACTGACATGAGGAAGGGCATCGCCGGCCTTTCCGCCATCGCACAGGATGTCCTGCATCAGAAGCCTGCAAGCGGCGCGGTCTTCGCGTTCCGAGGGCGCCGGGGCGATCGCCTGAAGCTGCTCTACTGGGATGGCCAAGGTTTCTGCCTCTACTACAAGGTGCTTGAGCGCGGCCGCTTTCCTTGGCCTGGTGCCGAGGGTGGCGCTGCCCGGCTCACCTCCGCGCAGCTGGCGATGCTCTGGGAAGGCATCGATTGGCGGCGTCCGGATTGGGGCGCGCCGCCGGCCCGCGTCGGGTAGTTTGTCCTGCTCAAGGCCCTTGTTTCATTGGTCATTCCGAATGCCGCATGGTATCTGTCGGCATGTCCGAAGGCGTCGACATTTTCTCCGATGACCCCGCCGTTCTGAAAGCGATGATTGCCGCGCTTCAGGCGGAGAATGCGCGCATGTCGGCCACACTCCAAGCCCATGAACAGCTGGTTCAAGCCCTGCGCCTACGGATCGCCAGGCTTCAGAAACAGGCCTTCGGCAAGTCCTCGGAGAAGATCGAACGGGAGATCGCCCAACTCGAACTGGCGCTGGAAGACCTGCTGGTCGCGGCCGCCGAGCAGCGCAATGAGCCGGTCGACGAAGATGACGGGGAGCCTCTGGCCGCTGATCCCGGGACCGCCGAACTGCGCCCCCGTCGCAGGCCACGGGTGTCCCCCGCCACACTTCGCGAACGTCGCGAGCTCGACCCCGGCGCCTGCTGTCCCGATTGCGGCGGCGACCTCCGCGTGGTCGGCGAGGATGTGAGCGAGTTGCTCGATATGGTCGCGGCGCAGATGAAGGTGATCCAGATCGCGCGGCTAAAGAAATCCTGCCGCCGGTGCGAGAAGATGGTGCAGCCTGCCGCCCCGAGCCGTCCGATCCCCGGCAGCATGGCCGGGCCCGGTCTGCTGGCGCATGTTCTGGTCTCCAAGTTCGATGACCACCTGCCGCTCTATCGCCTGAACGAGATCTACGCCCGCATGGGTGCGGACGTGCCAGACAGCACGCTACTGGACTGGTGTGGCCGGGCCATGAAGGTGCTCGCGCCGATCATCGACCGGATCGAGGCCGAGGTCATGGCCGCGCCGATCCTGCACGCCGACGACACGCCGATCCGCGTCCTGGACCGGTCCCGCCGCGACCGTGGCTTGGGCAAGGGGGTCAAGCAGGGACGGATCTGGGCCTATGTCTCGGACCAGAGACCCTGGGCCGGCACGGCCCCGCCCGGCGTGGTCTACCGCTTCTCACCGGACCGTAAAGGCGAGCACCCCCGGCAGCACCTCCAAGGCAGTGGCGGCATCCTTCAAGCGGATGCCTATGCGGGCTTCGGCCAGCTCTACGAGCGACGCGCGGACGGCAGCAGGCAGTTCCGCGAGGCCGCCTGTTGGGCACACCTGCGGCGCGACTTCCACGACGTCTGGGAGACCACGAAGTCCGAGATCGCGCGGGAGGCACTCGACCGGATTGGGAAGCTTTACGACGTCGAGCGAGTGATCGCTGGCCAGTCCGCCGAAATGCGCAAGGCCGCGCGGCAGCGGCATTCCAAACCCATGGTCGACACCTTCAAGGCGTGGGCCGAAGCCCAGTTGCTTCGTATTCCCGGCAAGGGCAACCTCGCCAAGGCGTTCCGCTACGGGCTGTCCCGCTGGCCGTCCTTCGAGCTGTTCCTCGAGGATGGACGCACCGGCATCGACAACAACCCCGCCGAGCGCGCCATGCGCCCAATCGGCATCGGAAGGAAGAACTGGCTCTTTGCCGGCTCGGACCGCGGCGGAGAAACCCTTGCCCGCGCCATGACACTCATCGAGACCGCGAAGATGAATGGGCTGGACCCGCAGGCTTGGCTCGCCGATCTGCTCGAGCGCATCCACGATCACAAGATCAATCGGCTCGGCGAACTGCTCCCGTGGAACTGGGCGCCCGACGCCTAAACCGCGGTATCAATCGGGCGGTTACGTTCTGGCTCCGGAAAGATCTTTGCTTTGAAGCCGCTCATAGGTCGAAGCTACCTTGTTCATCCGAGCTGGATGGGTTTCTAGATTTTTGCGCTTTCGCACCCCAGACATCCTCGGGAACGCTCTTTGGCAGTTCGATGAAAGGCGGGTCGCCAAACTTGATGACGCGATCTATCTTGATGTCAGGCGCCAGCAATCCGCCGGTATCTTCAAATTCCATACCTGAAAGCAATCGATGCCACATGATAACCTGGCCTCGAACAGTGCTGTTTGTGTCGAGACGTTTCTTCCCGGACAACAATGTGTCCGGGTAGTTGAGAGCTCGTTCTCCATCGGAAGTGAAGTAGTAGGATGGGCTGATGATCAAGTACCATTGATCCGCCAAACGCTCAAACCGTGGATGGAATGAATGGTGCCGCACATAGTCGATGGGCCCCGCCCCTTTCGACTTCTGATAGACACTGACAACGTCGGCCTGCGTCTTCTGTTTGGCACCAAGATAGCGGAACTTGCGCCCGACGCCTCCAGGCGCTGGCAAGAAGTAGAACTGCTTTTTCTTTCCGTCCCACCCGAGCAAATCGCGAAAGTCATGCGCCAAGGTATGCCGTAACAGACCCGCAAATTTATACTGCTGATCCACCGCGTCGTGTTTGGCCAGAAAGTCGGTTTCGATCTTTTCTACCTGATCCCTCTCGACTAGATCGCGCACGGGCGTGGTTAGCGGATCGCAGAATGTCCAAAGCGATGTTTCATCGATCATCCAATCGTATCGCTGACCTTTCCGGACCTTGTTCATCCGGGCGAGGGCTTTCTGCGTGGAGAGCTGGGTCTGCGCGACGAAGATCTCGTCGGGAAGCTGCAAAGGCACCATATTGATAATCGCTTCTTCCCCTCCCCCAAGTGGAGGGACGTAGTATCCGTGCCCTTGCTTGGCGACCGTGAGCGCGGCGAGGCGATCCTTCGCGCGCCCGTCCAAAACGTCTCGTTCCTTGTCGAAGTGCAAAATGCGTTCGGCCTCGCCGACGAGGTTTTCGAGTGACTTCCAAAAGAACGTGTCATCCGAAAGCCTGTAGAGAACCAGTATCACGGGAAGGTTGGAGCCGCGCCAGTAGTCGAAATCCTTTGCGCGAACTCGATAGGTGAATGCGGAATCCGTCTCACCCGCATAGGTGCCACTCTCAGTAGCCTTGACCTGAACGGCGATCATTTTGGCAGTCGGCTGATCATTGTCCATCACCTCAGCGATGCCGTCTATCCCTGCTTCCAGCCGTGACCTCCCATCGAATTGGAATCCAATTCGTAAGAATTGAAGGTTAGCTGCCTTCTCCCCGATTTCGCCCATTCGCCGGCTGGTTGTAATTTTCTTATTCACATCTCGATCCCCGAAAACAGGCTGTTCGAGATGTAACACTTTATCTGGCGCAACATAAGGGAGGAGCAACAAGATATGGAAACTGCCCTTGCGAAAGGTCAAGCCTGATAGAGCGAACTCTAAATCACCCAGAACGCGACTGACAACCATCACTTGATACGCCAACTTCTGGATGCAACAACCCATCAAGTTAGAACCCCTGTTTCAGGGCCTTCTCCAGATCACCCAAATCATTTACTGCCGTTTGTACCTGCTCGTCGCCGGCATCTTCCACTGAACCAAGAGCTGCCACCTCCCCTACAAAATCCATCTCCATCTGCCTCTGCGCTTCTACAACAACCGCCTGCACCACGACCGCCGACTTCTTCGGTGTGCCGTCGGTTCGCGCCAGCGGTTGTTCCGCCTTAGCCCGCGCCTGCTCCGAGCCAAGCACGGCCGTTTCGTTCTGGCCTCCACCCATCGACGGCGGAGTCATCGGCATGGCCCGCACACTTAACGGCAGCGTGCCCTGCGACCCACCTCCCCCTGGCTCCGGAAACGGCAACTCCCCCGTTTGCGCCGCGTGGATCGCCTTGAACAGCCGATCGTCAAAATATTGGATCCGCTTTGCACGGACCGGCATCTGGGCATCGATGACCATGACGATCTCATCGAGCGGTAGGCGGCGCGCCTCATCTTCAGGTAACAACGAACTTTCTTCGGTCCGTGTGGATTGGCTGCGCCCTTCAAAGGGGTTTTTGCCGATGGACTGGGAGCGCGTGATGACGGTCTTCGTGGTCTTGCCAACCGCCTTGCTCAGCTCCTCGACGGTTTTTTCATCCGAGGGCGTGAGATAGAGTTTCACGCCGGCGTTGCCCTGCAGGGCGCGGCGAGTGTTCTCGCCGTAGATTTCATCGAGGGCGGGGATGGTTTGGGTGACCACGGCAAGGTGGCCGCGATAGGTGCGCAGGGTCTCGATGCTCTCGACCACGATGGGCATCTTGCCGAGGCGATTGAACTCGTCGAGCATGATCATCACTG
>NZ_LWEX01000087.1 GCF_001634885.1 Sulfitobacter sp. HI0040 | reverse complement strand
GGCGCGATGAAGAGCCATGCCATCATCGTGGCGCCCAACAGCATGTTGAGTTCGACCCCCGCCAGATGTGCTTCGCGGGCCAGCCGCGGGGTCTGGGCCACGAAAAAGATGAGGCAGGCCGCCATCAGATAGATAAGCGCCCTGTCCTCCCGCGCGTCGCCCGACAGCAGCCGGGCGAACACCCGTCGCGGCCCGCGATAGGTGGCCACGATATCCCGCGAGGCCGCCATCAGCCGCGATGACGTTCGAGCCAGGAGGCGAGCCGGTCGTTGATGGCATCGCGCAGCTCTTCGGCGGCGATCTCCTCCACCGCTTCGGCGAGGAACGCGAGCGTCAGCAGATCGGTCGCCACATGCTTTTCGACGCCGCGCGCCCGCAGATAGAACAGCGCGTCCTCATCGATCGCGCCGGATGTCGACCCGTGCGAACAGGCCACGTCGTCGGCGTAGATCTCAAGCTCCGGCTTGGCAAGGAACTGGCTGTCTTCGTCCAGCAGCAGCGATTGGCTGATCTGGTAGCCGTCCGTCTTCTGCGCGCCGTCCTTCACGAGGATCTTGCCCTGAAAAACGCCGACCGCCCCGTTGCGAAGGACCTTCTTGAACACCTGCCGGCTTTCGCAATTCACCGCGTCGTGGGTGATGAAGACCGTGTCGTCATGGTGGAAATCCCCGTCCCCGACGCAGGCACCGGCGACATGGGCATTGGCATCATCGCCCGTCAGCTCGATGACGCATTCATTGCGCGTCAGCGCGCCGTTCACCGTCACGGTGAAGGATTTGAAGAAAGACTCCTCCCCCAGCCGGGCAAAGACATGCGTCGCGGCGCGGCGCTCATGGTCGCGGCCCTGGGCGCGGACATGGTGGAAATGCCCGTGGTCCGCCACATCCACTTCCATCACGGTATTGAGCCGTGCAGCAGCGGGGCCGTTTTCGAGCACGGTCACCTCGGCGTCCTTCTCCACCTTCACGCAGTAGTGCAGCATCACGTCGGAACTATCTGAATTCCTGCGATATATCAGGTTGACCGGGCGGCTGACCTTCCCGGTCACACGGATCAGAACACCCTCCTTCGCGAAGGCGGTGTTTACGGCTGCGAGCGGACGCTCCACGGGTTTCTGACCCCGCGCCTCAAGCGTGCCATAGAGATCACGCGCCCAGTGCAGATCGCCCTCCGCGCGGGAAAGCAATTCGATCTCCAGCCCTTCCTGCGACAGGTCGTCGGAGGCATCCGCGTCGAACACCCCGTCAACGAAGACGAGCTTCAGCCGGTCCATTCCGTCGAAAAGCGGCGCTTCGTCGGACTTGAGCAGGGCTGCTGCCACCGGCTCCGCCGCCGTCAGGCTGTCGGGGCGGGTGTATTTCCAGTATTCATCACGCCGCTGGGGCAGGCCCATGGCGGTGGCCCGGGCCAGCGCGTCTTCGCGCGCCGTCCGGCTCCAGCCCTCGGCCTCGATCCTGTGCTGGGCGATCAGGTCGTCGGTTTCGGATGTAGTCGCTTGCATGGCCGTCATCACGCCACCTCGGACAGGATGCCGGCGTAACCGTTGTTCTCGACCTCGAGCGCCAGTTCCGGACCGCCCGTCTTGACGATGCGGCCATCGGCCATGATGTGCACGACGTCCGGTTTGATGTGGTCCAGCAGGCGCTGGTAGTGGGTGATCACCAGAAAGCCGCGCCCTTCGGTCCGCAGCGCGTTGACGCCTTCGGCCACGAGCTTCATCGCGTCCACGTCAAGCCCGCTGTCGGTTTCGTCCAGCACGCACATCTTTGGTTCCAGCATGGCCATCTGCAGGATCTCGTTGCGCTTCTTCTCGCCGCCCGAAAAGCCCATGTTTACGGGCCGCTTCAGCATGTCGGCGTCGATCTTGAGATCCTTCGCCTTGGCGCGGATCACCTTGAGGAAATCGCCCGCGGACATTTCTTCTTCGCCGCGCGCCTTGCGCTGTGCGTTCACCGCGGTGCGCAGGAAGGTCATGTTGCCGACGCCCGGAATTTCGACCGGGTATTGGAAAGCGAGGAAGAGGCCCGCGGCGGCGCGTTCCTCCGGTTCCATGTCCAGCAGGTCTTCGCCTTCGAGCGTGGCGGAACCTTCGGTGACTTCATAGCCGTCCTTGCCGGAAAGCACGTAGCTGAGCGTGGATTTGCCCGATCCGTTCGGCCCCATGATGGCGTGGACCTTGCCGGCCTCGACCTCAAGGTCGACTCCCTTAAGGATCTGCTTGTCTTCTTCTTCGAGTTTGACCTTCAGGCCCTTGATGCTCAGCATGGCTGGCTCCTTTTCTTCAATTTCATGGCCATGCCGGGGCATGGCGTTTCTGTCTCTTTCGGCCCGGGAAGGGCTGGTTCAGGCGGCATGCTCCTGCCGGAGCTGCACGGGAAAACTGCGCCGAAGCGCGGCCCGCGCCGCATCGATGGCGGGTTGATAGGGCAGCGGCGCATCCGGGTCCGGCAGCGTGTGGTCTGCCACCGCATCCAGCGGCAGCGGCGCGCGCATGTCCCGCCCGAGCGAGGCCGCGTAGTCATGATATTTGAGCCGCCCCTGCCCCTTGGGGTCGACCCATGTATTGCTGACCCCGTATGCATCCGCGACCACGAGGCCATGGAGCGAGGAGGCAAAGACATGGCGGCAGCCCGCGATGGCCTCGCATACCTGATCCGCCGGATCGCGCGGGTCGATAAGCGTAAGCTCGGGGTGCGCGCGAACAAAGGCCTGCGTGTCCGGATCGTCCATCAGCGAGTGATGGGGCAGGAAACCCAATGCCTCCCGCCGCTGCCCGCCAGCGGGCCAGACGTCTGAGATGAGCAGCCCCGGGTCGCCGAAACTGTCCGTCTCGATCCCCAGAAGCGATGCCGTCACCGGCCCCCGCACAAGGGCGAATTGCACCTTGCCCATCAGCCGGTCCCCCCGGATCGCGCGCAGCGCGCCCGATCCCCAGATCACCGGACGGGTGTCGGGCGGCGTGCCTTCGGTAAAGACCCGCCGCACCACGTTCAGCAGCGAGCCGATCGCGAACATCTCCGCATCCTTCGGCGCGGCATGCCGCACCTCGCGGCCTGCAAGATGGCCGACAATGACCGGGCTGATTGCGTCGCCGAAGTTGGGCACCGCGTTCCACCAGTACAGCCGCAGGGGCGTCATATGATCACGCGCCGCCAAGGGTGCTACCCGACGGAACCTTCAAGCGAGATCGCCACCAGCGCCTGCGCTTCCATGGCGAATTCCATCGGCAGCGCCTGAAGCACGTCCTTGCAGAACCCGTTCACCACCAGCGCCACGGCCTCTTCCTCGTCCATGCCCCGGCTGCGGCAATAGAAAAGCTGGTCGTCATCCACCTTGGATGTCGTGGCCTCGTGCTCCACCCGGGACGAGTTGTTCTTCACCTCGATGTAGGGAACCGTATGCGCCCCGCACTCCGACCCGATCAACAGGCTGTCACACTGGGTATAGTTGCGCGATTCGTTGGCCTTGGGGTGCATCGTCACAAGGCCCCGGTAGGTGTTCTGCGCCTTGCCCGCCGAGATGCCCTTGGACACGATGCGCGACTTGGTGCGCTTGCCGAGGTGGATCATCTTGGTGCCGGTGTCGGCCTGCTGCATGTTGTTGGTGATGGCGATGGAATAGAACTCGCCCTGGCTGTCATCGCCCCGCAGGATGCAGGACGGGTACTTCCACGTGACGGCGGAGCCGGTCTCGACCTGCGTCCACATCACCTTGGCCCGGTCACCCCGGCAATCGGCACGCTTGGTCACGAAATTGTAGATGCCGCCCTTGCCGTTCTCGTCCCCGGGATACCAGTTCTGAACGGTGGAATATTTCACCTCGGCGTCTTCCTCCACCACGATCTCGACCACGGCGGCGTGCAACTGCGACTCGTCCCGCTGGGGTGCCGTGCAGCCTTCGAGGTAGGAGACATATGACCCCTTGTCGGCGATGATCAGCGTCCGCTCGAACTGGCCGGTGTTTTCCGCATTGATCCGGAAGTAGGTCGACAGTTCCATCGGGCAGCGCACGCCCGGAGGCACGTAAACGAAGGAGCCATCGGAGAAGACGGCGGAGTTGAGCGTGGCGTAGAAGTTATCGTTCACCGGCACGACGGAGCCGAGGTACTTCTTCACCAGATCGGGATATTCCCGGATCGCTTCGGAGATGGAGCAGAAGATGACCCCCGCCTTCTTCAGCTCCTCCTGAAAGGTCGTGCCGACAGATACGGAATCGAAGACCGCGTCGACAGCGACCTTGCGCCCTTCGGCAGGCGCGGCTTCGGCCCCTTCGACACCGGCCAGAACCATCTGTTCCTTCAGCGGGATGCCCAGCTTGTCATAGGTCGCCAGCAGCTTGGGGTCGACCTCGTCCAGCGACTTGGGCTTGACCGCCATGCTCTTGGGCCGGGCGTAATAATATTGTTCCTGAAAGTCGATCTCGGGATAATCGACCATCGCCCAGTCAGGCTCCTTCTTTTGCAACCAGCGCTCATAGGCCGCCAGCCGCCAGTCGGTCATCCACTGGGGTTCTTCGTTCTTTTCAGAGATCAGCCGCACGATGTCCGGGGTCAGTCCCTTCGGCGCGTAGTCCATCTCGATGTCGGTCGACCAGCCATATTTGTACTTGCCGCCCACTTCGCGCACGGCATCGACGGTTTCCTGATCGACGCCTTCCTTGACGTCCGTCTGCTTATCGACAATCGCATTTTCCAAGATTTTCATCCTTTATGCCGGGCTGTCAGGCGGCCCGCTTCGCGTGTTTCATGTACTTGGCGGTCCAAGTTTCGACGAACCGCAATATCTCTTCCCGGGTGGTCTCCGGCCCGAGCGACACCCGGATCGCGCTCGCAGCTTCTATTTCATCGTATCCCATGGCGCGCAACACCGCGCTGGCGCGAACCTTGCCGCTGGAACAGGCCGATCCGGCGGAAACGGCAAAGCCCGAAAGGTCCATCTGCATGACCTGTGTCTCGCCCTTCCAGCCGGGTGTGAGAAGGCAGGAGGTATTGGGCAGGCGGGCGCTGTCTTTCCCTACAAAAATAGTGGGTGATCCACTCTCCGCAAGGGAGGTCTCCAGCAAATCGCGCAGTTGCGACACTTCTTCCCACCGGCCTGCGGCCACATCCGCGGCAGCCGCTTCGGCTGCGGCACCAAACCCGGCGATGCCGACGATGTTTTCCGTACCGGAACGCCGGCCCATTTCCTGCCCGCCGCCCCGGATCTGCGCCTGCAGCTCCTGACCACGGCGCAGGACCAAGGCCCCCACACCCTTCGGCCCGCCCAGCTTGTGCGCCGAGACGAGCGCCATGCGCAGGCCGGAACCCGCGAAATCGCAGGGCAGTTTGCCGAAGCTCTGGGTCATGTCGCTGACGGCAAGGCCCGGAGGGAGCGACTGCAGAACGCCGGTTTCGGAATTGGCTGATTGCAAGGTGCAGCCGGCGGGATCGTCCAGATCGACCTTCCCATGGGCATCGACCGGCAGATCCTCCGCCACCCAGGATCGCACCGCATCATGTTCTATCGCCGCGCCGCGTAACCCACGCCCCCCAAGGGCGAGTGCTGCCGCCTCCGTGGCACCGGAGGTAAAGACGATATCCGCGTCCTCCGCCCCGAGGGCCGTGGCGATCTGCGCGCGGGCGCGCTCAATCAATGCCTTGGCCGCGCGCCCTTCGGCATGGACGCTCGATGGGTTGCCCGCCACATCCATCGCCTCAGTCATGGCGGCCCGCGCCTCGGGGCGCAGCGGGGTGGTGGCATTATGATCGAGATAGACCCTCATGCCTCGTCCACCACCGCGAAAAGGTTCGGCACCGCCGGACAGGGCGCCAGATCATTGGCGATGACATCCGAAAGCCGCGTCTGGTGCAGATAGACATAGACATGCGCGCTCAGCCCCTCCCACAGCCGGTTGGTCAGCGACTGTGCCCGGCTGCCCGAAAGCCCGCCCGACACGCCCGCACCCTTGTGCATGGCATCGAGCGTTTCATCCACGGCGGCCAGCACGTCGATCACCCGGATCTCCGACGCGGGCCGCGCCAGCCGGTAGCCCCCGCCGGGCCCGCGGACCGATGTCACCAGCTCCCCCCGCCGCAGCTTGACGAAGAGTTGCTCCAGATAGGGCAGCGAAATGGACTGGCGCTCCGCGATATCACCGAGAGAGACCAGCGCATCGTCCTTTTGCAGGGCGATGTCGGACAGGGCCACCATGGCATAGCGCCCTTTCGTCGATAGCTTCATCGTCCATCCCCTCCCGCCGGCGGCAGTCGATTGACGCCGCGCCGCGAAATGCCTAAGTGCAAAGCCTGTACGCGCCGCAGTCACGCAGGTGTAAGTTTAGAACCGTTCTAAGGTGCCCGAGCGAATTCGTCAACTATTCGCGGCCCCTGGAACCTGCATGCAGGATATCCCATGCCCGAGGTCATCTTTCCCGGACCCGAAGGCCGCCTAGAAGGCCGCTATCACCCCCAGAAGGAACGCGATGCGCCCATCGCGATCGTCCTGCACCCGCACCCGCAGTTCGGCGGCACAATGAACCACAAGGTGGTCTACAATCTACATTACGCCTTCTACAAGATGGGCTTCACGGTCCTGCGCTTCAACTTCCGCGGCGTGGGGCGCAGCCAGGGCGAATACGACCAGGGCATCGGCGAACTCAGCGATGCGGCCTCGGCGCTGGATTACCTGCAGTCGATGAACAACAATTCCAAGCATTGCTGGGTCGCGGGCTTCAGCTTCGGCGCCTGGATCGGCATGCAGCTTCTGATGCGCCGGCCAGAGATCACGGGCTTCATCTCGGTCTCCCCGCCGGCCAACATGTACGATTTCTCCTTCCTCGCCCCCTGCCCCGCCTCCGGGCTGATCATCAACGGCACGGCGGACAAGGTGGCCCCGCCCCCCGATACCGTGAGCCTCGTGAACAAGCTGCACGAGCAGAAGGGCATCACGATCACCCACAAGGAAATCGAGGGCGCCGGTCATTTCTTCGAGGATCCGCATATGGATACGCTGATCGATACCACCTCCCACTACGTGAAGCGCCGCCTGACGGAGACGTCGCGCTGATGGCGGACCGCTTCGTCGTCGAGATGGCCAACAAACTGGCCGATGAATGCCTCGCCGTGCAGCGCGAAACCGGCGAGGATCGTCTCTTCATCGAGGTCGGCAATGAACTGGGGGCCTCGTCCCAGACACTCGAAGAAGCCTTCCTGACCGCGATCCGCACCCGGATGGCCGAGCAGAAGGGCCGGGATTTCCTCGCCCGCAGGCTGCAGGCCCATCGCGACAGGTCCACCGAGGCGTGAGCACACGTCTCGACCGGCAGATTGCCTTTCTGAACGAGGCGGACAAGCTCAAGTCCGTTCTGCGTGGCACGACGCTGGGCGATGCCTCCCGCCGGGAGAATTCAGCGGAACATTCCTGGCACCTGACGCTCTACGCGCTGGTGCTGGCGGATCAGGCCGGGCCGGATGTCGATATCGACCGGGTGCTCCGCATGTTGATCCTGCACGACCTGGTGGAGATCGACGCGGGCGACAATCCGATCTTCGGCACGGTTGACGCCCCGGCGGTTGCGGCGGCGGAACAGGCCGCGGCGGACCGCATTTTCGGATTGCTTCCCGATGACCTCAGCACCGGGCTGCGTGCCATCTGGGAAGAATTCGAAGCCGCCGAAACACCCACCGCCCGCTTCGCCAAATCGCTCGACCGGTTCCAGCCGCCGATGCAGAACCTGATGTCAGGCGGCGGCAGCTGGGTGGAATACAACGTGACCGAAGAACGCGTGGCCGAACGTGTGGGCAGCGCCATCGCCCGCGGCGCACCCGGCCTTTGGGACTATGCCCGCCGCCGTATCGCCGCCTGGTTCGCAGCCAGGGCAGACTGACCCCTTCTCATGATCCCAAATACGTCGGGGTCCGGGGCGGCGCCCCGGTTCCCCGGCCCATCTATGCCCCATCCGGCAATTTTTGCCCGAGCTTCGGCATACAACGGTATACCACCTTCCCATTCACCGGACGATAGGCTAAACGCTGCGCAAACGCGTTATGCCAAAGGAGCATTTGATGTCGAAGATCAAGGTAGAAAACCCAATCGTCGAACTCGACGGCGATGAAATGACCCGGATCATCTGGGATTTCATCAAGAAGAAGCTGATCACCCCCTATCTCGACGTCGATCTCAAGTACTACGATCTCGGCATCGAGGCGCGTGATGAAACCGATGACCAGATCACCGTCGATGCCGCCCATGCGATCCAGAAATACGGCGTTGGCGTCAAATGCGCGACCATCACCCCCGACGAAGCACGGGTGGAGGAATTCGGCCTCAAGAAGATGTGGCGCAGCCCCAACGGCACCATCCGCAACATCCTTGGCGGCGTGGTCTTCCGGGAGCCGATCATCTGCAAGAACGTACCCCGCCTTGTGCCGGGCTGGACACAGCCCATCGTGATCGGCCGCCACGCCTATGGCGACCAGTACCGCGCCACCGACATGAAGTTCCCCGGACCGGGCAAACTGTCGATGAAATTCGTCGGCGAAGACGGCACCGTGATGGAGGAAGAGGTCTTCGACGCGCCCTCCTCCGGCGTTTACATGGGGATGTATAACCTCGACGAATCCATCAAGGATTTCGCCCGCGCCTCGATGAACTACGGCCTCAAGCGCGGCTATCCCGTCTACCTGTCCACCAAGAACACCATCCTCAAGAACTACGACGGCCAGTTCATGATCCTGTTCCAGCAGGTCTTCGACGAAGAGTTCAAGGACAAGTTCGCCGAAGCGGGCATCACCTACGAACACCGCCTGATCGACGACATGGTCGCGGCGGCGATGAAGTGGTCGGGCGGCTATGTTTGGGCCTGCAAGAACTACGACGGCGACGTGCAGTCCGACACCGTGGCGCAGGGCTTCGGCTCGCTGGGCCTGATGACATCGCAGCTGATGACGCCCGATGGCAAGATCGTGGAAGCCGAGGCCGCGCACGGCACGGTCACGCGCCACTACCGCCAGCACCAGAAGGGCGAAGAGACGTCGACCAACTCGATCGCGTCAATCTATGCCTGGACCGGCGGGTTGAAGCACCGCGGCAAGCTCGACGACAACACCGCGCTGACCAACTTTGCCGAGACGCTGGAACGCGTCGTGGTGGATACCGTTGAAAGCGGCCACATGACCAAGGACCTCGCCCTGCTGGTCGGCCCCGATCAGAAGTGGCTCACCACCATGGGCTTCCTCGAAAAGGTGGATGAGAACCTGAACAAGGCGCTGCAGGGCTGATAGCCCCGCGGGATTGAATATGACCGAAAGGGCCGCCCCGTGCGGCCCTTTCCCGTTTCATACCCTTCATTCCGCCGGAACCGTCCCCCGCCCCTCGGGCCGTGGGGCCCGATGCGCCATGCGGGCGGCGAGGCGCTGCACGATATACCCCGCCGTCCTGCGGCACAGGCAGGGAATAACCGCATGCACCATCGCCGCCACGCCCGCCAGCAGCAGCAACCCGGCAAAGCCGAATGCGAAGCGCATGTGTTCGGTATAGCTTTCGTTCACCGCTGCCGGATGGTCGAGGAAGATGCGGCGTATCATGGGGCGTTCCTTTCCGTTCACTGATCGAATGAAAGGATAGCCCACCGGCAGGTTGTGAATTTCCCAAAGATCACGATGATACATTCCATCGCGGGAGAAATTTATGCTATATGCGTCATATGGTGGATATAGATGACGCGGATCGACGGATCCTGAAACAGTTGCAGCGCGATGCGGGCCAATCGCTCGACCAGTTGGGCGACGCGGTGGGCCTGTCGCGCAATGCCTGCTGGCGGCGCGTTCGCGCGATGGAGGCCGCGGGCATCATTCGCGGGCGTGTCTGCCTGCTCGATCCCGAAAAGCTGGGCCTCGGCCTGTCGGTCATCATGCAAATCAGGACGAACCAGCACGCGCCGGACTGGCTGGCGCGATTTTCTTCTGCTACACGGGACATGCCGGAAATCCTGGGAGTGTACCGCATGACCGGCGATCTCGACTATCTGATCCGGGCGCGCGTTTCCGACATGAAGGATTATGACCGTCTCTATCGCCAATTGATCCGGAAGATCCCCCTTTCGGACGTGTCGGCGAGCTTCGTGATGGAAGAGATCAAGGAAACGACCGAACTGCCGCTCTAGGCTCTGGGGGTTCTGATGCCCGTCTATCTTATCCTTGTGCTGGCCGTGCTGGCCGAAACCATCGGCACGACCGCCTTGCAGGCCTCGCAGCAGTTTTCGCGCCTTGTGCCCTCGCTCATCGTCGTGCTGGCTTATGCGCTCTCCTTCTATCTTCTGTCGATGACGCTGAAGGTGATGCCGGTGGGCGTTGTCTATGCGCTTTGGTCGGGTCTGGGGATCGTGCTGATCGCGGCCATCGGCTTTGCGGTCTTCGGCCAGCGGCTGGATGCGGCGGCGATTATCGGTCTGACGATGATCATCGGCGGCATTGCGATCATTCACCTTTTTTCCAATACTGCGCCGCATTAGGCGGAACCTCCGCCGGTCTGAAGGGTTAGCGGGGGATGCCTGAGTTGTTTGGATCGATGTGGAGCAAGCTGCCCGCCCCCCTGCGGGAGCAGCTCGAAGGATATGCGACGGGCTTCTGGGCCGTGCTGCCGCAGATCGTGCTTTCGTTGCTTTTCGTGCTTTTCGTCTGGCTGGTGGTCAAGGTCGTCAACTGGACCGTACCCCGCACCCTGCGCCGCGCGCGGATGCGGCGGGCCCTGATCGACGTGATCATGATGCTTTTGACGGTCAGCATCTGGCTCTTCGGGATCCTGATCGCCGTAACCATCGCCTTCCCTACGATCACGCCCGGCAAGGCGCTAACCGCGCTGGGCGTGGGCGGCGTTGCCATCGGTTTCGCCTTCAAAGACGTGTTTGAAAACTTTCTGGCCGGGGTGCTGCTGCTCATCCGCGAACCCTTCTCCATCGAGGATTTCATCGATTGCGAGGATATCGAAGGCCAGGTGGAGGAGATCACCATCCGCGACACCCACGTCCGCCAGACCGATGGGCAGCTCGTGGTCGCGCCCAACGCGATGTTCTTCAAGAACCCCGTCACCATCCGCACCGCCCGCGATGTGCGCCGCACCACGATCATCTGCGGCATCGCCTATGGCGAGGATGTGGATGCCGCGCGTGAGGTCATTGCACAAGCCGTGCGCGGGGTCGACGCCGTGCGCGACGACGTGCGTGACGTTGAAATCTTCGCACAGGAATTTGCGGACAGTTCGATCAATTTCGAAGTGACCTGGTGGACAGGTTCGCGCCCCATCGACATCCGGTCAAGCCGGGACAAGGTCGTCGCCGCCGTCAAACGGGCGCTGGACGACGCCGGAATCGAAATCCCCTTTCCCTATCGCACCCTCACCTTCAAGGAGCCCCTGCCGCTCACCCGCGGCGGGTCGGATGCGCAGGACGGCGAATAGGGGCGCCAAGTTCCGGTTTCCGGGGCTTTTTTGCCCCCTGTCGGAACTTTTCCGCTCATTGTCCTGTTTGGCTCTCACAACAAGGTGAGCGGTGATGCCCATGGAAATCCCCATGCGGTCGGACTGCCACCCCTGATAGTGGAGTTATTCGTAATGGGCGGAATTATCTATCTCGTCGGTCTTGTCGTAGTCGTTCTGGCGATCCTGTCGCTGCTGGGACTCGCCTGATATGGAGCGGACTGAAAAAATGACTGCTGCCAGCCAGCCGCGCGTCGCGCAGGATGGCAGCTACTTCGACTGGCCCGCCCTGTTCGGCGGTGCCGTAGTGACCACGGCCATCGGGCTGCTCTTTGCCGGTTTCGGCGCGGCTCTCGGCCTCAGCGCGGTGTCGCCGCTGCAGGGTGAAGGTTCGGTCGGCTGGGCGCTGATCATCGTGGGCGCATGGATCCTGATCACCACCGTCGTGGCCTACGCCGCAGGCGGTTATGTGGCGGGCCGGATGCGCCGCCGGATCGACGGTGCGAGCGCGGATGAGGTTTCCGCGCGCGACAGCATGCATGGTGCGGTCGTCTGGGGCCTTGGGCTTATCTTCAGCGCATGGATGGCCGCAGGCATCGTGGGCGGTGTGACGACAGCGGTCGGCAACGTGGCCGAAGGTGCTGCCAGTGCCGCAGGCACCGTAGCGGGCGCCGCAGGTGATGTGGCCGCCGCAGCCGGGGGGGCCGCCGCCGATGCGGGCGATGCCGTGGCAGACAGCGATCTGCTGGCCAATGTCAATCCGCTCGAGATCATCAACCAGCGTCTGCTGCGCGGGACCGAGGTGCGCGTGGATCAGAACCTCGACCTGCCGGCCGGTGGCATGGCGGTACTGGGTGATATCCTGCGCACGGGCGAGATCGACGATCAGGACCGCGCCTATCTGGTCGACGTGATCACCGAGAATTCCAACCTCAACGCCGCGCAGGTGGAAGAGCGTGTGGATGCGGCTGTCGCAGAAGTCGTGCAACTGCGCGAAGAGGCGCAGGCCCAGGCGGCACAACTGGCCCAGGACGCGCGTGAAGCAGCCGATGCGGCGCGCCGGGCCTCCGTCCTGACGGGCTTCGCCATCGCGGCGGCATTCCTGATCGCGGCAGCAGCCGCCATCTGGGGCGCCTCGCTCGGCGGGCGCCACCGGGACGAAGGCATGCTCTTTGCAGGCTTCCGCAGCTTCTGAGCACGCCCTAAGCTATGAAACGCGCCCCCGGTCCTGCCGGGGGCGTTTTCGCGTCGTGGTGTCACGCCACATTCCACTGGCCTTCCGGGCCGCCGCGGGTTATGCGCGCCGCAACTCCCTGACAGAGGCTGAATCATGGACCTTCGCAATATCGCGATCATCGCACATGTTGACCACGGCAAGACAACGCTGGTGGACGAACTGCTCAAGCAATCGGGCACCTACCGCGAAAACCAGGCGACGACCGAACGCGCGATGGACAGCAACGATCTGGAGCGCGAGCGCGGGATCACCATCCTTGCCAAGGCGACCTCGGTCGAATGGAAAGGCACACGGATCAACATCGTCGACACGCCCGGCCACGCCGATTTCGGGGGCGAGGTTGAGCGCATCCTGAGCATGGTGGACGGTGTGGTGCTGCTGGTGGATGCCGCCGAAGGCCCGATGCCGCAGACGAAGTTCGTCACCTCCAAGGCGCTCGCCCTCGGCCTGCGCCCGATCGTCGTGCTGAACAAGGTCGACAAGCCCGACGCGGAGCCGGACCGCGCGCTGGACGAATGTTTCGACCTCTTCGCGAACCTCGGCGCTGACGATGAGCAACTCGATTTTCCCCATCTCTATGCTTCTGGCCGTTCGGGCTGGGCGGATACGGACCTTGATGGCCCGCGCAAGAACCTCGACGCGCTGTTCGATCTGGTGATCGATCATGTGCCGGCCCCGGCGCAAATCTCCCGCCGCGGCGAAGACTTCCGTATGCTGGCGACCACGCTCGGCTCCGACCCGTTCATCGGGCGGCTGCTGACGGGCCGGGTGGAATCGGGAACACTCAAGGCCGGTGAGACCGTCAAGGCGCTGGCGCGCGATGGCTCGCTGATCGAGAATTTCCGCTGCACCAAGATCCTCGCCTTCCGCGGGCTTGGCCAGCAGCCCATCGATCTGGCGGAGGCGGGCGACATCGTCTCGCTCGCGGGCATGTCGAAGGCAACGGTGGCGGATTCCATCGTGGCACCCCAGGTAACGGAGGCCCTGCCCTCCCAGCCCAT
>NZ_LWEX01000086.1 GCF_001634885.1 Sulfitobacter sp. HI0040 | reverse complement strand
GATCGCGCGCCATGGACGGCGCTGGTACCGGGTGCCGCAGTGGGTTTGACGGTTCTCGGGCTCAACATGTTCGGGGATGCCCTGCGCGATGCGCTCGACCCGCGCACAAGAGAGGAGGCGTAATGCCGGTTGATCAGACACCTCTGGTGCGCATCGAAAACCTCCGGGTGGAGTTCCGGGGCGATGATGGTCCTATCGTTGGGGTCGAGGATGTCAGCTTTTCAATCGCCCCGGGTGAGACCGTCTGCGTTGTGGGGGAGAGCGGCTCCGGCAAGTCGGTGACTTCGCTATCCCTGATGCGGCTCGTCGAATTCGGCGGCGGGCGGATCACTGCGGGCAGCCTGGGATTTTCGCTGAACGGCAGTCAGATCGATCTGGCGCGGGCGGAATCCGGAACGATGCAGACCATCCGCGGCGACGAGATCGGGATGATCTTTCAGGAGCCGATGACCTCGCTCAACCCGGTGTTCTCGATAGAACGACAAATGACCGATGGCCTGCGCATTCACCGCGGCCTGTCCCGGTCCGCGGCGCGGGCACGGGCGCTCGAACTGCTGCGTCAGGTTCGTATTCCGGAACCGGAGCGACGGCTGAAGCAGTACCCCCATGAATTGTCCGGTGGGATGCGCCAGCGTGTGGTGATCGCAATGGCGATGGCCTGCGAACCGCGTTTGCTGATCGCCGATGAACCGACGACTGCACTGGACGTCACCATTCAGGCCGAAATCCTTGCACTCATCGATCGGCTGAAGCGGGATACGGGAATGGCGGTGCTGTTCATCACGCATGACATGGCAGTTGTCGCGCAGATGGCCGACCGTGTTGTGGTGATGTATCGGGGAAAACTGGTCGAAGAGGGGCCCGTCGAACGGATTTTCGCCGATCCGCAAGAGGATTATACCCGCAAACTGCTGGCAGCGGTTCCGAGGCTCGGAGAAATGCGCGGAAAGTCCGCGCCCGAGCCAATGCGACTTGTGGGGGAGCGCGTGCCCACTGTTGCTGCCGTTCCGACGGATGCGGACGTGAAACCGTTGCTGCAGGTAAAAAATCTTACGACCCGTTACCCGGTCAAGGGCGGCCTGTTTCGGCGCACTATTGCCAATGTGCATGCGGTGGAGGATGTCAGCTTTGATATCCCGCGCGGACAGACCCTCGCCTTGGTGGGTGAGTCCGGATGCGGGAAATCCAGTTGCGGTCGATCGATCCTGCGTCTGTCCGAGGCGACTTCCGGCCAAGTGCTGTTGGATCAGACCGACATCCTGTCCCTGAGCAGCCGCGATTTGCGCCGGCGGGTGTGGCATGATGTGCAAATGGTATTTCAGGATCCGTTCGCGTCACTCAATCCCCATATGCGGCTGCGTGACCAAGTAGCGGAGCCGATACGCAATTTCGACATCGAGAAGGGCAAAGCCGTGGATGACCGCGTCGCGGAGCTTTTCCACCGGGTCGAACTGCCGCGAGCATTCATGTCGCGGTTCCCTCATGAACTGTCCGGCGGGCAGCGCCAGCGTGTTGCGATCGCCCGTGCGCTTGCGGTCAAACCCAAGCTGATCATAGCGGACGAAGCTGTCAGCGCCCTTGACGTGTCCGTACAGGCACAGGTCCTGAACCTGATGATGGAGTTGCAGGCGGAATTTGGCATCTCCTACTTGTTTATCAGTCATGACATGGCCGTGGTCGAACGGGTCGCTCACCGCGTCGGCGTGATGTACCTTGGGCGCTTGGTTGAGATTGGCACCCGCCAGCAGGTTTTCGAGAATCCGCAACACAGTTATACCAAGTCGCTGCTGTCAGCCGTTCCCATCGCGGACCCGACGCGGCGGAACATTCGCGAAGACCTCAACTTCCGCCCCATACCGTCGCCGGTATTTCCGCTGGGCCATGTCGCGGTTGCTTCGACCTACGTAGAGGTCGGGCCATCGCATCTGGTTCTCGAGAATGAGGTGGGACTGGAGGGATAGGCGTCCGCTGATGGTAGTCGAGATTGTGAGCTTTTATCCGTTCAGGCCTACATTACATCAATTAGATGAATTACATAATCATGATTATACGAAAAATTCGTGGGGAATAGCGCCCGACCAAATCCATCGATGTTCAATCGGAAACAACCACCACCCCCGGCAACCTGGAATGCTCGATAGCAAACTCCGCATTTAACATATCGTTGCCCAGAGCCTGAGCCAGCGCTTCGGCCTCCGAAAACCCCTGATAACGCCAGCGCTGTACGAGGCGTGTTTTCAGCGTTTCGCGGTCCTCGTCCAACCAGACGGTTAGGTCGAAGAGATCCGCGAGCGCGGCCCAGGGGGGGATGTCCAAAAGCAGGTAGTTGCCCTCTACCAGAACGATACGTGTTTCGCGCTGCAGGCTACCCCCATTTGGAACCGTCTTGTCCAGTGCCCGGTCAAATGTCGGATAGGTCAGGCTTTTGCTCTGTCGTAGCCGTCGAACAAGTCCGACAAAGCCGTCGGCGTCGAAAGTGTCGGGCGCGCCTTTGCGGTGCAGGCGACCGAGGGCGATTAGTTCTTCGTTGTCGCGGTGGAACCCGTCCATGGGCAGGACGGTCGCCTGTTCGAGCTCGGCGGCCAGTTCAGTGGCCAGCGTCGATTTACCCGATCCCGGGGCCCCGGCGATTGCCACCACGAACCGCGCCTTATCGCGCGATTTCTCGGCGATCACCTGTGCCAGTTCTGACCGGGTCACCCTTTCCACTGACCTACCCCACCTTTACCGGTCGTTTGCTTTCGGACGTGTCGGACGCATAGCGAGCGAGAGCGGCTTCGCAGCCCTCGGCCCAGATCAGGCTCAGCCATGTTTCGAACGCCTCTGCAAAAGGTGCCGCCTCGGCGAGATCACCGTAGATCTGCCCCTGTTCAAGCCATGTGCGCGGATGCGCCCGGGCTTTTCTTGCGGCGGAATGCAGCTCTTCCCACTGGGGATCGCTGGCCTTCACGGGCGTTCCGTCTTCGCGGGTGCCTTCGCACATGCGGGCCCAGAACGCCTCTACCAGTGCGAGGCCGGAGACCTGCCGTCCAGCAGTCAGTTGGTCCCGCAGGATGGGCAGGACGAAACCCGTATGGCGTGCCGAGCCGTCAAAGGCCACGCGGCCGGTCGTATCCACGATGCGGGGGTTGGCGAAGCGTCTCTCGATCAGGTCAAGGTAGGCCATCGGCGTCATCTCGGGAACCGGCGTGACTGTCGGAGTGATCTCCTCGGTCTGTACTTTTCGGAACATTGCCGCGATTTTCGGGTGCGCCATGCATTCGGATATGGTTTCGATTCCAAGCACTTCGCCCACATTGGCGAGCATTTGGTGACCCGCGTTGAGTATACGGATCTTCATTGTCTCATGGGCATGCACATCGTCGGAGAACGTGGCCCCAACGGCATCCCATGCAGGACGCCCGGCGCAGAAATCATCCTCTATCACCCATTGGCGATAAGCCTCGTGGCTCACCGGGGCGGCGTCGTCGATCCCATATTCGTGCACCAGTGCAAGCTCTTTGGGGCCGGTTGCGGGCGCGATGCAATCGACCATCGAATTCGGGAAAGATACCTCCTGCTCGATCCAGTCAGCCAGTCCAGGGTCCGACATCCGTGCGAGCGAGGTGACGGTCTGCCGCAGGATCGCCCCGTTGCCCTGCAGGTTGTCGCAGCTCAGCCCCGCGAACGGCCCGTGCCCGGCTGCGCGGCGTAGGCGCAGGGCTTCGACCATTGCCCCGAAGGCAGTGCGCGGCGTTCGCGGATTGGCCGCGTCATGGACCATGTCTTCATGCGCGGCATCAAAGCGCTTGGTGACGGGATCGAGGTAATAGCCGCTTTCCGTCACGGTGAGCGATACGATGCGGATTGCCGGATCCGCCATGGTCGCGATCAGAGCTCCGTTGCCCTCTTCGATGGGCAGGTAATCGATCATGGGGCCGATCACCTCGGCCGAGGTTTGCGCGGGATCCAGTTCGATCAGGGTGGTCAGGCAATCCTGCGCCAGAAGCTTTTCGCGCATGGCTGCATCGTAGGGCCGTACGCCTGCACCGATGATCGCCCAGTCCTGCGCGAGCCCCTGTTGCATCAGGCGGTGCAGATACCATGCCTGATGGGCGCGGTGAAAATTGCCGACCCCGATGTGCACGATACCGGCTGTCAGCGCGCCCCGGTCATAACGGGGGCGCGGGATGCCGAGTTCCGGCAGGGTCGCGTCCGAGAGTTTGATAAACTGCGTCATTGGCGGCTATCCCAATTCGGGGTCCCTGAAACCTGATGAGTCACTCGAGCCGCAGGCCATCAGCGCCGAACCTGTGCAGATGGGTCAGGTTCGGGGTCAGATAGACTCTCTCCCTATGTTTCAGGGACAGTTCACCATTCACGCGGACCGTCATGGGGTCGCAGCCTTCGATGCCGTGGACATGCAGGAAGGTGTCGGAGCCGAGATGTTCGGCCACGCCGATCGTGCCTTGCCATGTGCCCTCGGTCGTCGAAACCTCAATGTGTTCGGGGCGGATGCCGATGGTCTCTGCCCCGTGTTTTGCGGCTTCGGCGCCTTCGATCAGGTTCATCTTCGGGCTGCCGATGAAGCCGGCCACGAATTTGTTGCGCGGGGCGCGGTAAAGCTCAAGCGGGCTGCCGACCTGCTCGATTACCCCGGCCTGAAGCACCACGATCTTGTCGGCCATCGTCATCGCCTCGACCTGATCGTGGGTGACATAAACCATCGTCGTCGCAAGCTTCTTGTGCAGTTCGGAGATTTCCATCCGCATTCCGACCCGCAGCGCGGCATCAAGGTTCGAAAGTGGTTCGTCGAAGAGAAACGCCGAGGGTTCGCGCACGATGGCGCGCCCGATGGCGACCCGCTGGCGTTGCCCGCCCGAAAGCTGGCCGGGCCGCCGGTCGAGATAGTCGGTCAGGTTCAACGCCAGTGCCGCCGCGGTGATCCGCTTTTCTTGCTCCGCCTTGGGCACGCCGGCCATTTTCATCGGGAAGGCGATATTCTTGCGCACCGTCATATGCGGGTAAAGCGCATAGGACTGGAACACCATGGCAAGGCCCCGTTTTGCAGGGGGAACGAGCGTGGCATCCGCACCATCGATCTCGATATGGCCCGAGGTGATGTCTTCCAGCCCTGCGATCAGTCGCAGAAGCGTGGATTTGCCACAGCCCGACGGGCCGACGAACACCGTGAATTCCCCATCTTCGATGGTCAGGTCCAGTGGCGGAATGACTTCGACGCTTCCGAAGGTTTTCGAGACCTGGTCAAGCTTGATATGTCCCATGGGTCGTTTCCTTACTTACTTGACAGCGCCGAAGGTCAGGCCGCTGACGAGTTGTTTCTGGCTGAACCAGCCAAGGATGAGGATCGGCGCGATGGCCATTGTCGATGCGGCGCTGAGCTTGGCGTAAAACAATCCCTCGGGGCTCGAATAGCTTGCGATAAAGGCGGTGAGGGGTGCCGCTTTTGCGGCCGTCAGGTTGAGCGTCCAGAATGCTTCGTTCCAGGCGAGGATGACGTTCAGCAGGATGGTCGATGCAATGCCGGGGATCGCCATGGGCGTGAGGACATACAGCACCTCTTCTTTCAGCGATGCGCCGTCCATGCGCGCGGCTTCGAGGATCTCGCCCGGTATTTCCTTGAAGTAGGTGTAGAGCATCCAGACGATGATCGGCAGATTGATCAGCATCAGGATCACGACCAGTGCGATCTTGCTGTCGAGCACGCCAAACTGGATGCTCAGCAGGTAGATCGGGTAAAGTACCCCCACCGCGGGCAGCATCTTTGTGCTGAGCATCCACAGAAGGATATCCTTGGTCCGCTTCGACGGCACGAAGGCCATGGACCACGCCGCCGGCACCGCGATCAGGATACCCAGAAGCGTCGAGCCCCCGGCGATGACGATCGAGTTCCAGAGGAAACGCCCGTAATTCGAACGCTCCATTACCGTGGCATAGTTTTCCAGCGTCCAGTCAAAGCCGAGGAACAGGGGGGGATCGGCAATCGCCTGTGCTTCGGTCTTGAAGCTCGTGAGGATGGTCCAAAGGATCGGAAAGAAGATCAGAAGGCCCACGGACCATGCGGCGGCGGTGTTGAGAGCCTTGCGCCTGGGGGTGACTGAGCGTGCCATGGCGGCCTCCTTAAGCGTCGAGGTTCTTGCCGACGATGCGCATCAGAAAGATCGCAACGATATTGGCGAGAATGATTGCATAGACACCACCGGCGGAGCCGAGGCCCACGTTCTGGCTTTCGAGGACACGCTGAAAGATGAGATAGGTAAGGGTCCGGGTGCCGAAAGCGCCGCCCGTCGTCACGAAAATCTCAGCGAAGATCGACAGCAGAAAGATCGTTTGGATCAGGATCACTACCGTTACCGCGCGCGACAGATGCGGCAGGACGATATAGATGAAACGCTTGAAAGCGGGCGCGCTGTCCATCTCGGCCGCTTCCAGTTGTTCGCTGTCGAGCGACTGGATGGCGGTCAGCAGGATCAGCGTCGCAAAGGGCAGCCACTGCCATGAAACGATCATGATAATCGAGGTCAGGGAGGCTTGGCTCAGCCACTCCACGGGCTGTGCCCCGAAAAACTCCCACAGATAGGCGAGCAGGCCGTAGTTCGGATCCATGAACATGTTCTTCCACACCAGCGCCGAAACCGTGGGCATGACGAAGAACGGTGCGATGACGAGGATCCGCACGATACCCTGACCCCACATCGGCTGGTTGAGCAGGATCGCCAGCAGCACGCCGAAGACCACCGTGATCAGCAGGACGCCGCCCACGATGATCAAGGTGGTCATCACCGACGGCCAGAACGCGCTCGATGTGACGAAGCGGACATAGTTGTCGAACCCGACCCAGCCCAGATCCCCGCCACGCAAGGGCAGGTATTTCTTGAATGAAAAGTAGAGCGTCATCGTCAGGGGCACGAGCATCCAGCCCAAAAGCAGAACCACCGCCGGAGCCATCATGAAGCGTGCCGCTGATCTGGAATGCTGGGTAGCCATCGGACAAACCTTTCCGGTAGCGGCGCTGCGCCGCCCGAGTGAAAGATAACATGTGCAAGGTGGTGGCGGGATAGGGGGCAGCTGCTGCGCCGCCCCCTTGCTGCGGCTTATCTGTAGCCGGCTGCTTCCATGGCTTCGTTTGTCAGCGCCTGCGCTTTTTCAAGCGCTTCGTCGATGCTCTGCTGACCCGCATAGGCCGCCGAGAATTCCTGGCTGACCTCGGTGGCGATGCCCGCGAACTCGGGGATCGCGACGAACTGGACGCCGACGTAGGGCACCGGCTTTACCGTCGGGTTCTGAGGATCGGCGGCGTTGATCGAATCCAGCGTCATTTTCGCGAAGGGAACGCTCTTGTAGTTGTCGTTCTCATACAGAGACGTGCGTGCGCCCGGGGGCACGTTGGCCCAGCCCTCTTTCGCGGCGACAAGCTCGATATATTCTTTTGAGGTCGCCCATTCGATGAATGCCTTTGCCGCCTCTTCCTTCTGCGTGCCTGCCGGGATGGCCAGCGCCCAGGCCCAGAGCCAGTTCGCGCGCTTCTCTACGCCTTCGCTGTTGGGCGCGAGCGCAAAGCCGACACTGTCGGCGACGGTCGAATCATTCGGGTTGGTCACGAATGAGGCCGCGACGGTCGCGTCGATCCACATGCCGCATTTGCCCTGCTGGAACAGGGAAAGATTTTCGTTGAACCCGTTCGTCGCATAGCCCGCGGGGCCGGATTCTTCCATCATGCCGACGTAGAATTCGAGCGCCTCTTTCCACTCGGGCTGGTCGAATTGCGCATTCCACTCTTCATCGAACCAGCGCGCCCCGAACGAATTGGCTGTAACGGTGATGAACGCACCGCCCTCGCCCCAACCGGCCTTACCGCGCAGGCAGATGCCGTTGATGTCGTTTTCACGGTCGGTCATCTTGGCCGCCGCTTCGCGGATGACCTGCCATGTGGGTTCGGCTGGCATCTCAAGCCCGGCCTTTTCCATCAGGTCGGTGCGATACATGATCATCGAGCTTTCGCCGTAGAACGGTGCGGCATACAGGGTACCGTCATGGCTCAGCCCCGCGCGCATGGCGGGCAGGATATCGTCAGCTTCATACTCCGCGCTCAGGTCATCAAGCGGAACGAGCCAGCCGTTGGCACCCCAGATCGGCGTTTCGTACATGCCGATGGTCATGATGTCGAAGGCGCCGCCTTTGGTCGAGATGTCCGTGGTGACACGCTGGCGCAGCACGTTTTCTTCCAGCGTGACCCATTCGACGTCGATGCCGGTCTCGGCGGTGAAGTCGTCCGTGTAACCCTGCATCCGGATCATGTCGCCGTTGTTGACCGTGGCGATTGTGATGGTTTCAGCCAGCGCAGCACTGCCCGTGATCAGCGACAGTGCCGTCGCCGCAAATAATTTATGCTTGAGTGACATCCGTATTCCTCCAGTTCGGGATGATGGAGCGAGGCTACTGGAAACTATGACGCGCAGTCAATCTATTTTTTACGCGCGTAAATATAATCTGGGGCGAAAACCGTAGTGGTCAAGCGGAATCGCGCATCACCAGCTTACCTTCGAACAGTGTTTCTTCTCGAGTCGAAGGCCGCGCTTCGGTGTCGAGAATTTTGAAGAGCGTATGTGCCGCACGATTCGCTATTGCTGCGTAGTCCTGCGCAATCGTGGTCAGCGACGGGCAGGTGAAACGCGAAAACGGATGGTCATCATGGCCCGCGACCCGAAGCGCGCAACCGTCACCGTGACCGACGCGGATATCGAGGCTATAGGCCGCCGACAGCATCCCGATGGCAAGACGGTCGTTGGAACACAGGATCGTATCTGTTTCAAAGCGACCTTCCTTGAGAAGCCTCCCCCCTTCCGAGCGGCCGATTTCCTCGAAATGCCAGCCTTCGCCTTCGGCCTGATGCACCTGCGCCTCGAAGCCATGTCGGCTCATGCTTTCCAGATAGGCGTTCCGCCGTTTGTTGGCGTTGGGGTTCAGGGGCGATTTCATCTCGAAAAAACAGGGCGGCTGGCCGCTTCGGCACAGGTATTCCACAATCAGGTCAACGCTTTGGAAGTTATCGGCCCCGACGAACGCCTCCCCCGCGCCTTCCACGTTGGCATCGAACAACACCACTGGCACAGCGTCATTAAAGCTTTCGATATCCTTTCGGTCGGAGGCCTTGCCGAAGGGCGCCAACAAAACCCCGGCGGGTTTGAGCGCGCGCAGGGACTCGAGGTTTGCTCGTTCCTGCTGCGGACTCCCGTGGGAGCTGAGCAGGATCGGGCTATATCCGGCGGCAATACAGGCCAGTTCAACCTCTCGCCCGATTTCGGAAAAGAAGGGGTCGGCCAGGTTCGGCAAGACCACACCGATGTTCTTTGTCGTGCGCCGGTTCTGGTTCACCGCATAGACGTTGGGCCGGTAATCGAACTGGGTGAGCGCGTGTTCAATCCGATCGCGCGTCGATCGGCGCACGCTGTCGGGATCGTTGAAAAACTTTGACAGGGTCGGTCGGGAGATGCCGCTGACCGCTGCGAATTCTTCCATATTCTTGATCTTGCGCTGCGACACTTGCTCGAAACTTATCCATAATAATACGCGGGTAAAATTATGGACAGTTCGGGTGAAAAAGCAAGTCTCGGGCCGCGGCGCGGTGTTTCCTAGGGGCTCTCCCCTACCAATCCGCGCCTCATTACCTGCGCAACGCAGCAGCCTCCCGGGTCAGGGTTTCGATGCCTGCCCAGTCGCCCCGCTCAACCATATCCTTCGGCGCCACCCAACTCCCCCCGGCGCATATGACATTGGGCAGGCTCAGATAGCTTGTCGCATTATCGGGGGTGACACCCCCCGTGGGGCAGAAAGTGATCTGCGGCAAGGGCGCGCCGATCGCTTTCAGCGCGGGCGCCCCGCCGGAGGCTTCGGCAGGAAAGAACTTCAGCATGTCATAGCCGCGCGCAAGTAACTGCATCGCCTCGCTCGCGGTCGCGGCGCCGGGCAGCAACGGCAGGTCTTCCTCTTCACAGGCGGCCAGAAGCGCATCGGTCGCGCCGGGCGAGACGCCGAATGTGGCACCGGCTGCTTTCGCCGCGCGTACATCCTCGGCCGTGATGAGGGTGCCCGCGCCGACGTGCCCGCCCTTCACCTTCGCCATTTCCGAGATGACATCGAGTGCTGCGGCTGTGCGCAGGGTCACTTCCAGTACGGGCAACCCACCCGCCACGAGCGCTTCGGCCAAGGGGCGCGCATGGGCGGCATTCTCCACCACGAGGACCGGAATGATGGGGGCCAATCCGCAGATCTCGCGGGTGGTTTTCGAAGCTTCTTTGGGGGGCAGGCTCATGGCGTTCAGGCTCCGAATATGGATGCGCCGTCCGATGCGGCACCGACAGTGTTGCGGAATGTCGCAAAGAGCTCCCGCCCTGTACCCCATTGCGCAGCCGA
>NZ_LWEX01000085.1 GCF_001634885.1 Sulfitobacter sp. HI0040 | reverse complement strand
ACCCGCAGCTTCTGGCAGGACGAAGACGGCGCGATCACGATCCTCGCGCTCTCTTTCCTGCTGATCACCCTCGTGATCGGCGGCCTCAGCGTCGATTTCAACCGGGTCATGGCCGACAGGACCCGCCTGCAGATCGCCGCCGACACCGCGGCCCATGCCGCGCTCTATTCCCGCGATGACAAGAGCGCCGACGAAGCCCGGCAGGTCGCCGGCGATATCATTCTCGATCTCCTGCCGACCTCCGGCTTCGGGAGCGATGTCATCACCAGCGCCGACGTCAGCTTCGGCGTCTGGGACCCGGAAAAATTCGAATTCACCGCGGCACAGGATTCAAAATCCGCCGTCCGGGTCTATGCAGCCATGGCCGAAGTGCGCAACAACGCATCGCGGAACCTGCTGCTGCATATCCTCGGGTTCGACACCTTCGATGTCGGGGTGCAGTCTGTCTTCAGCACCTACTACCCCCCCTGCCTCACGGAAGGGTTCGTGGCCGATAACGTCGTCGACATCCAGTCGAACAACCGCTTTTCAGCGCCCTTCTGCGTCCATGCCAACAATTATGTCAGCCTGAACCAGAACAATGTCTTCGAGGCAGGCACCGGTGTTTCCATGCCCGACATCAGCAAACTCGACATACCGAACTCCGGCTATGAAAAGAACAGCGGGCTTGAGGCCGCGCTGCGCCAAGGGGTTTACCGCATGCGGCTCCTGGCCGATCTGCCAGAGATCATTGACAGCTTCTGGACAGCCAAGGCCAAGCATCTTCCCCCCTATGTGGCGCCGGGATCACTTTATGAGGTCGATGAACGCAAACTGGCGGTGGAACCGGGAAACAGCGGCTCCGGCGGTCCGCCTGCCAAGTCGGGCGGCGGGGGCCTCACCCCCAATCATTTCATGCCGGGGGCGGTGAATTACCTCGCCTGCGGGGGCAGCGGCAAGATCACTCTGGGTCAGGGCACCTATTCGGAGTTTGTCTTCATCACGAGCTGCGAGGTTAAATTCGCAAGCGGCACGATACTGGAGGACGTGGTGATCGCCACGACCAATACCGGCCCTGCTTCACTCAGCGCCCCCTCCAATCTGAACCTCGGACGGGACGATGCCTGCGCCGCCGGTGGCGGTGCGGTCCTGATGACGCTGGGCGGCTTCCGCGCGGCGGCCAAGCTCAACGTCTTCGGCGGCCAGATACTGGCGCTGGGTGACATCAAGTTCGCGGCGAACGCCAACGGTATTCAGGGGGCCTCGTTTATCTCGGGGGGGAACATCGACGGCACCAGCAACATGCGGTTCGGCAGCTGCAATCAGGCCGGGATGGAACACGTTTACCGTGCGCAATATTTCAAGATGGTGCAGTAAGCCTACTGCGGTATCTCTCCTGCCAACAGCCTTTCGACCACCCGGCAATTGGGAAGCTCTGCCTGACCGCAGGCGTCGATCATCTCGCGAAGGTTACGCTCGGCGGTCCTGAGGTCGTCGATCTGCCGCACTATCCCTTCGGCGCAGAGGTTCAGCAGACTCTGCCATTCTTCGCAACTGTAGGAGCCGCCTTCGGTCCCATCCACGACCTGCCGTATCTGCTCCAGACTCAGCCCCAGCGCACGACTGTGACGAATGAAAGCCAGACGTCGAATATGTTCGTCTGTATAGACGCGATGCCCCCCTGAGGTGCGCTCAACTTCGGGCATCAGGTTCACGCGTTCATAATACCGGATCGTGTCGATACTGCTTCCGGTCAGTTCGGAAACATCCCCGATGGACAGGTTGGCCCGAGAAGACTGCGGCTCGCTCATTCGCTTTTCCCTTTTCCCTTTTCCCCCGGAACATGGAGTAGCTCCAGATTTGTTTCCGACAATAGGCGACACCATCAATCGACACGGTGTGGTTGAAAATTGCAATGGAGGCCAAGATGCAAATACATACGTTGAACTCGGAAGAATGGACAAAAGCTGTGGCTATCGGGGTCGCGGTTTCGATCCTGACGGGCCTGATCACCTTAGTCGGGCTGAAAGCCGGGATTTCGCCGCTGCCCAAACCGCTCGGCCTCGCATTCGCCGAAACGCTGTGGGAAAGTGCTCTGCCGCTGCCGGTGGGTCTGTTGTTTCATGCCGTTTGGGTGACGGGTTTCTCCGTCGTTTATTTCCTTCTGTTCGCGGACGCTCTCACCTTCATGCGCGCCTTCTGGCTGGCATTCGTTCTGTGGATCGCGACCTTGGTTTTCTTCTTTCCTGTCGTCGACTGGGGCTTTCTCGGTCTGGCGGTGACGCCCAAGGTTATCGTGGCCGCGGCGGTGCTGCATTTACTGTTCGCTGTGTTCCTTTGGGGCTTGGCGCGGATGACTTTCGGCGCGCGGATCGAAAACCACTCCGCCCGCGCGTAGCACCATAACCAAACAGCCCCATATGCCTGTGACGGCCCGCGCAAACGCAAGTGGCTGCCGCATGGGATCCCGGCGGGGAAGGGTTCGCCCCCTGCCCCGCTACGCCTTATCCATTTCGCCAAGGTAATGAACCTCGGCGCGGGCCACACCGATCCGGGCGGTGTCGATCCGGGCAGAGGCCAGTCCGACGTCCCGCGCGCCAAGCCGGGCAAGATGGTTTCCATCCGGGCCGACAATGCAGCTTCCGCCCAGATAGGTCAGTTCCTCTTCGCTTCCGACCCGGTTGGCATAGGCCACGAAGATCCCGTTTTCATAAGCCCGCGCCGGCACCAGCAGGGATGTCACCTTGTCGTAGGGCTCCATTAGGGCCGTGGGCACCACCAGCAACTCCACGCCGCCGGTCGCCAGTTCGCGCACCCGCTCCGGGAATTCCACGTCGAAACAGATCAGCACGCCGACCTTCACACCCTTGCAGGAAAAGATCAGCGGCTGCGACCCGCGCCGGAAACTGCGTTTTTCCCACTCCCCGTAGAGCATCCGCTTGCGGTAGGGGCCGATCACCCCAAGCTCGGGGTCGAAAACGATGGCCGCATTGTAAAGTCCCGCTTCCGTCAACTCGTAGCTGCCCACCACCAGAACCAGTGACAACCGCTGCGCCAGGGCGGCAAGCGCGCTTATGCAGCCTTCATCGACGCGGACCGCGATCTCGCTCAGATCCGCGTGGGAATAATAGCCGGTCAGAAAACATTCCGGCATGACCAGCAGGTCAGCCCCGGCCTCCGCCGCCCCTTCTGCCGCGGCCTCTATCCGCGCTAAGTTGGCCGCGATATCGCCCGGTACGCTGTCGCCCTGCCACAGCGCCGCCGTCAATCCCGTATGCATGGCGCTACTTGTCATCCGGCTGACCTTTCCGCCCCCAGAAGCCGGGGCAGATCGCCAAAACGGGCGATGCTTCCGTAGATCAGCACCGCCGTCATGACGAAGAAGACAGCGACCGATGCCATCACCGGCGTATAGCCGTACCGCAGCGAGTTGAAGATCTTGATCGGCAGGGTTTCGGCGGTGAACCCGGCGACCATATAGGCGATGATATATTCATTGAGGCTGAGGACAAAGGCAAAGGCAAAGCCCGACATCACATAGGGCCGCACCAGCGGAAAGATCAGCGTCCTGAAAACCATGCGGCTGTTGGCACCCATGCAGCGGGAGGCTTCGATCAACTGCCGGTCGATCCCTTCGAGCCCGAGAGAGATCGTGACCAGCGGCAGGGTCACCAAAAAAACCCCGTGCGAAACCATCGTCGCACCGATCTGGCCGTAGAAGCCGACCGTGATCCAGAAGATCATGAAACCCAGGGCCGAAATGACCGGCGGCAGCATGAAAGGCGCCACCCCCAGCCCGAAGAGCGCCTTTGCCAGCCGGTTCTGCTTGCGCCAGACATAAAGCGCGAGCGGCAGGGCGATCGATACCGCGATGGCACTGGCGCCCAGTGCGATCACGACCGAATTGCGCAAGGCACCCAGCCAGTCGTTCGCCCGGAAAAGCTCCGCATACCATTGCAGGGAAAACCCCTCGGGCGGAAACAGAAGCCGCTTGGGCTCGTTCAGCGACACCCCGAGGATGACGACAAGCGGCGCGGCGAGGAACAGCACCACCAGCAGGATGAAGAGGTTTCGAAACAGGGCAGGCACCGGCTACATCCTTTTCTGGCCAAGCAAAGAGGAAAGACCCACCATCGCCAGCGACACCAGCATCAGGAAAATCGCCATCGCCGCCGCGAAGGGCAGGTTCGACTGAAAGATCGCCTGATCGGTGATATGCACCGACAACGTCCAGTGCTGCGGTCGCCCCAGCACCTGCGGCAAGAGATAGGCCCCCAGGGTGAAGACGAAGACAAGGATCAGCGCCCCGGTTATCGTGTTGCGAAGCATCGGCACGACGATGTTGAAGAAACTGCGTATGGGCGAGGCGCCGAGCATCCGCGCGGCCTCCGGCAGTTCCGGGTCAAGCCGCGACAGCGCGGGATAGATCACCAGAACCGCATAGGGAAAACCCAGATAGCACAGCCCCAGCAGCAGCGCCCCCAGCGAGGGCGTGAAACTGCGCGAGGACTCAAGGATGCCCAGTGCCGCCAGCAGGTTGCCGATCCCGGCGGTCTGCGACAAGAGCGTGGACCAAGCAAAGCCGATGATCACCTCCGACAGGGACAGCACCGACAGCAGGAACACCAGAATGACCGATTGCGCCCCCGCCCCCATCCGCGTGACGAAATAGGTAAAGGGCACCGCAACTCCGACCGAGATCACCGCCGCCGCCGCGGACAGGCCCAGCGACGTGACAAGCACCTTGAAAAAGAACGGCGACAAAAAGCGCGCGTAGTTCGCCAGATCGAAAGCCGGTGTAAAGAACGCGCCCTCGTCGCGGCTGAAGAAGCTGACGGCGAACATGATAAGAAACGGGATGAGAAAGAACACCAGCAGCATCGCGGTGGGATAGACCGCGACCCCATTGTCCCTCAGCCTGTCCGCCACGCCGCTCACAGCGCCAGCACCGTGGCGCGCCCGGTCAGGAACTCGACGCCCACATCGTCGCCCACGGACACGTCGGGACGGCTCTGCGGGGCGCAGACGGAAGTGATCTCCATCTCTCCCACCCGCAGCAGGATCTCCACGCTGGCCCCCAGATCGCGCAGAAAGACGACCTTTCCCCGAAACTGGCCGCGCTCCGCATCGGCATGCACCACGACATCCTCGGGCCGCAGGCTCAGCGTGGCGCGGGCAGGCGCGGCGACGTGCAGGATATCTTCGGGGGCAAGGCGTATCTCGGTGCCTTCGGCATCAAAGGTCCGGTCGTCGACGAGCCGCCCGGCGATCAGATTGCTGACCCCGATGAAATTGGCGACGAAGGGATTTGCCGGATTGCGGTAAATCTCCATCGGTGTGCCGACCTGCTGCACCTCGCCCTCTTTCATCAGGATCACGATATCGGCCATCGACATGGCTTCGCGCTGATCATGGGTCACGACGATGGTGGTCACGCCCAGATCTTTCTGCAACTGGCGCAGTTCGATCTGCATATGCTCACGCAGGTTGGCATCCAGCGCCGAAAGCGGCTCGTCTAGCAAAAACACCTTGGGATCGATCGCAAGCCCCCGCGCAATGGCGACGCGTTGGCGCTGACCGCCCGAAAGCTGGTGGATATAGCGGTCTTCGACCCCGGGCAGCTTGACCAGATCGAGCAATTCGCGCGCCCGTGCCCGCCGTTCCGCCGCCGGGGCACCGCGTACCTTAAGCGGATAGGCGATGTTCTCCGCGACGGTCAGATGCGGAAACAGCGCCAGCGACTGGAATACCATGCCGAATTCGCGTTTGTGGGCGGGGATGTCGCCATAATCCTCGCCGCCCACGATCAGGGCGCCCTCGCTCAGGTCTTCCAACCCCGCCACGAGCCGCAGCAGGGTCGTCTTGCCGCAGCCCGAGGGGCCCAGAAGGCAGACAAAACTGCCGTCGGGGATATCCACCGACACATCGCGCACGGCCGCGAAATCGCCGTACATCTTCGTGGCGTTTTCAATACGTATCTGGGTCATCGAAAACCGCGCTCCTTCAGGTGTGCCGGTTGCGGCCTGCCGCGCCGGGCGGCAGGCTGCAGCAGCATTATCCGACCACCAGTTCGGACCATTTCTGGTTCAGCCAGTCCTCACGCTCGCTATAGACGTCATAGCGCGGCAGGATCGGATCGATGGAGCTTGCAACCGCGCCGTATTCCTCATCCGTCAAATCCGTAAGGTCGCGGCGCACCGTGGGCGCGGTGCCCACGAAACGCGACAGCTTGGCCTGAATTTCGGGCTGGCACATGTAGTTCATGAATTCCTGCGCCTCGGCGACCTTGTCGGAAGCCTTGGACACGCACCACGACCCGGAATCGAGCACGCCGCCCTCTGCCGGGAAGGTCGAGCGCACGGGCTTGCCGTCCGCCGCCGCCAGACCGGTGACATCGTGATAATACTGCCCCATCGGGATCTCGCCGGTTTCCAGCGCCTGCTGGAACTGGCCTTCGTCCCGGTACCACAGGCGCACGTTGGGCTTTACCTCAGCGAGCTTGTTCATGACCTCCAGAATACCCTCCTCCGTGTCGAGGATTTCGGTCCCGTCGAACCAGGTTTCCGCCGTGATCTCCAGCAGGAAGGAGTTGGTGGCAAGCGCCAGCAGCCCCAGCTTGTCCTCGTTGGCCGGATCCCACAACGCCTTCCATGAAGAAGGCTCCTGTGCGTAGACATCCGTATTCGTCACCAGCGTGATGTACCACGCCACGGCTCCCAGCCCGTTGATGGAGCCGTCTTCGTAGCGATGCACGAAATGGTCCGGCAGGTTCGCCGCATTGGGCAGGGCCGCTTCATCGAGCGGGGCCCAGAGCTTGGCGCGCTCCCCCTTGATGCGCGCGACCTGCGCCATCATCGAAACATCGGCGGGCGCCTGATTGGCCCGCGCCGCCGTCATCAGCTGCACCAGCCACGCCTCGCCCGTGGGCTCCCCGATGGACTCCACGGCGATGCCGGTCGCGGCGGTGAAATCGGGAAAGATATGTTCGTTGAAGCTGTCCTGAAAATAGCCCCCATAGGTGCCGACCTTCAGCGAACGGTCGGACTGCGCGCGCAGCAGGTTGGGCGTGGCAAGGCTGGCCAGCCCCCCGGCGGCAAGCGTCGAGCCCATGAAACTGCGACGGTTCAAGAATTTACGTGTCATGTCGTTTTCCCCTGTTTTCAGTCTGTGGCGGTTTGGTTTTTCGGCAGGATGCAAAGCATTTCATACAGCAGGTTCGCCCCGATCAGGGCCGTGTTGCCGCTTGGGTCATAGGGTGGTGAGACCTCGACCAGATCGCCCCCCACGACGTTGAGCCCGGCACAGCCCCGGATCAGCTCCAGTGCCTGCCAGGTGGTCAGCCCGCCGATTTCCACCGTGCCGGTGCCGGGGGCAAAAGCGGGGTCGAGGCTGTCGATGTCATAGGTGATATAGGTGGGCGTATTGCCGATCTCCTGCCTGATACGCCCGATCAGCGGCTTGAGCGACTGGCCCCAGCAGTCCTCTGCCTGCACCACCGTCCATCCCTGCCGGCGCGACCAGTCGAAATCATCCGCCGCATAGCCGGTGCCGCGCAACCCGATCTGGTAGACCTTTTCGTTGTTCAGCAGCCCTTCGTCGAAGGCGCGGCGGAACGGGGTGCCATGGGCGATCTTTTCGCCGAACATCTCGTCGTTGATGTCCGCATGGGCATCGACGTGGATCAGCGCCACCGGCCCGTGCTTTTCGGCAATCGCCTGCAGGACCGGATAGGTCAGCGTGTGATCCCCGCCCAGCGTCAGCGGCACGACGTCATGGCGCAGCAGGTCGCGGTAGAAAGCGGCGATGCGCGCCACGCTGTCCTTCAGATCGAAGGTGTTGAGCGGCACGTCCCCCACATCCCCCACCTGCATGGCGTCGAAGGGTGCCGCGCCCGTGGCCATGTTGTAGGGCCGCAACATGCTGGATTCGGCCCTGATCTGGCGCGGGCCGAAACGCGTGCCCGCCCGGTTCGAGGTGCCGATATCCAGCGGCACACCCACGAAACAGGCATCCAGCCCCGCCGCATCCGCGCAGGCGGGAAGC
>NZ_LWEX01000084.1 GCF_001634885.1 Sulfitobacter sp. HI0040 | reverse complement strand
ATGGGGAGCATCTGCTTGGGGAAATCGACCCCCATATCGATGAACGCCCCCGTCACCCCCGGCCCGATTGCCGACCCGAACACCATGAGCGCCGCCGCCGCCGATTTGATGGCGCCCAGATGCCGTGTGCCGAAATATTCCGCCCAGAACGCAGCGGGCGCGGTAGATTGCAGCCCCTGCCCGACCCCGAAGATCACCAGCGCGATACCCGCCATGAAAATCGTTTCTGCATAGGCCATTACGGCGAAAGACAGCGCAAAGGGCAACATCTGGACGGGGACGATCCGGCTGACGCCGAAGCGGTCGATGGCCCAGCCGGACGCGAAGGTGCTCAGCACTGCTGACAGGGTATAGACAGGCATCAGCGCCACGAAGGAAACGAGCGCCCAGCCCTTCACCTCCACCAGATGGACCTGCTGAAAGAACAGCGCCGTCCCCCAGGCGGAGGGTCCGACCACCATGGGGATCATCAGGTAGAACAGCCCCGAACGCAGCATCTGGGGCCGCGTCCAGTGCCGCCCGCCCATACCGGCCACCTGCGCTTCGTCCGCCATGGCCTGCGGGGTTCGTTCCTGCCGTAGCGCCAGTTGGATGAGCGGAATGGTCAGGATCACCAGCACGGCGGCCAGCACCCAAAGGCTGCGCCAGTGAAAACTGGTGAACAGCCCCACGAAGACGATGGGCAGAATGGCCTGGCCCGCCGCGAAACCCATGGAGGACAGCGAAAGCGCCTTGCCCCGCGAGGCTTCGAACCAGCGGACCATGGCCACGGCCCCGAGCTGTGACATCATCCCCTGCCCCGTCAGACGAAGCGCATAGATCACCAAGACCAGCGCCACGGCACTGGTCGCCACCGCCATGCCCAGACACGCCAGCGCGAGGGCGAGCATGACCCCAAGCGCCAGCGCCCTGACCCGGAACCTGTCCGTCAGCACGCCCGCCCAGATCATGGTGATCGCCGAAAGCGTCGTGCCGATGGTGTAGATCCCGCCCCATTCCCCGTCGCTGAGCGAGAAGGCTCCACGAATATCGCCCGCGAAAAGCGAGATGAAATAGGTTTGCCCGTAGGACGACGTGAATGTCAGCAGGAAGCCCGCGGACAGGAACAGCCAATTGTCACGAAGGAAACGCAGGTACGCCATGCCCCTGCATTTCAGGCGCATGGCGGAATTGGAAGCGTTAAAGCACGTAGCGGCTGAGGTCGGTGGAGCGCGTCAGCTCCCCGAGGTTCTTTTCGACGAAATCATCATCGACGACGACTTCCTCGCCCCCGCGATCCGGCGCGGTGAAGGACAGTTCCTCGAACACCCGCTCCACCACGGTATAGAGCCTGCGCGCCCCGATGTTTTCCACCGACTGGTTCACATCGGCGGCGATCTTGGCCAGTGCCGCGATCCCGTCTTCGGTAAAGCGCACTTTGACGTTCTCCGTACCCATCAGGGCTGTGTACTGCAGCGTCAGCGCGTTGTCGGTTTCGGTCAGGATGCGGACGAAATCCTTCTCGGTCAGCGGCCGCAGTTCGACCCGGATGGGCAGGCGGCCCTGCAGTTCCGGCAGCAGGTCCGACGGTTTGGCGATATGGAACGCGCCCGATGCGATGAACAGGATATGGTCTGTCTTGACCGGGCCATGTTTCGTACTCACAGTGGTGCCTTCGATCAGGGGCAGCAGGTCGCGTTGTACCCCTTCGCGGGAGACGTCGCCGCCACGGGCGTCGCTGCGGGCGCAGACCTTGTCGATCTCGTCCAGAAACACGATTCCGTTCTGCTCCACCGCGTCAATCGCCGTCTTTGTTACGGTTTCATCGTCCAGCAGCTTGTCGGCCTCTTCCCCGATGAGCACATCGTAGCTTTCGGCGACCGTCATTCTTTTCTTCGTAGTGCGCCCGCCCAGCGCCTTTCCGAACATGTCACCAAGGTTCATCATCCCCATGCCGCCGCCGGGCTGGCCGGGAATATCCATCATCTGGAACGGGTTCGTCGTATCCGATACCTCCAGTTCGATGGTGGTGTCGGCAAGTTCGCCCGACTTCAGTTTGCGGCGAAACATCTCGCGCGTGCCGTCGCGCGCATCGGTGCCGGCGATGGCGTCGATCACGCGTTCCTCTGCCGCTTTCTCCGCCTTGGCCTTCACGTCTTCGCGCATGTATTCGCGCGTCATGGCGATGGCGGAATCCACCAGATCGCGCACGATCTGTTCCACGTCCCGCCCGACATAGCCGACTTCGGTGAACTTGGTCGCCTCGACCTTCAGAAACGGCGCGCGGGCGAGCTTTGCAAGGCGGCGGCTGATCTCGGTCTTGCCGACGCCGGTTGGCCCGATCATCAGGATGTTCTTGGGATAGACCTCATCGCGCAGATCGTCGTCCAGCTGCTTGCGGCGCCACCGGTTGCGCAGGGCCACCGCAACGGCACGCTTGGCATCTTTCTGGCCGATGATGAAGCGATCCAGTTCGGATACGATTTCGCGCGGGGTCAGGTCGGTCATTTGGAAATACTCTCCACCGTCAGATTGCCGTTGGTATAGACACAGATGTCAGCGGCGATGGCCATGGCGTCGCGGGCGATGGTTTCCGCGTCGCGGTCGCTGTCCATCATGCCGCGGGCGGCGGCCAGCGCGTAGTTGCCGCCCGACCCGATCGCGGCCACGTCATGCTCCGGCTGCAGCACGTCGCCCGCGCCGGTGATGACCAGCAGTTCCGTACCGTCCGAAACGATCAGCATCGCCTCAAGCTTTTGCAGGTACTTGTCGGTACGCCAGTCTTTGGCGAGTTCGACGCTGGCGCGGGCCAGTTGACCGGGGGTCGCCTCCAACTTGGATTCCAGCCGTTCCAGCAGGGTGAAGGCATCCGCCGTGGACCCGGCAAAGCCGGCCACCACGTCAAAGCCGCCGGGGCTGAGCCTGCGGACCTTGCGCGCGGTTCCCTTGATGACCGTCTGTCCGAGGCTCACCTGACCGTCACCGGCAATGACCACGCGGCCACCCTTTTTGACGCCGATGATCGTGGTGCCGTGCCAACCGGGGAATTCCTGTTCTGCCATCTGGGTCTCCTGTGTCTCGGGCCTATATGGCCGCCGCGCGAAGAGGGTACAAGGCCACCGGCATTTGTCAGCCGGAGCGCGCGCCGCCCCGGGGGTGCAGGTCGCGTGGCGCATGCGTCGAAGGACGCGGACCCGATCATGCAAGAAGGGCGCCCGCATGGCGGACGCCCCTTGATCTGTCAGTCTTTGGCGTGACTTAGATGGATTCTTCGATCCAGCTTTGCAGCGCGGCCTTGGGCCGTGCGCCCGCCATGTTGGAAACGACCTGACCGTCCTTGAACAGGAACAGCGCAGGGATACCGCGAACGCCCATCTGTGCGGGGCTGTTGGGGTTTTCGTCGACGTTGACCTTTACGATCTTCACCTTGCCGTCCATCTCGTCGGACAATTCTTCAAGGGCGGGACCGATCTGCTTACAGGGGCCGCACCATTCGGCCCAGAAGTCCACGACTACCGGGATATCTGCGTTTTTAACTTCTGCGTCGAATGTGGAATCGGTAACTGCGACGGTTGCCATGATGCTCTCCTGACAGGGAATGTTAAGGAATGTACCTATGTAGCGGGCCTATCGCCGTCAAGGTCGGGCGCGCGGGCCAGTGCGTCCAGTACCAGCCTTTCCGGAAGTGGCATATAGGCCGGGCCGTTCGTCCAGAGGAGCCCGACCTCGATCTCCCTCTCGGGATATATCTGTCGCAGCAGATGCAGATAGGCCCCCATCTGCCGCAGAATACCTTCGGGGCAGTGGGAGACATCCGCTGGAACGACGCGGTTCGTCTTGTAATCGAGCGCCACGATCCGGTCCGGCGTGATGATCAGCCGGTCGATTGATCCATGCAGCCGGCGGGCCCCGTAAAGGCCGGTGACGGCGACTTCACTGTAGGTCTCATTGCCGAAAAAGTGCGCGAAGGAGGGGGCGTCGATCACCGCGCGCGCTTCCGCCTCGGCTTGGGCGAGGAGGGTTTCATCAACCGTCGGGACAAGCGTGCGGATCACATCGCCGGCAGCTTCCGTGTTCAGACCGGGAAGCTTGTCCAGCAGGAAATGCACCAGCGTGCCATAGTTCGTCGCAGCATCGTGGTCCCAGCCTTCGTCACCGGGCAGGGCCTTCGGGCCGCCTAGGTCCGAGGGTGACAGCACCTCTGGCGGGGGCAGCAAGGCGGGCGGCGCTTGCGTGAACGCCGGGTCGAGCAGGGCAGGGCGCTGCGCCTGCGGGCGGATGTCGCGGATGGGGAGGGCATCCCAATCGCCTTCCTCGAACCGCAGCGTTCCATCCCCGGTGCCCGGGCTTCTCAACGTGCCGATTGCGTCCTCGACGATGTCATACCAGCCGGAGCCGTCCTTGCCCGGCTTTCCGGCCATCGCCACGATCAGCCATTTTTCGGCCCGCGTCGCCGCCACGTAGAGCAGCCGCAGCCGTTCTTCGCGTATCGCGGCCTTCATCTCTTCGGTCCGGGCCTGAATTTCCGGCGTCATCTGGGCGGCCAGCGGCTTCCAGACCGGTCCTTCGGGCAGTTCGACAATCTGATCGCGTATATCGACGCGACGGGGCGCGGTATCGGGCAGGATGACGATGGGCGCTTCGAGCCCCTTTGCCCCATGCACCGTCATCACCCTGATCTGATCTGTCGCGCTGTCGATCTGCCGCTTGATCTCCAGATCGTCGGTTTCCATCCATTGCAGAAACCCCGTGAGGCTGGGCACCGCGTTGCGTTCATAGGCCAGAGCCTGCGAGAGCATCGCGTTGACCCCGTCTTCCGCCTCCGGCCCTAGCCGGGCAAGCAGTTTGCGCCGCCCGTCATGCCGGGTGAGGATACGTTCGATCAGGTCATAGGGCCGCAGAAAGTCGATCTGATCCCTCAGATCCCGCAGCATAGAAACGGTTTGCGGCCATCTTCCCCCTTCGTTCCTGAGCGCCTGCCAAAGGTGCTTTTCGCGGCGCGGGTGGGCCAGTTCGAACAGCTCGTCTTCGGACCAGCCGAAGAGGGGGGAGCGCAGCGCGGTGGCCAGCGAAAGGCTGTCATCGGCGGTGGCCAGAAAGGACAGCAAGGCGCCGATGTCCCTGACGGCCAGTTCCGCGCCCACCTTCAACCGGTCCGCCCCGGCGATGGGCAGACCGGCGGCCTTGCATGCGCGAATGATCTCGGAAAAGACGGCAGACCGGCGCTGCACGAGGATGAGGAAATCGCCCGGCCTGATCCGGCGACGGAAAACGCCGGTCTCCGCGTCGTCGTCGGGGATGTAATGTTCTTCTTCCACCAGCGTCTTGATCTGCGCGGCGATCTGTTCCGCCAGCAGAACGTCATGATGCCGTTCGCCTTTTCGATCCAGCGGATCGGTCCAGACCCTGTCATCCGCGCTTTCGGCGGGGGGCACCACCGGCCAGAGATCGACCCGCCCGGGCAGCGAGTCCTTGAAGGCGATATGCTGGGTGTCCTTGTCGAAGGTTCCGCGCTGGCGGGGATCGAACATCGTATCGACAAGGCGCAGGATCGCCGAGGAGGAGCGGAAGGAATAATCGAGGCTTCGGTTCTGAAATGTTTTGCGCGCCTCCCTGGACGCGGTTTCGAAATGCGCCCGCCGCCGGTCGAATTCCAGCGGATCGGCGCCCTGGAACGAATAGATCGACTGTTTCTTGTCCCCTACGACAAAGATCGTGCGCGCGTTCCCTTCGCGCGCTCCGACGCCGGAAAAGAATTCATCCGTCAGCCGTTCGATGACGTCCCATTGCCGGGGGGATGTATCCTGCGCCTCGTCGACGAGGATGTGATCGATGCCGCCGTCGATGCGGTAAAGCACCCATGCCGCGGCCTCGCTGTCGGTCAGAAGGCTGCGTGCTTTCAGGATCAGATCGTCGAAGTCGAGCCAGCCGCGCGCCTCTTTGGCTTCGGCATAGCGGTGCAGGAACTCGCTGGCAAAGCGGTGCAGAACGAAAGTGCGCCGCGCGGCGGCAAGGGCGATCCGGCGCGCGCGGGCGGATTCCACGCGTTTCATCAGCGCGTTGAGATCATCCTGAAGGTGGCCCGATTTCTTCTGCGTGGCCTTGGTGGGAAACTTGTCGATCTTGGCGCCGAAGGGCTCCGCCGCGCTTGCCCCTGTCAGCATCACGGATTCCAGAACCTGAAGGGCATCGTGATCCAACTGCCGTACCGAAGCCAGCGCATCCGCGGCTTTCTGATCCGTCGGGGAACCTTCCTTCAGAAAAGGCTGAAGGCTCGCCAGCAGATCAGCCTCTCCCCCCAGGAGAACCTCTGCGCAGATCGAAGCCTCGGTGGTGCCGGCGTCGAGGCCGAAGAGTGTCAGGCAATCCGCCTCATCCAGGGGGGCCTCAAAGGCTTCGCGTTTGGACACGATCGCCTGCGTGAGAGAGGATAGATCCTCCGCCCCGCAATGCTGGGCGACAGCTTCCATCAGATCACCCTCCGGATCCCCTGCCATATTCTCCACGATGTCGGCGCGCAGCAGATCGGCTGCGCGTTCCTCCATCTCGATGAATTGGGGGCTGACCCGGGATTCGAGCGGAAACCGCCGTAACAGAGACGCACAGAAGGAATGGATCGTCTGGATTTTAAGGCCGCCGGGGGTTTCGATCGCGCGGGCAAAGAGGGTGCGCGCATCCCGCAACTGCGCGGTCCCGATCTCACCCGTCGTGCCGAGTTCTTCGAGCGCCTTGCGCAACTCCGCATCGCTCAGCATCGCCCAGGCGCCGAGACGTTTGAACAGGCGGTTCTGCATCTCCGACGCGGCGGCCTTGGTGTAGGTCAGGCAGAGAATTTTCTGCGGATCGACCCCGTCGAGCAGCAATCGGGCAACCCGGTCCGTCAGCACGCGGGTCTTGCCCGACCCTGCATTCGCCCCGAGCCATGTGGAGGCATCGGGCCGCGCGGCTTCGATCTGGGCGCGGGTCGCGTCGTTCAGGGCCGTGTCATTCATCTGCCGGCCCCTCGGGAAGCTGCGTCGTATCCCACTCACCGAAGCGGGCAAGCTGGTCATAGACGCCGCCATAGCCTTCGCGTTCCATCATCCGGCGGGAGGTGAAGCCCTGCGCAGGCTGCAGATAGGCCGACAGCAACTTGTGCAGGCCCATCATCGTCTCTGCCGGGGTTTCTTCGTCCAATGGGGCGGCAACTTCGGCGGGGCTGGTGCCCAACCCGATAAAGATCGCCCCGGCCACACTGGCGGGCCCCACGGCAGAGAATGCGCCTTCTTCGACCATGGCCGCCTCAATGAGCAACTGCTTGTCGAAGAACCTTTGCTGTTCCTTGGTGGGCGGCTTTCCGGTCTTGTAGTCGTAGATGATCGCCTGTCCCCCCCGGGTGCGGTCGATCCGGTCGGCGGTGCCGCGAATGGTAAATCCGATGTCGTCGAACAGATGCGTGCCGCTCGCGTCCCGTTCGAAGGCAACAGGCTCCGCCATCGCAAGGCGGGCCTGCTCCCCCGCGACGAACCAATCCGCGATCCGTTCGATCCGGGCGAGCCAGAGCTTGCGCGCCGCGTGCCATGGAACCTGTTCCTGTAATACCTCACGCGCGATCTGCATCAGCCGGTCGCGGTTCAGGCTATCGGGGTCTTTCGCGGCTTCGCGCACGAAGTGTTCCATGATCTCATGGACCGCGATGCCCCGGGTCAGCGCATCGGCGGTCTGCATCAGCGGATCCATTGGCCGCAGGCGCAGGACATGTTTGGCATAGATCGCGTAAGGATCGCGGATCAGGGTCTTGATCTCTGTCACCGACAG
>NZ_LWEX01000083.1 GCF_001634885.1 Sulfitobacter sp. HI0040 | reverse complement strand
TATCGGCAACCACCACGCCGCCTTTGCACGACCGGACTGGCCGAGCGGAGGGGATCAGGACATGGAAGCGGGGATCGCCACGCGCCTCGCATTGCTGGACCGGTTGGCCGCGGAGCAGATGCTGATGGTCGGGTTCCATCTGCCCCAAGGCGGTATGGGCCGTGTGGAGCGCACGGGGGGTGCTTTCCGTTACGTACCGGAGGATCAATGATACGCTGGCTGCTTCTGTTCCTGACCGTCTTTTCCGCGCCGCCTCTTCTGGCCATCGAGGACATCGCCGATCAGTATCCCGGCTCTGCCCTTTACCGAAAACCGGTGGAGGTCATCCCGCATGTCTGGTCCGCCATCGGCGCGACCGCGCCGCCCACCTATGAGAACTGGGGCCACAACAACAACCTGAGCTTCATCGTCACCGGCGACGGGGTCGTCGTGATCAATGGTGGTGCGGCCTATCTGCTGGCCAAGGCGCTGCACGAAGAGATCCGGCAGATCACCCAACAGCCGGTCCGCCTCGTGATCAACGAGAACGGGCAGGGCCATGCGATGCTGGGCAATTCCTATTGGCAGGAACAGGGCGTCCCGATCCTTGCTCATGAGGACGCCGCGGAGGCGTTCCTGAACGATGGCGCGCAGTCGCTACAGCAGCATCAGCGCGTGCTTAAGGAACGGGCCGATGGCACAACGCTGGTCGGCCCGACGGAGACATTCGACGATGCCCGTATCATCGAGATGGGCGATTTCAGGATCGAGGTGCTCTACCTCGGCCCCGCGCACAGCCCGGGCGACGTGTCGGTCTGGCTCCCCGAGCAGAGCCTTGTCATCGCGGGCGACATGGCGTTTCACGAACGGCTTTTACCCATCTTCGATGACACCGATACCGCCGCCTGGCTGGAAACCTGGGATCAGGAATTCGAAGCGCTCGACGCCACCTATGTGATCCCCGGTCATGGTCATCCCACCAACATGGCGCAGGTGCGGCGTTACACCCGCGACTACCTGCGCGATCTGCGTGAATTGATCGGGCAGCACCTGGACGCGGGCGGCGGACTGGCAGAAGCCTATTACGTGGATCAGAGCCCCTACGCCCATCTCGACACCTTCGAAGAACTGGCAACCCGCAACGCCGGTCGTGTCTTTGAGCAGATGGAGTTCGAATAAGATCTGAGCGGGTTCGGCGTATTGCCAAGCTTGTCAGACGGCCCCGCCGGGGTTTTGCGGCACTTCGCAACTCAGTGAGAGGCGCCTTTTGCGATGCCGAACTGTCGCCGATATTCCGTGACGGGCAGGCCGGAAAGGCGCTGGAAAATTTTGCTGAAGGCGGATGCGTCCTTGTAGCCAACTTCCCACGCGACCTGATCCAGCGAACGATTGGTCAATTCCAGAATACCGCGGGCCTTGGCGACGCGTACCTGCTGAATGTACTCCGTCGGATTGAGAGAGGTAGCCTTGGAAAACCGGCGGATGAAGGTGCGGCGTTCGAGTTTTGCGATACGGGCAAGCTCCTTGTGGTGGAGCGGGGCGGTCAGATCTTCCTGAATGTGGTGCTGCACCCGCAGGATCGCTTCATCGCCATGGTCGAAAAACGGAACGAATTCGGTGAACGGCAGCTGCGTCGGGCGGGGGGGCTGGATCACCAGAAAGCGCGCCGTGGAGAGCATCGTGCTGCGCCCGAAGAGCCGCTCCACCAGCACTAACCCGATGTCTGTCCAGGCGAGAATGCCACCCGCCGAGATGATATCCCCGTCATCCAGAACCATGTTCCGTACCGCGACTTCGATGTCTCCGTGACGTTGGGCCAGTTCCTTTGCAAAGGCCCAGTGCGTGGTGACGCGCCGGCCCCGGAGCAATCCGCTTTCGGCCAGAACGAACGCGCCGGCGCAGATCGAGCATACCCGGCAGCCAGCGTTGTACTGCGCCTGCAACCAAGCGGCCTCGACCGGCATCGGCTGCATCTTGTCGGGCATCACGATGCTTGGCGGCGAAATCACGTAGTCTAGGCCGCGACCGGATGCCGGGTGAGACTCCCAGACGCAGGAAGGGGGTTTCCCCCGCTCTGCCCGCCAATGCGTAACCCGCACATTTCGGGGGCCGTTCTCTTCCGCCGCGTCTCCGGCAATCCGGAAGAGATCCGTAAGACCGTAGATCGCCGACAATTGGGATTGGGGATAAATCAGGAGCCCGATTTCGGCGACATAATCGGTCGGTGCTTTTGTCACATTAGGCCTCAAACTTGTCATTTATGACAATCGCCCGCCGTAGCGGAGATTGCAATGCTCAAGGCGCAAACAAAAGCAAGGGAGAGCTGACGAACATGACCCAGAACAAACTGTCCAGACGTACGATCTTGCAAGCGGGCGGCGCGACGACGCTCCTTGCCACGATGCCTGCCGTGCTCGTGGCGCAGCAACTCACAGAGAACAACGGAGAAACAATTATGTCCTCGATCGAAACACGGGATGGCACAAATATCTTCTACAAGGACTGGGGTCCGCGCGACGCACAGCCCATCGTGTTTCATCACGGCTGGCCGTTGAGCGCCGATGACTGGGACAACCAGATGCTGTTTTTCCTGTCCAACGGCTATCGCGTCGTTGCTCATGACCGCCGCGGCCATGGCCGTTCGGACCAGACCGACACGGGCCACAACATGGATACCTACGCCAACGACGTGGTGGATCTGGCGACCGCGCTTGACCTGAGGAATGCCGTTCATATCGGCCATTCCACCGGCGGCGGCGAAGTGGCGGCCTATGTCGCCCGCGCCGAAGAGGGCCGGGTGGCCAAGGCCGCGCTACTGGGCGCGATCACGCCGCTCATGGTGAAAACCGACACCAACACCAACGGCGTCCCGATGGAGGTCTTTGACGGCATCCGCAAGAGCCTTGCGGAAAACCGCGCGCAATTCTTCATCGATCTGCCGTCCGGGCCGTTCTACGGCTTCAACCGCGATGGGAACGAGCCGATCGAGGGCCTGATCCGCAACTGGTGGCGCCAAGGCATGATGGGAAGCTCTTACGCCCAGTATCAGTGCATCGAGGTGTTCTCGGAAACCGACCAAACCGAAGATCTGAAAGCGATGAATGTTCCGACACTGGTGCTGCACGGCAAGGACGATCAGGTCGTGCCGGTAGGGAATTCAGCAGAGGAATCGATCAAGCTGCTGCCGAATGGTACGATGAAGCTTTACGACGGGCTGTCGCATGGTTTCTTCGCCACGCACCCGGGTCTGGTGAACCCGGACCTGCTGACCTTCGTCCAGGGCTGAATGTGACTGACCGGAGCCCTCCGCAGGGCTCCGGTTTCGTACCGCCGGTGGGATCCGCTATCCGCCCGAGGGACAGCGCAGGTTTTACCAGCTATTGTAGTTGAGGAACTTGCCGGACATCTCGACCTTGACCCGGTCGCCCTTGGGGTTTTCCACCCGGGTGACCGACATGTCGAAATCGATGGCCGACATGATGCCGTCGCCGAATTTTTCCTGAATGATCGCCTTCAGCGTCGGGCCGTAGACGCCGACGATCTCGTAGAAGCGGTAGATGCAGGGGTCGGTCGGCACGGCCTGTTCCCAGATCTTCGTCGGGCTTTCGATCAGGACGCTTTCCGCCTCCTGCGGAAGTCCCATCACCGAAACCATGAGCCGTGCCTTTTCCGGCGGAAAGGCGTTCATCCCCATGGCCGCGGAATGGGTCCAGATCGGCGACATGCCGATTTTCTCGGCAATCTCCTCCCATTTCAGACCCGCCTGCTTCTTGGCAGACAGGATCATCGCGGTGACGTCTTCCTTGGTCAACGCTTCGGACAGTGCAATCGTATCTTTCATTGTTCGGTTCTCGCTTTGTTGGTGTGGTTAATTTCAGGCCCGTCGGAGCCGGGGGCCTTGTGAGGCCTGCGGAGTCACGCTTGAACGGCACGCAGCAATGGCGCCGTTTCGGGATCCTCGGTGGCAGTTTCGCCGGTCAGATCGAAGCGGACGGTGGCCGGGGAATTACGGTCGCTCGATTTACCCGACAGCTCCGCCGAACGCTTCGCAAGGAAATGCACAAGGTGGTTGCGGATGGCGTAATAGTTGGGATGTTCGACGATATCGTTGCGCACGCGGGGCCGCGGGATCGTGATCTCCACGTTTTCGGCGACCTGCGCCAGCGGCCCGTTCGTCATCAGCAGGATGCGGTCCGCCAGCAGGATCGCCTCGTCGATGTCATGGGTGATCATGAAGACGGTCTGGTCGGTGTCTTTCCAGACCTTGATCAGCTCTTCCTGAATCGTGCCGCGGGTCAGCGCGTCCAGCGCGCCGAAGGGTTCATCGAGCAGCAGCAGCTTTGGCTCGTTGGCGAAGGCGCGGGCGATGGAAACGCGCTGGCGCATCCCGCCCGAAAGCTGGCTCGGTTTGCGGTGAATGGTATCGCCGGTCAGCCCCACCTTGGCCAGAAAGGCCGTGGAATGTTCGACCACCTTTGCCTTGTCCCAGTCCGGGAACCGGGCGGCCACGCCGAAGGTGACGTTTTTCAACGCGGACAGCCATGGCAGGAGCGAGTAGTTCTGGAACACGACCCCCCGGTCGAGGCTGGGGCCGGACACGTGCTGGCCATCCATCTTGACGACGCCGCTGGTGGGTTCGGAAAGCCCCGCCAGAATGTTCATGATCGTGGATTTGCCGCAGCCCGAATGGCCGAGGATGCAGACGAATTCGCCCTTTTCTATGCCGAAGGTGGCGTTTTCGAAGACGGTGAATTCACCCCCTTGGCCATCGGGATAGCGCTGGGTGAGTTGTTCAATGCTCAGGAAAGGTTTTGACATTTTGAGCGTTCCTATTCGCTGAAGGCGACGGCGCGCTGCAGCAGGCCGAACATGGAGTCCAGCAGCATGCCCACGATGCCGATCACAAGGATGGAGAAGATGACGGAGGTCAGGTCGAGGTTGTTCCACTCGTTCCAGACGTAGTACCCGATGCCGGTGCCGCCCACGAGCATCTCCGCCGCGACGATCACCAGCCAGGCGATCCCGATGGAGATCCGCATACCCGTGACGATCGTCGGCGCGGCTGCGGGCAGAATGACGGTAAAGGCGGTTCTGATGGCACCCAGTTCATGGGTCCGGGCGACATTCACCCAATCTTCGCGCACACCGGCGACTCCGAAAGCGGTGTTGATCAGCATCGGCCAGATCGAGCAGATGAAGATCACGAAGATCGCGCTTGCTTCGCTGTCTTGGATGACAAAGAGCGCCAGTGGCATCCACGCCAGCGGTGAAATCGGGCGCAGGACCTGAATGAAGGGGTTGAGCGCCTTGTAGGCGACCGAGGACATGCCGATCACGAACCCCAGCGGGAGCGCCACGAGCGCGGCCAGCAGGTAGCCCGTCAACACGCGGTAGATCGAATAGCCGATCTGGATCCCGATCCCCTTGTCATTGGGCCCCGCGTCGTAAAACGGGTTCGAAAGCTGTTCCCACGCCTTGCCCAGCACCTGGCTGGGGGGCGGGACGCCGGCCTTGGGCTGGCCGCCGCCGGTCAGCAGTTCGTATTCCGTCAGCTCGCCTACGGCTTTCTGGGCGGGGATCGACAGCTCCCAGACAAGGAAGCCGACGATCAGCAGCATCACGGACAGCAATGCCGCCTTCTTGTTTTCCGAAAGCGTTCCCATCAGCTTGCCCCGATCGCGAAGCTGTTCACATAGTCTTCGGGCGTCGCCGGGTCGAAGGTCTTGCCCATGATGGTGTGTGACTTGTACGTCACCTCCGGCGCGTCGTAGCCAAGGTCTTTCATCACCTTGCGGGCGTCGGCGGCAAGGTAGACCTGTTCGGCCACCGACTTGTAGTCCACGTCGCCTTCGATATAGCCCCAACGCTTCATCTGGGTCAGGATCCAGATGCCCATGGAATGCCACGGGAAGGGGTCGAAATCGATCCGGTCGGGCACGCGTTTCACTTCGCCCAGACCATCGGCATAGGTGCCGGTCAGGACCTGTTGAACCACCGTCACCGGCTGGTTGAGGTAGTTGGTCGGTGAAATCGCCTCCGCGATCTCCGCCCGGTTTTCGGCCTTCGAGGCGTATTGCGTCGCATCGATGATCGATTTCAGAAGCGCGCCGTAGGTGTTGGGCAGCTCTTGCGCGAAGGACAGGGGCGCGGCGAAGGCGCAGCAGGGGTGGCCTTCCCACAGTTCCTTGGTCAGCAGGTGGATGAATCCGATGCCCTCGTAGACCGCGCGTTGGTTGAACGGATCGGGCGACAGGTAGCCATCGAGGTTTCCCGCGCGCAGGTTGGCAACCATCTCGGGCGGCGGAACGACCCGGATCTGGATATCCACATCGGGATCGAGCCCGTGTTCGGCCACGTAGTAGCGCAGCAGGAAGTTGTGCATCGAATATTCGAAGGGCACGCCGAAGGTGAAACCCTTCCATTGCTTGGGGTCGCGCTTGTCGAGGTGTTCATTGGACAGCACGATGGCCTGCCCGTTGATGTTCTCGACCGCGGGCATGATATAGGGTTCGGCCATGGACCCCGCGCCCAGCGTCATGGCGAGCGGCATCGGGGTCAGCATGTGGCTGGCGTCATATTCCCCTGACAGTGACTTGTCCCGCGCGACGGCCCAGCCCGCCGTCTTGATGACCTTGGCGTTGAGCCCGTAGCGTTCGTAGAAGCCCAGAGGCTGGGCCATGATGATCGGTGTGGCACAGGTGATGGGCACGAAACCGATGTTCAGATCCGTCTTTTCCGGCGGGCCGAGATCATCCAGTATCGCCGCCGCTGCCTCTTTGACCGGAAAAACGGACGCTAGCGCCGCGGCTGCGGTCGTGCCCCCGATCATCCCCATGAAGGACCGCCGCCCGATGTCGTTCTGGCCAAAGACGGAACGGACGATGGCGCTTTCGACGGCACGCTCCATCATCTGTTCGGATGACATATCCTGCGGCGCGGCATCGCGCGTGTCATGGCCGGGGCCGCTGCAGGCGTCGCAGTCGCAGTCGGCGCCATGCCGCAGGTCGGTGTTTTCTGAGTACGGATTTCCGAGGCTTTTGATGATCATTTCTCAACTCCTGTCGGTGTTGATCAAACCTCTCATGCCGCGCTGCGGCGGCCCAGCCGCCCAGCAAAATGCCTGAACTTTAGCAATTCGTTGTTTTTTTTGACTATTGTTTAGGCAAAGCTGACGAGATTTCGTAAATTACGGTTTTTCGTAAAGTCACTAGCGGCCATTCCGCGCAATGCTGAGAGCATGCTCGATGATTCCCCATATCTGCCGGTCGTGGATCTGCAACCCTTGCCCGCCCTGCTGGTGGACCCCCGCGCCAACCGCATCCTGAAGGCGAACCCAGCCGCGCGCCTTCTGTTCGACCTCGATACCGCAGAAGCGCGCCTGTCGGATATATTGGTCTCCGCGACCGGGGACATGGCCGTTTTTCTGGACGCTGTCGCACATTTCGGTCGCTACACAGCCCGCGCCCTGCAGTTTCGCGGGGCCGGGGAGGTGCCACCCAGGGTGCAGACCTATGGCGTGCAACTGGACGATGACGAGGTGCTGCTGAGCTTCCTCGACCTGGACGATCTGGACAAACGCAGCCGCGAAGCGGAGCAGGAGGCGCAGCAGAAGGGCGGGTTGATGCAATGGCAGAAAATCTACGGCTTCTTTCGCGAGGTGGAGGCGCAGAACCACCTGATCCTCGAAGCGGCGGGCGAAGGTATCTACGGGATCAACGCGCAGGGTCAGGCGACCTTCGTCAACCGCGCCGCACAGGAAATGCTGGGATGGTCCGCCGATGACCTGATCGGGCGCGAATTGCATCCGATCATCCACCACAAGCACCTGAACGGAGAGCATTTCCCCGCCCATCAATGTCCGATCTACGCGTCCTTTCGAAAGGACGAAACCATGCGCGTCGACGATGACGTGTTCTGGCGGAAGGACGGCAAGCCCATCATGGTCGAATACGTCTCTACCCCGGTTTACGATCAACAGATCCTTGCCGGCGCGGTCGTCATCTTCCGCGATGTCACCGAGCGGCGTGAGAACGAGCGCAAGCTGCGCGAGGCGCTTGATGAGGTGAAGGAACTCCAGCAAAAGCTGGAGCAGGAAAACGACTACCTCCTCACCGAAATCCGTTCGGCCCGGTCGCAGGCCGGGGTCGTCGGTGTCTCCCCCGCCATCAGGTCGCTCAACGCCCAGATCGAACTGGCCGCACAGGGGAATGCGCACGTGCTGGTCTCGGGCCCCCCGGGTTCGGGCAAGAGCATGACCGTTTCCGCCATTCATGAAGCCAGCAGCCGCCACCGTCGTCCGCTCGTCCGTATAAATTGTAGTGAGACGAACGCCCAGACGATGGAAGCGGAGCTTTTCGGCCATCGGCGGGGCGCCTTCCCGGGCGCGAACCGGGACCAGACCGGCAAGCTGCTGATGGCGAACAACGGCACCTTGCATCTTGATGAAATCGCTGACCTGTCCAAGAACCTGCAGGCCAAGCTGCATGACGTGTTGCAGAGCGGGTCATTCCAAAGGCTGGGCGCCGGTGAGGATACGCCTGTCTCGTTGAACGTGGTGGCCACCACATCGCGTGACCTGTCCGCAGAGGTCAGGGCAGGGCGGTTCCGTCAGGACCTCTATTTTGCGCTGAACCTGTTTTCGATC
>NZ_LWEX01000082.1 GCF_001634885.1 Sulfitobacter sp. HI0040 | reverse complement strand
CGCCCAGTTTCGCGCTACACGCCCCGAGGAGCGCGAGCGCCAGCACCGCCACGCCGGCGATGCCCCCCCAGGTGAAACCAGCGGGCGCAAGTGCCGCGCCCAGCAGTGGCAGGCCGCCCCCCACCGCGAAAGCCAGCGCGGATGCCCCCGCAGCAAGCGCCGGGTTGGCCTGACCGGCAAGCCCGAACATCCCCAGCTCTTCCCGCGCATGGGCACCAAGCGCATCGTGGTCTGTCATCTGGGCGGCGACTTCCAGCGCCAGATCGCTGGTCACGCCCCTGTTCTCCAACCCTTCGGCAAGTTCGCTCAATTCGTAATCGGGGTCCTCCGCCAGCGCGACGCGTTCGCGTTCGAGGTCTGCGGCCTCCACATCCGACTGGGTGGAGACGGACACATATTCGCCCGCCGCCATGGAGAATGCCCCCGCCGTCAGCCCCGCCAGCCCGGTCAGCAATATGTTGCCCGGCCCCATCCCGGCAGAGGTGACGCCCACCAGCAGGCTCGCCATCGACACGATGCCGTCATTCGCGCCGAGCACGGCGGCGCGCAGCCAGCCGCTGCGGTTGATGTAATGGCCTTCCTTGGGCATGGAGCGTCCCTGTCCGTATCCGGCGCTGCATACTGCGAAGCCATGCAGGGCCGCAAGCGGCGGTCAGTAGGGTTCGGACCCGATCCCGGTGAAACCGATACCCTTCTGGGGCGGCGGGCCGATGGGCGTACAGGCAACCAGACCCGTCAGAAACAGGCAGATAAGCAATCGCAGATCAAACATGGGTCCCCCCGATCCTGCATCCACTATCGCCTGCGCCCTGTTTTGGCGCAAGGTGGCGTTGCAAACCCGCGTCACGCCCCCGGTGCCGATCAAACCCGCATCGCTTTCAACGAACGAAAAAAGCCGCGCGAAGGCGCGGCTTTCCGGTCTGACGGCAGAGGGGCAGGATTACTTGATCTTGCCTTCCTTGTACTCGACGTGCTTGCGCGCGACCGGGTCGTATTTCTTGATGACCATCTTTTCGGTCATGGTCCGGGCGTTCTTCTTGGTGACGTAGAAATGGCCTGTGCCCGCGGACGAGTTCAGACGGATCTTGATCGTGGTTGGCTTCGCCATGAGTCTTCTCCTGCTGCACCGGCCTTTGCCGCGGTGCGTGAATCCTGAATTTCGGGTTCTAGCCAGACCCGCGCCCGAGTCAACCGCAAATTCCCCCAGCCCTCCCCGGCGGGGGAAGGTAAATGCGCGGAAGGCCTGTAAGCCGGATTCTGTCCAGGGGTTGCCCCCTTGGATGACCATTCCTCTGACCGCATCGTTGCCGATACGGCTACAGCTGCCAACCCGGACCTGCTGGGGCGGAAGTGGCCCCGCCCGTTTCCGGGCACGCGGTCCCTATTTGGCATTGCTCCCGGTGGGGCTTGCCGTGCCGCCCCTGTTGCCAGCGGCGCGGTGGGCTCTTACCCCACCGTTTCACCCTTACCCCGTGTGTTGCCGGCAAACCGGCACCGCCCGGGGCGGTCTGTTTTCTGTGGCGCTGTCCGTCGGGTTACCCCGCCCGGGCGTTACCCGGCACCGTTCCTTCCCGGAGTCCGGACTTTCCTCGACAGGGGCAGGCCCCGCCGCGGTCATCCAGCCTTCCGCGCCCGCATGCCCTAGCGGGCGGGGCGGTGCGGCGTCAATCGCTTTCGACCCCTGCGGTTTCAATGCCGTGATGCAGATCGAAATCCGCCGCGACCAACGGCCCGCTGCGCCATGGGGCAAACCGCAGCCGCGTCGTGGCGAGCAAGGTCTC
>NZ_LWEX01000081.1 GCF_001634885.1 Sulfitobacter sp. HI0040 | reverse complement strand
CCCCAGTGTTGGCCGACAATGTCGTTGCCACATCGCAACCGCTGGCCACGCAGGCGGGGCTGTCGATCCTGCAACAGGGTGGCAACGCGGTGGATGCGGCCATCGCGACGGCGGCGGTACTCACCATCGTGGAGCCTTCGGGCAACGGTCTGGGCTCCGACGCCTTTTGCATCCTGTGGGACGGCAAGGAGTTGCACGGCCTCAACGCATCGGGCCGGGCCCCGGCCGCATGGTCCCCGGAACGTTTCCCGGACGGAATGCCCCAGCACGGCTGGGACAGCGTGACGGTTCCCGGCGCGATAAGCGGCTGGATCGCGCTTTCGGAACGCTTCGGCAAGCTCGACCTTAAAACTGTTCTCGCCCCGGCGATCCGGACGGCGGAGGACGGCTTCATCGTCTCGCCCATTATCGGCGCGCTCTGGGCGCGGGCGGCAGACATACTCGGGCATCAGCCGGGGTTCGCCGAGACTTTCATGCCGGGTGGCCGTGCCCCCCGCGCAGGTGAAAGGTTCCGCAATCCGGGTGCCGCGCGCAGCCTGCGGATGATCGCGGAGACGAAAGGCAAGGCCTTCTACGAAGGTATTCTGGCAGAGGAAATAGCGGCCTTTGCCAAGGCCAACGGCGGTGCAATGACAGTCGATGACCTTGCCCGGCACGAAGCGGATTGGTGCGGCACGATCAGCCAGCGCTTCGATGAGGTGGAACTGCACGAGATACCACCGAACGGGCAGGGGATCGCCGCGCTCATGGCATTGGGGATGTTGCAGCATACCGCCATCCGCGACCACGGCCCGGACGATGTGGCGGCCATTCACCTCCAGATGGAGGCGATCAAGCTCGCCTATGCCGATTTGCACGCCTATGTCGGTGACCGCGAACATATGACGGATGTCGACGAGAACGCGCTGCTGGACGCCGGATACCTGCGCGACCGCGCGGCGCTCATCTCACCCGACCGGGCGCAGGATTTCGGCCCGGGCGCGCCGAAGCAGGGCGGCACCGTGTTGCTCAGCACGGCGGACGCGTCAGGCATGATGGTCAGCTTTATCCAGTCCAACTACGCAGGCTTCGGCTCCGGCGTGGTGGTGCCGGGCACGGGGATTTCCCTGCAGAACCGGGGCGCCGGTTTCACCACCGAGGCGCGGCACCCGAACCGCGTCGCGGGCGGCAAGCGCCCGTTCCATACGATCATTCCGGGTTTCGTGATGAAGGGCGGGGCCCCGCTGATGGCCTACGGCATGATGGGCGGCCCCATTCAGGCACAGGGGCATCTGCAGCTGCTGCTGCGGACCCAGCTGTGGGATCAGGACGTTCAGGTGGCTGCCGATGCCCCGCGCTGGCGAATGATCTCGGGCCTGGACGTGGCGTGCGAGCCTACCATGGGGGAGAGTACGCTTTCCGCGCTGCGCACCCTCGGCCACCGGGTCGAGGTCGAAGCCCCCGACAACGCCTTCGGTTTCGGCGGCGCCCAACTTATCGCGCGGCTGCCTGACGGGGGCTATATGGCAGGCTCCGACCCCCGCAAGGACGGGCAGGCTGGGGGGTTCTGAACCGTGAATAGAGGGGTTCCGGAGGCGTGCTTGTCGACGGGACCCGCTCCGAACATTCCTTTTGCCTCCTAATAAATAAATCCGACTTATTTATTAATTGACAGGTTGGCGCCTCTCCTTCAATTAAGCGGTACTCACCACCAACCTCGTGAGGCGCAGTTGTTGCAGAGCGACCCGATCAATACGCAGCCCGGCCTCGGCCATTCGATCCAAATGGAGGCGGGGCGGGGCTCCAACCAGAGCGCGATGAGGGACTATAACGAGCGCCTCGTTCTCTCGCTTATTCGACAAAGCGGCCCGATGCCGAAGGCAGAGATTGCACGTGCGACCGGGCTTTCCGCGCAGACGGTTTCGGTGATCATGCGCGCGCTTGAAAAAGAGGGGCTTCTGACGAGGCGTGAACCGCTGCGCGGCAAGGTGGGTCAGCCTGCCGTTCCCATGGGACTGGCGCAGGACGGGGCGCTCTTTCTAGGTCTCAAGGTCGGGCGCAACGGCGCGGAATTGGCCCTGTGCGATTTTTTCGGAAAAATAAGGCACCACCGCCGCGTGACTTATGGCTATCCGACACCGGAAGGGATCATCGCCTTTACCACGAAAAACGTGGAGGAACTCATGACCGAATTGCCCGACGCGCTACGCCCCCGGGTGGCAGGGTTGGGCATCGCATTGCCGTTCCGGCTGTGGGACTGGGAAGCCGATAAAAGCGCAGAAACCGCGAAGGGACTGGCGCACTGGCGCATCCGGGATATCGCCGCCGAACTTCGGCAGAAGCTGGATATGCCCGCCTACCTTTGCAACGACGCATCGGCAGCCTGTGGGGCGGAGCTTGTCTTTGGCGATCAGGCGATGCCTAGCGATTACCTCTATGCCTATATCGACCATTTCGTCGGCGGGGGCCTCGTCCTCGACCACGCACTGCATACGGGGCGCAGCGGAAACGCCGCCGCCATAGCCTCCCTGCCGGTTTCCACGCGGGCGGGGCAGAGGTGCCAGCTCGTGGATCTGGCCTCTCTCGCGACGCTTGAGCGCATGTTGGATGCGGCGGGGGAGGACAGCGGGGGGATCAGACCCGGCGCGGACGACTGGGATGTAGCAGCCCCGGTGGTGGACGCCTGGGTGGATCAGGCAGCGCATGGGTTGGCGCAGGCCGTGGTCGCGTCCAGCTGCGTCTTCGACTTTGAAACCATGGTGATCGATGGTGCCATACCCCGGAGACTGCGCAACGTACTGATCGCGCGTACTCAGACGGAACTGCAGGCGATAAAAATACCCGGTATCGTACTCCCCACGATCCGCGAAGGCACGATCGGGTATGATGCCAAGGTCCGCGGCGCCGCGAGCCTGCCGCTTTCGAACCGATACCTCGTTGATCGCGCCACCATATTGGGAGAGTGAGCCATGATCCTTTGCTGCGGCGAAGCCCTGATCGATATGATCCCCGCACCTACCGAAGCCGGAGCGGTCGGCTTCGTACCCCATTGCGGCGGCGCTGTTTACAACACGGCGATTGCGCTGGGGCGCCTCGGCGCCCAGACAGGGATGCTCACCGGGCTGTCGAGCGACATGTTCGGCCAGCAGCTGGCAAGCGGGCTGAAGGCGAGCCATGTGGATGTGCGCCCGGTGATCACCGCGGATCGACCCACGACGCTGGCATTCGTGCGCCTTGTCGGTGGGCATGCGACCTATGAGTTCTACGATGAAAACTCGGCTGGTCGCATGCTGGAGCCGGATGATATGCCGCAATTGTCGGCGGAGGTGACGACGCTCTATTTCGGGGGGATCAGCCTTGCCTGTGAGCCTGCAGCCGACGCCTACGCGGCGCTACTGCAGCGGAACCACGCAGGTCGGTCCGTAATGCTCGACCCGAACATCCGCCCCGGTTTTGTGCGCAACATCGAACGCTACCGCGCCCGACTGGCCAGTATGATCGGCCTCTCGGATATCGTGAAAGTCTCTGACGAAGACCTTAACTGGATCACGCCCGAACCGATGTCTTTGCGCGACAAGGTTTCGCAATTGCTCACTGCAGGACCATCCGTCGTCATCCTGACGCGGGGCGGCGACGGGGCGACGGGCTATCTGAAAGGCGGCGACGAAGTACATGTGCCGGCCCGAAAAGCGGAAATCGTCGATACGGTAGGCGCGGGCGACACGTTCAACGCAGGTGTGCTCGCCAAGTTGTCAGAGTTGGGCGCGTTGACGCAGCAAAGCCTTGCGAACCTCGGCCCAGACGCGTTGGAGGCGGCGCTGGAACATGGGGCGCGGGTGGCGTCGATCACGGTATCCCGGGCGGGCGCCAACCCGCCGTGGGCGGAAGAAATCTGACACGGGCTTTTTCGTTTGCCCATATGTTAGCGCTAACGTAAGATAGCAGAAAGAGGCCCGAGGGCGGAAGCAAGGCGGGAGGGACGAATGACGACACTCAATCCTACGATCGAACGGGTGACCGAACGCATCATCCGGCGCAGCGAAGAGACGCGGAAAATCCATCTTGAACGCATGAGGACGGCGGCATCCAAAGGCCCGGCCCGCGCGCATCTTTCCTGTAGCGGGCAGGCGCATGCCTATGCAGCCGCGGGCGAGGATCAGAGCAAGTTGGCCCAAGGCTCCGCAGGCAACCTCGGCATCGTGACGACCTATAATGACATACTTTCGGCGCACCAGCCCTTCGAACGCTTTCCCGAGTTGATCAAGGCGGCGGTCCGGGAGGTCGGCGGCACGGCGCAGGTCGCGGGCGGTGTTCCGGCGATGTGCGACGGGGTCACCCAGGGCGAAGCGGGGATGGAATTGTCGCTCTTTTCGCGCGACGTCATCGCGCTCGCCGCCTCCGTCGCGCTCAGCCACAATACATTCGACGCCGCCGTCTTTCTGGGCGTCTGCGACAAGATCGTCCCGGGCCTTGTGATCGCGGCGCAGGCATTCGGGCATCTCCCCGCCGTGTTCCTGCCCGCGGGGCCGATGACGAGCGGCTTGGCCAATGACGAAAAGGCCAAGGTGCGACAGGAATTCGCCGCGGGCGAATGTGGGCGAGACAAGTTGATGGCCGCTGAAATGGCAGCCTACCATGGACCCGGCACCTGCACTTTCTATGGCACGGCGAACACGAACCAGATGCTGATGGAGTTCATGGGCCTGCACCTTCCGGGGGCAAGCTTCGTGACCCCGAACACCCCGTTGCGCGATGCGCTGACACGCCATGGCGCGCAGAGGGCGCTTTCACTCAGTGCGCTCGGCAATGACTATACGCCTGTATGCGATATTCTGGACGAGAAGGCGTTTGTGAACGGGATCGTCGGGCTCAACGCAACAGGTGGCTCCACCAACCTGCTCATCCATCTGGTGGCGATGGCACGCGCCGGGGGGATCATCCTCGACTGGCAGGATTTTTCCGAGATTTCGGATGTCACGCCACTGATGGCACGGGTCTATCCCAATGGGCTGGCGGATGTGAACCACTTCCACGCCGCGGGCGGGCTTGGATACATGATCGGGAACCTGCTGCAGAACGGCTATCTGCACCGCGATACGAAGACCGTCGCGGGCGAAGGGCTGGAGCATTACACAAAGGATCCTGTCTATGCCGATGGGTCCCTGACATGGGAAAACGGCCCCGAAGAGAGCCTGAACGACAAGATCCTGCGGCCTGCCTCGGATCCCTTCCAGCCCACAGGTGGGTTGAAGCGGATGACAGGCTCCCTCGGGACGGCGGTGATGAAAGTCTCCGCGGTGGCGCCGGAAAATCGCGTGGTCGAAGCACCCGCCCGCGTCTTTGCCGATCAGGCGGAGGTGAAAGCCGCCTTCAAGGCAGGCAAACTCACTGAGGATGTGGTCGTCGTGGTGCGCTTTCAGGGACCAAAGGCAAACGGTATGCCGGAGCTGCACTCGCTCACGCCGCTTTTGTCGATCTGTCAGGGCAGGGGGCAGAAGGTCGCACTGGTGACGGATGGGCGGATGTCAGGCGCGTCGGGCAAGGTGCCGGCGGCGATCCATGTCTCCCCCGAGGCGGTGGACGGCGGCCCCATCGCGCGCATCCGCGACGGCGACATCCTGCGCGTCGATGGCGAGGCGGGAACGCTAGATGTTCTGGCGGATATAGACGACCGGCCTGATGCTCAGGCCGACCTTTCGGCTGCGCAATGGGGTACAGGGCGGGAGCTCTTTGCGACATTCCGCAACACTGTCGGTGCCGC
>NZ_LWEX01000080.1 GCF_001634885.1 Sulfitobacter sp. HI0040 | reverse complement strand
CCTGACCGAACGCACGCCGAGCCACTGCGTCGCATTGGCCAATGCCGCACCCGGCCTGCGCTATCTGCACCGGGCCAGCCTGCCGCAGGTGGCGCGCGAAACCGTGTTTCTCCACTACATCGCCCACGCCAGTTTCCTGATCCGCAGCCACGGCGGGCTGAACCTCGTGACCGATTACACCGGCTTCACCGGCACCCTGCCGCTGATCCCGGACGTCGTGACGATGAACCACGCCCATGACAGCCATTGGACGGCAGCCCCGGACCCGGCCATCCCCCATGTCCTGCCCGGCTGGGGCCCCTTCGGAGAGGGGATCGACCACCGGCTCGATCTGGGCGAAGTGCTGGTGCGCAACGTCTCCACCGACATCCGCTCCGCCTTTGCCGGGGTGGAGCCGCGCGGCAATTCGATTTTCGTCTTCGAAATGGCCGGTCTGTGTATCGGGCACCTCGGCCATCTGCATCACGCCCCCGACGCCGAACAATACGCGGCCCTCGGGCGGCTCGACGTGGTCATGGCCCCGGTGGACGGCGGGCTGACGCTGGACTTGCCCACCATGATCGCGGTCCTCAAACGGCTGCGCGCCTCCGTCGTGATCCCGATGCACTGGTTCTCCGAATTCGCGCTGAACGATTTCCTGGCGGGCATGGCCGACAGCTTCACGGTGGTGGACCTCGAAGGCCCCGCGCTCACCCTCTCCCGCGATACGCTGCCGGGGCGGCCCACGGTCATGGTGCTGCGCCCGGCCTATCTGCGGCGCGACGATTAGGCGCTTGCATCACGCGGGCGATGGGGGGATCACTTCGCCATGACATCGCACAGCCTCAACGACGCGGACGCCGCCTTTACCGACCGGCTGGCCGCCGAACTGCCCGACGACAGCCTGCGGCCCGCCGACGCGCACTACCTCGAAGAGCCGCGCGGCCGCTACGCCGGGCGGCCCGCAACCCTGGCCTTGCCCCGCACCGCGCAGCAGGTCGCTGCCATCGTCCGCTGCGCCGCGGAACATCGCGTGCCGCTCGTCCCCTACGGCGGCGGCACCGGGCTGGTGGGCGGGCAGATCATGGCCGAAAGGGCGCAGCCGCTGGTCCTGTCGCTGGAACGGATGACGGCGATCCGCGCCGTCCATGCGGATGAAAACGTGATCGTGGCCGAGGCCGGCGCGATCCTCGCCGATGTGCAGACCGCCGCGGAAGAGGCGAACCGGCTCTTCCCGCTCAGCCTCGCCTCCGAAGGTTCGGCCCGGATCGGGGGGCTGCTCTCCACCAACGCGGGCGGCACCGGCGTTCTGCGCTACGGCAACGCGCGCGATCTCTGCCTCGGGCTCGAAGCGGTGATGCCCGACGGCCGCATCTGGAACGGGCTGACCCGGCTGCGCAAGAACAACATGGGCTACGATCTGCGCAACCTGCTGATCGGCGCCGAAGGCACGCTGGGCGTGATCACCGCCGCCTCGCTCAAGCTCTTTGCCCGTCCCGCGCGCAGCGGCACCGCGCTTCTGGTGGTGTCCGACCCGGCGGCGGCGCTGGCGCTGCTGTCCTGCGCGCGCGACACGGTGGGCGAGGTCATCAGCGCCTTCGAACTGATGCACCGGCAGGGGTTTGACTTCCTCGCCGAAACGCTGCCCGACCTGCGTCAGCCCTTTGCCACGCCGCCCGAATGGGTGGTGCTGATCGAACTGGGCACCAGCGGGCAGGGCGACCCGCAATCGGCGCTGGAGGAGGTCTTCCTGCGCGGATCGGAGGCGGGCCACGTGACCGACGGCCTCATCGCGCAGAACCGCCAGCAGGCGGCGGACTTCTGGCAGATACGGGAAATGATACCCGAAGCGAACCGCCGCATCGGATCGGTTTCGAGCCACGATATCTCTGTCCCCTTGGGCGCGATCCCCGAATTCATCGCCCGCGGGGGCGAGGCCATCGCGGCACTGGGGCAGTTCCGCATCAATTGCTTCGGCCATGTGGGAGACGGCAACCTGCACTACAACATCTTTCCGGCCCCCGGCCGCAGCCGGCAGGACCACGCGGCGCAGCGCGACGCCATCAAGCGCACGGTCCACGACCTGACCCATGAACTGGGCGGCTCGATCAGCGCCGAACACGGGATCGGGCGGCTGAAGACAGGGGACCTCGAACGCTACGGCGATCCGGTCAAGGGCGCGGCCATGCGCGCCATCAAGGATGCGCTCGACCCTGCGGGGATCATGAACCCCGGAGCGGTGCTGCCCGAGGTAGGCTGAGCCGCGGGGGCCAGCCCCCGCGGCCCCCGGGATTTAAGACCATTTGGAAGGCGCGGGGTCAGCCCCGGAAATAGCACGAATCTCCGCGGCTCTCGACAGCGGCGGCGATGCGTTCCACCGCGATGGCATAGGCCGCATGGCGCAGGGGCGTCTCATCCGCCTCGGCGCGGTCGAAACAGGCGTTGGCGGTCTTGACCATCCGCGTCTCCAGCCGGTCGCGGACCATCTCCTCTTCCCAGCGTTCGCCGGAGCGGCCCTGTATCCATTCGTAATAGCTCACGGTGACACCCCCCGCGTTCACGAGGATGTCCGGCAGCACGGCAACCCCCCGTTCCGCAAGGGCGGCATCGGCCCCGGTGCTGACGGGCCCGTTGGCGATTTCCAGCACCGTGTCGGCCTTGACGTCGCCGACGTTGTCTTTGGTCACCGCGTTCTCCAGCGCCGCCAGCGCCAGCACGTCCACGTCGAGCGACAGCAATTCTTTCGCGTCGAGTTGTTCGTGATCCTCGCTGTCGGACACTGACCGGGAGCCATATATGTCGTCGAGGCTCTTGCCCTCTTCCTTCTGCCGGTGCAGCGGTTCGGGATCGAGCCCGCCCTTGGCATAGGTGGCCCCGCCGGAGTCGGAGACGGCAACCACCTTGAACCCCGCCTCATGCGCCAGCATGGCGAAATGCGCGCCGGCATTGCCGAACCCCTGCACCGCGACGCGGGTATCCCCGGGCTTGCGGTCGTGGCGCTTGGCCCATTCACGCAACACGTAAAGCGCGCCTTGCCCGGTGGCGGCCACGCGCCCTTCGGACCCCCCCAGCGGCAGCGGCTTGCCGGTGATCGCCGCGGGCTGCTGCCTGCGGGTGATCTGGGCGTATTCGTCGATCATCCAGCCCATGATCATGCCATTGGTATTCACATCCGGCGCCGGGATGTCCCGGTCCGGCCCGATCAGGTCCTGCACCTCCTGCAGGTAGGACCGAGACAGCCGCTCGACCTCCTGCTTCGACAGCGACTTGGGATCGACCCGCACGCCGCCCTTGGCCCCGCCGAAAGGCAGGTCGAGCAGCGCGCATTTCAGCGTCATCCAACGGGCGAGGTCGGTCACCTCTTCCAGCGTCACGTCCTGATGAAAGCGGATGCCCCCCTTGGTCGGCCCCAGCACGTCGTTGAACTGCACCCGCCAGCCCTCGTAGATCGCAAGCGTCCCGTCATCGCAGCGAATGGGCACCGCAATAGCGAGCTGCCGCTTGGGCGCGCTCAGGAGCTTGCGGGCATCGTCCGAGATGTCCAGCCGGTCGAAGACCGCATCGAGAACCGGCGTATCGCTGTCACCGGAGGAGGAGGAATCTTTCGCCATTTACGTGTATCCTTACCCATCTGTTCGCATTTCAAGCGGAAAGATAGGGCGGGCGGGGCGGCTGGCACCCCCGGCGCGGGTCACACGATCGTCAGCGAAGCGCTCAATGCCCGTCAAAGGCGCACAGGGCATGAACCTCCATGCCCATCGCCTCCAGCCGGGCGCGCCCGCCCAGTTCGGGCAGGTCGATGATGAAGGCGGTCGATACGATCTCGCCGCCCAGCCTCCGGATCAGCTTGATCCCGGCCTCCGCAGTCCCGCCCGTGGCCAGCAGGTCGTCGACCACCAGAACCTTTTCGCCTTCCGCGATGGCGTCATCGTGGATCTCAACGATCGCCTCGCCGTATTCCAGCTTGTAATCCTGCGAAATCGTGCGGCCCGGCAGCTTGCCCTTCTTGCGGATCGGCACGAACCCCACGCTCAACTGGTGCGCGATGGCGCCGCCAAGGATAAAGCCCCGCGCCTCCAGCCCCACGACCTTGTCGATGTCGATCCCGGCATAGGGATGCAGCATCTGGTCGATCGCCATGCGAAAGCCGCGCGGATCGGCGAAGAGCGTGGTCACATCCCGGAACATGATCCCCTCATGGGGGAAATCCACGATGGTACGGATGTAATCTTCCACTCGTTTCACGTCACTCTCCCGCCGGTCCATATCTGCGCGGACCGCCATACAGCGTTAGGGCCGTGCCGCCAAGTCCGGCGCGTTCCCTTCACCCTTTTTCAAATACTCATGAAACCCCGGCCACGGACACCGAGGTCAGAGAACGCGCCCCGCCACCGCATCCAGCTTGGCCACCAGCGCCGGGTCGCGGGCCTCCGGTCGGGTCAGGATCGCGTATTCCAGCGCCCGGTCACAGCCATGCGGGCAGGGCGCGCGCGCAGCACCCAGAAGGGCGGGCAGCCCCGCCACCATGGCCCGCCCCTTGTCGGCATTGCCCATCAGCGTCGCGATGATCTCGGTCACGTCCACCTCGCCGTGGTCGGGGTGCCAGCTGTCGTAATCGGTGATCATGGCAACGCTGGCATAGCACAGCTCCGCTTCCCGGGCGAGCTTGGCCTCGGGCATGTTGGTCATGCCGATCACATCCGCGCCCCAGCTTTCGCGGTACATGCGCGATTCCGCGAGGGTGGAGAACTGCGGCCCCTCCATGGCAAGGTAGGTGCCCCCGTCGTGCACCGTGACGCCCGCCGCCCGGGCTGCTTCGGCGCAGGCCGCACCCAGACGCGGGCAGGTGGGATGCGCCACGCTCACATGCGCCACGCAGCCGCTGCCGAAAAAGGATTTCTCCCGCGCGATGGTGCGGTCGATGAACTGGTCCACGATGACGAAATCGCCGGGCTTCATCTCATCCCGGAACGACCCGCAGGCCGAGACAGAGATGATGTCCGTACAGCCCAGCCGCTTCAGCGCGTCGATATTGGCGCGGTAGGGCACATCGGCGGGCGCATGCACATGGCCGCGGCCATGGCGCGGCAGGAAGGCCATCTCCACGCCGCCCAGCCGCCCGGTCATGATCGCGTCCGACGGCGCGCCCCACGGCGTTTCCACCGTCACCCATTCGGCATCCTCCAGCCCTTCGATGTCGTAGATGCCCGATCCGCCGATCACGCCCAACCTGGTCGCCGTCATGTCATTCTCCCGCTGTCGGGCGAAGTCTTGCCGCCTTCGCCCGGAAACTGCAAGCACGCCGCGCCACGCCCCCGCCCGGGCGTCAGGGTTTCCATTCGCGGTGAAAGCGGGTAGGGACCCCGGAACCGGCGGACCGCTCTCCGATATCCGGTGCTTTCCAGATTCTGAACAGGATGTCCGATGGCGCGCGCGACCTTGCACAGCTTTACCAAGAAACTCGATGTGACAGACCTGCGCTGGATGCCCGAACAGGGGTTCAGCATCGGCCGGTTGCGGATCGAGCTCTTGTCGGGGCTGACCGTGGCGCTGGCGCTGGTGCCCGAAGCGGTGGCCTTTGCCTTCGTCGCGGGGGTGCACCCGCTGGTGGGGCTTTATGCCGCATTCATCGTGGGGCTGATCACCGCGCTGATCGGTGGCCGCCCCGGCATGATCTCGGGGGCCACGGGCGCGCTCGCGGTGGTGATGGTGGCGCTGGTGGCGCAGCACGGGGTCGAATACCTCTTTGCCACGGTGGTGCTGATGGGGCTGATACAGGTCTTCGCCGGGGTCATGCAGTGGGGCAAGTTCATCCGGCTGGTGCCCCACCCGGTGATGCTGGGCTTCGTCAACGGTCTGGCCATCGTGATCTTCCTCGCCCAGATGAGCCAGTTCAAGGTGCCCGGCACCATGGTGGATACGGGTCACGGCATGGGCGGCGGCGAATGGCTGAGCGGCCAGCCCCTCTACCTGATGCTGGCCCTCGTGGCGGCGACCATGGCGATCATCTGGATCATGCCGCGCATCACACGCATCATCCCCGCCCCCCTCGCGGGCATCGGCATCGTGGCCGGAGTGGTCATCTTCACCGGGATGGAGGTGCCCCGCGTGGGCGATCTCGCCTCCATTCAGGGCGGGCTGCCGACGTTCCACATCCCGATGGTCCCGCTCAACTGGGAAACATTCGAGATCATCCTGCCCTATGCCATCATCCTCGCCGCCATCGGGCTCATCGAATCGCTGCTGACGCTCAACCTCGTCAGCGATCTGACGAACACCCGCGGCGGCGCCAGTCAGGAATGTATCGCGCAGGGTGTGGCCAATACCGTCACCGGGTTCTTCGGCGGCATGGGCGGCTGCGCCATGATCGGCCAGTCGATGATCAACGTGAAATCGGGCGGGCGGACCCGGGTGGCGGGCATCGCCGCGGCGGTCTTCCTGCTGCTGTTTATCCTGATCGGCGCCCCGGTGATCGAACTTATTCCGCTGGCGGCACTGGTGGGCGTGATGTTCATGGTGGTGATCGGCACCTTCGCGTGGAACTCGCTGACCATCCTGCTGAAGGTACCGCCGATGGATGCCTTCGTGATCCTGCTGGTCACCGTGGTGACAGTGATGGAGGACCTCGCCGTCGCGGTCGTCGTCGGCGTGATCGTCTCGGCGCTGGCCTATGCCTGGAACAATGCGCGCCGCATCCACGCCCGGACGGAGATCACCGCCGAGGGCACCAAGGTCTACCGCATTCAGGGCCCGCTCTTCTTCGGCTCCTCCGACGGCTTCGCCGAGCTTTTCGACGTGCAGAACGACCCCGCCGAGGTGATCGTGGATTTCGCCGACAGCCGGGTGGTGGACCAGTCCGCGCTTCAGGCGATCGAGGCGATGGCCGCGAAATACGAAGAGGCCGGCAAACGCCTGCAACTGCGCCACCTCAGCCGCGACTGCCACCGCCTGCTCACGAAGGCCGGGCATCTCATGGTCGACAGCGACGATGACCCCGAATACGAGCTGGCGGTCAATTATCAGGTCCGCACCGGCATCCTCGGCGCGCACTGAACGCCGTTGCGCCCGGGCCCTTCCCAGCGTCCGCTAGGGTAAGATTGAAAAAACATTTGTTAATCAATAGCTTGGGTTCCCCGCGGGGAACCCGGGCCCCTCAGCGCTTCCAAATGGCCCAAATCCCGGGAGGTCCGGAGGGCAGCGCCCTCCGGCGGCCACCCCCCCGCGCCGCGCCCAAGATAGGGCGCACCCCGCTCAATCGTCGGGGCGGACCATCTCGAACACCTCGCGCACGGCGGTATAGTCGCGGTATCCCAACCGGCTCAGCGGCACGTAGCGCGTTACGTCGAACCGCCCGTCCACGATGCAGTCGTCGCGCAGATGCACGCCGACGACCTCGCCGAAGACGACATAGTTCACGTCTCCCTCGATCTTGACGATCTGGGTCACCCGGCATTCGAGGTTCGCGGGCGCATTGGCCACTCGCGCGCAGTCGATAAGGTCACAGGCCGCCTTCTCGATCCCGGCATGTTCGAATTCATCGCTGCCGTGGGGCAGGGTGGCCGAAGACAGGTTCATCGCATCGCGTGCGGCATATTCCACCACGTTGACGCAGAAGACCCCGGTCTCGCGGATGTTGGCCACGCTGTCCTTGGTGCCGTCCACATCCGGCTTCTGCCCGGTGGAGGCGAACATCACCTGCGGCGGGGTATAGGCCACGCCGTTGAAAAAGGAATAGGGCGCGAGGTTGTCGCGGCCCTCCGCGTCGCGGCTCGAAATCCAGCCGATGGGCCGGGGCGTCACGATGGCGTTGAACGGGTTATGGGGCAGGCCATGGCCTGATTCCGGACGATAAAACATGCTGACTCCTTGTGGTTTGCCCCATGGCTACCGCCATGCTAGGGGCAATGCCACCTCAAACCCCCGCCCGTGGGAGCGGCCCTTGTACCGATTGATGCCGGAAATGCCCGCCGACGACTGGGAGGTGGAGGCTCTGCTCGACACCTGTTTCGCGCCGGGGCGCAAGGCGCTGTCCTCCTACCGGCTGCGCGACGGCGTGCCGCCGCTGGCGGGGCTCAGCCATGTGGCCCGCGACACAGGGGGCATTCTGGCCGGGGCGATCCGCTATTGGCCGGTGCGCGTGGGCGGGGAGCCTTCGCTCCTGCTGGGACCGGTGGCCGTCCATCCGACACGTCAGGGCGAGGGGCTGGGCCGCGATCTGATCGAAGGCTCGCTTGTCCATGCCGTGCCGCTGGGCTGGAACCGGGTGATGCTGGTGGGCGATGCACCCTATTACGGGCGGTTCGGCTTTACCCGGCTCGAAGAGGTGGTGATGCCGCCCCCCACCAACCCCGACCGGGTGCTGGGCCGGGCGCTGCTGCCCGGCGCATGGGACGGCATCGCGGGCGAGGTTACGCGCTGGACGGATTGATTTCGCGCCGCCCGCGCCCACATTATCCCGCAAGGAGGGCCGCGCCCATGTTGATCGAAAGCAATGTTCCCGCGACCGTGGATGTCGACGCCCGGCTGGACGCGATTGCCGCGCGTTACAAGCAGGCCGGCGGCGTGGGCATCAATGTCCTGAACCTGATCGGCGGGCAGGCCGACAACCTTATCGAACGCCTGCCCACGGTGGTGCGCCGCAATCTCGAAGGCGCGACCGTAAAGGCGCTGGGTCAGGCGATGAAGGCGGCCCATTCCAGCCGTGCCATGGTGCCGGACCAGAAAAGCTGGCTCAATCAGGCGGTCAGCGCCGCCATGGGCGCCGTCGGCGGCGCCGGGGGCCTGCCCACCGCCATGGCCGAACTGCCCGTCACCACCACGCTGCTGCTGCGGGTGATCGAAGGTGTCGCGGTGGAATACGGCTTCGATCCGGAGGCCGAGAACGTGCAGTTCGACTGCGTGCAGGTCTTTTCCGCGGCAGGCCCGCTTTCGGGCGATGACGGCTCCGATCTGGGTTTTCTGTCGGCGCGGGTCGCGCTCTCGGGGCGGGCCATGCAGGCGGTGATCGCCAAGGTCGCCCCGCGGCTCGCGGTGGTGCTGGGCCAGAAGCTGGCGGCGCAGGCGGTTCCGATCCTTGGTGCTGCGGCGGGGGCGGCCACGAACTACGCCTATACCAGCTATTATCAGGATATGGCCCATGTGCATTTCGGGCTGCGCAAACTGGCGATAGATGCCGATATTCCGCAAAACGAACTGCTGGAACGCCTGCGGTCCAAGATGGGCCGCGCCCCGGTCGCGGGCTAGCGCCCGATGCTGCCGGGAGCCACCGTGGTGGCCTTCAGGATCGCATAGCAGTCCAGCCCCGGACGCAGCGACAGGTCCGCCACCGCGCGGGCCGTTACCCGCGCCAGCAGCCTGTCGCGCCCGGCGCTCAGCGCGATGGCGGCACCCGGCCCGCCGCCGGGATGCACATGATCGATCCGCACCGGCAGGATATTGACCGAAGACAGCCCCGCGGGCTTTTCCAGCGACAGGATCACATCCTGCGCCAGCACCCGCAGCCGCACGCGCGCGCCCACCTCGGCCTGCACGCCCGGCAGTTCCAGAACGCCCGCGTCGATCCTGAGGCGCGACAGCCCGTCGGGCGCGTGTGACAGCACGTCCGCCTCCAGCACCGCGCCCGCTTCGCGCACGCCNGCNGNNGNNCGNCGNNATGGCCGACCCGGCGGCGGTGCGGCGGCACCCAGATGCCGCGTTCGGTGTCCAGCATGGT
>NZ_LWEX01000079.1 GCF_001634885.1 Sulfitobacter sp. HI0040 | reverse complement strand
TGCTGCCGGAGTACCTCTGGCGCTTCCGGCCGTCGGGCCAGTATGACGCCATCAAGGATTCGGCGCGTAACCTGCGCCGCGGTTGATGGAAGCTTCCACGACGATCGTAGCCGCCTTTCTGGGTCTGCTGGAGGGTTTGACGGAGTTCATCCCGGTGTCCTCCACCGGGCATCTGCTGTTGGCGGGCCATTTCCTCGGCTTCGAAAGCGCGGGCAAGACGTTTGAGGTCGTGATCCAGCTGGGCGCGGTGCTGGCGATCCTGACAGTCTATTCCGCGCGGCTCTGGGCCGTGTTTCGCGATGCGCCGCATGATCCTACGGCGCGGCGGTTCATTCTTTCGGTACTTATCGCGTTCATGCCGGCGGTTGTCGTCGGCGTATTGGCGCATGATTTCATTAAGGAAGTCCTGTTCGAGACACCGATGCTGATCGCGGTGATGCTGGTGCTCGGCGGTATCGTGTTGCTATTCGTCGATCGGGTCGCGCCCCCGCCGCGGCATGAGGACGCGATGCGCCTGCCGCTGCTGATGGCGCTGAAAATCGGGGTCATCCAGTGCCTCGCGATGATACCGGGCGTATCCCGTTCGGGCGCGACCATCGTGGGGGCGCTCATGCTCGGGGCGAGCAAGCGGGCGGCGGCGGAGTTCTCGTTCTTTCTGTCGATGCCCACCATGGCCGGGGCGTTCGCCTATGACTTCTATAAGAACCGTGATGTCATCGATGCCTCTGCCATGGGGGAGATCGCGGTTGGATTTGTCATGGCCTTCATCGCGGCAGTGCTGGTGGTGCGCTGGCTGCTCGATTTCGTCAGCAAGCATGGATACCGGCCTTTCGGCTGGTGGCGAATCATCGTCGGGAGCGTTGCGCTCGTCGCTCTGATGGTCGGAGGTGAGGTATGAGGTTAGGTATTAGGTCCGATACGGGCCCATATTTCGGCCTTTATGCGGCTAGCGCGGGTGTTCCCGCGGGTGAAAATAGCATATAGGTCAGCATAGCTGACTTTATTTCCTTTTCCGTCTGCTTTATTGGGGTACGGCAGACCGGAGGAGGATGATATGGCTGAGCAACCCATGCTGACGTTCACGCGCGTGCCGCGGGACATGCCCGAAAAACGTCCACCCGATTTGCGCCGGACGGATTTTCGGGAAATCTACGCCGAATATGCCGACGCGAAGGCGCAGGAGCAGTCCAGCCGCTGCAGTCAATGTGGCGTGCCTTATTGCCAATCCCACTGCCCGCTGCAGAACAACATTCCCGACTGGCTTCGCCTCACGGCAGAGGGCCGTTTGCGGGAAGCCTATGATGTCAGTCAGGCGACGAACACCTTTCCGGAAATCTGTGGTCGCATCTGTCCGCAGGATCGCCTCTGCGAAGGGAACTGCGTGATCGAGCAATCGGGTCACGGTACTGTCACGATCGGTTCGGTGGAAAAGTACATCACCGATACCGCGTGGGAAGAAGGCTGGGTCACGCCGCCTTCGCCTTCGCGGGAGCGGGAGGAAAGCGTCGGTATCATCGGTGCGGGCCCCGGGGGTCTCGCCGCGGCGGATATGCTGCGCCGTGCAGGCGTACAGGTCACGATCTACGACCGCTATGACCGCGCGGGCGGTTTGCTGACCTACGGCATCCCCGGCTTCAAGCTGGAAAAGGACGTGGTGATGCGCCGCAATCGCCAGCTCGAAGAGGGCGGGGTCACTTTCCGGCTGAACTGCGACGTGGGCCGTGACATCTCCTTCGACGAAATCCGCGACGCCCATGATGCCGTGATCATCGCGACCGGTGTCTACAAAACACGTGAAATTCAGGCCCCCGGTGTCGGCGGGCTGGGCGTAGAGCGGGCCATTGATTTTCTGACCGCGAGCAACCGTAAGAGCTTCGGTGACGCGGTGGAGGCGTTCGATAGCGGGCGGCTCGATGCAAAGGGCAAGCGGGTCGTCGTCATCGGCGGTGGCGACACCGCCATGGATTGCGTCCGCACGAGCATCCGGCAGGGCGCCGAAAGCGTGAAATGCCTCTACCGCCGCGACCGGACCAATATGCCCGGCAGCCAGCGCGAGGTTGCGAACGCCGAAGAAGAAGGCGTGGTCTTTGAATGGCTGACCGCGCCCAAGGGTTTTTCCGGCGATCCCGTCAGCGGTGTCATGGCGCAGCGGATGCGGCTGGGTCAGCCAGACGCCACCGGGCGGCAGGCCCCTGAACTGGTCGACGGGTCCGACTATACCGAGGAAGCGGACCTTGTGATCATGGCGCTTGGGTTCGAGCCGGAGGACCTGCCGACGCTCTGGGACGTGCCGGACCTGCCGGTAAATCGCTGGGGCACGATCAAGGCGGATTACATCACCGGGGCGACCGCGCTGGATGGTGTCTATGCCGTGGGCGATATCGTACGGGGCGCCAGCCTCGTTGTCTGGGCGATCAAGGACGGGCGTGACTGCGCTGCCGCGATCCTCGACCGGTTCGGCGGCCTGACAGCCGTCGCAGCGGAATAGGTGGCTGGCCCGTGTCCGCGGCGGAACATCATGAAGGCCATTGCCTCTGCGGGGCCGTCACCGTCAAGGTGAATGGCCCGCTGGGCGATATCTCGGCCTGTCATTGCGAGATGTGCACGCGGTGGAGCGGTTCCGTCCAAATGGGCGCGGAAGTCGACCGGGACCGGGTGGAAATAGCGGGCCCTGTGGGCACCTACCAGTCTTCCGAATTCGCGGAACGCGCATGGTGCCAAGCCTGCGGTTCCGCCGTCTGGTTCAAGGATACCGTCGGCGAGAATGAACATGTTTTTGAACTGGCTCCCGGCCTTTTCGACGGCTTCGGCGGGGCCCGCTTGGAGCGCGTGGTTTATTGCGACAGTGCTGCGGGCGGTGTGCGCCTTGCGGGCGATCTGGACCGGATGACCAAGGCCGAATACGAGGCGCAATTCCCATTCGTGGAAGACAGCGCATGACCCGCCCTTGCGCCCTCACCCGTGTGGCCTGCTGTTTCGCGCTCGCCCTGCCTTTGGGAAACCAGGTCGCGGCCCAGCAATCCCGATTGTTTTCGCCGCCCGAGGGCTGCGAAGCCTTTCTGACCGTGCAGCAGAAGGCATGCATCGTGTCGCATCACTGGACCTGCAAGGCGGATCCCGCCGGGGTGCAGTGGCATGCCGAAAGCGATGAAATGGGACCCTACTATGTGGGCCAGACGGACGGCGAAACCCAGTGGTTGCAGTCCTTCAACCTTGCGCAGGGGCGCACGACGACGCTGGAGCAACCCGCCGCGGATCCCGCCAACCTGACCACTTTGCTGGACAGCGGGATCGACACCTATGATTTCATCCTCCTGTCACCGGAAGGAAATTCGCGCGTATTCGGTTATGACCGGATTATCGACGAAAGGGTGGAGATCGACGGCGAGCCGCTTGCCATGACTGAATTCCACGTGACCGAAACGGATACGGACGGCGAAGTGACATATGAGGCGAAGGGGCATGAATATGTCTCTCGTCGGCACAGGCGTTTCTTTGCCGGGACAGGCCAGGTCCTGCAGGGTGCCGGTGGCGCCTTCGACTATGACAGTACCCCGGTCGATTTCATCTACCCGGGTGAACCGGGTTTTCTGGCCCGTAAACCTATTTACGGCTGCTTCGAACAGAAGGCCGCCGCCCCCCTCTTGCAGAAGGATGTTGCACAATGATCCATGATGAACTCTGGGCCGAGGCCGAGGCTGCAAAGCGTGCGCATCTGGCCGAAAACGGGATGTATTCCGAAGCGGACGAACATTCGTCCTGCGGAGTTGGCCTCGTGGTGAATGTCGACGGGTCCAAATCCCGCGAGGTGGTGCTGAACGGTATTCGCGCTCTCAAGGCGATCTGGCATCGCGGTGCGGTGGATGCCGACGGCAAGACAGGCGACGGTGCGGGCATCCACGTCCAGATCCCGGTGCCCTTCTTCTACGATCAGGTGCGCCGTACCGGACACAACCCACGGCAGGACGAGATGATCGCCGTGGGGCAGGTGTTTCTGCCGCGCACGAACTTCGCCGCGCAGGAAACCTGCCGGACTATCGTGGAAACCGAAGTCCTGCGGATGGGCTATTACATCTATGGCTGGCGCCATGTGCCGGTGAACATTTCCGTGCTGGGGGAAAAGGCCAACGCCACCCGGCCAGAGATCGAGCAGATCCTGATTTCCAACGCCAAGGGCGTGGACGAGGAAACCTTCGAACGTGAACTCTATGTCATCCGTCGCCGGATCGAAAAGGCCGCCATCGCGGCGCAGGTCCCGCAGATGTACATCGCGTCGATGTCCTGCCGCAGCATCATCTACAAGGGCATGATGCTGGCACAGGACGTGGCCGAATTTTACCCGGACCTGATGGATGACCGCTTCGTTTCGGCCTTTGCCATCTACCACCAGCGTTATTCGACGAACACCTTTCCGCAGTGGTGGCTCGCGCAGCCGTTCCGCATGCTCGCCCATAACGGAGAGATCAATACCCTGAAGGGCAACCTCAATTGGATGCGCAGCCATGAGATCCGCATGGCCTCGGGCGCATTCGGTGACATGGCCGGGGATATCAAGCCTATCGTGGCAGCCGGATCGTCCGATTCCGCTGCTCTGGACGCAGTGTTCGAGGTGCTGGTCCGCGCGGGCCGCTCGGCCCCGATGGCCAAGACAATGCTGGTGCCGGAAAGCTGGTCCAAGCAGGCGGTGGAATTGCCGCAGTCGTGGCGCGATATGTACAGCTACTGCAACTCCGTCATGGAGCCGTGGGACGGCCCCGCCGCACTTGCGATGACCGATGGCCGCTGGGTTTGCGCAGGCCTTGACCGCAACGGGTTGCGCCCGATGCGCTATGTCGTGACGTCAGACGGGATGCTCATCGCCGGGTCCGAGGCGGGGATGGTCCCGCTGGACGAGGCACGTGTGGTGCGCAAGGGCGCACTGGGCCCGGGGCAGTTGATCTCTGTCGATATGGCCGAGGGTCGGCTCTACGACGATGAGGAGATCAAGAACAAGCTGGCTGCGGGTCAGCCCTTTGGCGAATGGGTCGGCAAGATCAACGAGTTGGATTCGGCGCTGGCCGATGTCACCGAGGCGCCGCTTTTCACCGGAAACGAGTTGCGGCGCCGTCAGGTGGCGGCGGGCTACAGCGTCGAGGACCTTGAACAGATCCTTGCGCCCATGGCCGAGGACGCCAAGGAGGCGCTCGCCAGCATGGGCGACGATACCCCCTCCGCTGTGCTCAGCGCGCAGTATCGTCCGCTCAGCCATTTCTTCCGGCAGAACTTCAGCCAGGTTACCAACCCGCCCATCGACTCGCTGCGCGAATACCGGGTGATGAGCCTGAAGACCCGGTTCGGAAACCTCAAGAACGTGCTGGACGAAGACAGCAGCCAGACCGAGATCATCGTGCTGGACAGCCCCTTTGTCGGCAATGCGCAGTTCGAGGAACTGACCAGCCATTTCAACGCCACAGTGGTGACCATCGACTGCACGTTCGAGCCGGGCCCCGGCAACCTGAACGCGGGGCTGTCCCGCATAAGGGCAGAGGCAGAAGATGCCGTGCGATCGGGCGCCGGGCATCTTGTGCTGACGGATCAGGCCAGCGGTGAGGGCCGGGTGGCGATGCCGATGATCCTTGCCACAAGTGCCGTGCACAGCCACCTCACACGCAACGGGCTGCGTACCTTCACCTCGCTCAACGTCCGGTCTGCCGAATGCGTGGATGCGCATTATTTCGCGGTCCTCATCGGCTGTGGCGCCACCATCGTGAACGCCTATCTGGCCGAGGATTCACTTGCCGACAGGATCGAGCGCGGGCTGCTGGACATGACCCTGACGGAAGCGGTGGCGCGGTACCGCACCGCCATCGATCAGGGCCTTCTGAAGATCATGGCCAAGATGGGCATTTCTGTCGTGTCCTCCTACCGGGGTGGGCTCAACTTCGAAGCCGTGGGCCTGAGCCGCGCCATGGTGGCGGAATATTTCCCCGGCATGATCAGCCGGATCAGCGGCATCGGCGTACTGGGCATCCAGCGCAAGGCCGAGGAAGTGCACAGCCGTGGCTGGATGGGCGACGGCGTCGTCATGCCCATCGGGGGCTTTTACAAGGCCCGCGCCAGTGGTGAACGCCACGCGTGGGAAGCGTCGAGCATGCATATGCTGCAGGAGGCCTGCAATCGCGCCTCCTACGCGATGTGGAAGCAGTACAGCGCCAAGATGCAGAGCAATCCGCCCATTCATCTACGCGACCTGCTGGATATCAAGCCGCTGGGCACGCCCATCGGTCTTGAAGAGGTCGAAAGCATCACCTCCATCCGCAAGCGTTTCGTGACGCCGGGGATGAGTCTGGGCGCGCTGTCGCCCGAAGCGCACAAGACGCTGAACGTGGCGATGAACCGCATCGGCGCGAAGTCCGACAGCGGCGAGGGCGGCGAGGATCCGGCGCATTTCGTGCCGGAGCCGAACGGCGACAATCCCTCCGCCAAGATCAAGCAGGTCGCTTCGGGGCGTTTCGGGGTGACGGCGGAATACCTCAACCAGTGCGAAGAACTGGAGATCAAGGTGGCCCAGGGCGCGAAGCCCGGCGAGGGCGGGCAGCTGCCCGGCATGAAGGTGACCAAGCTGATCGCGCGGCTGCGTCACTCGACCCCCGGCGTGACCCTCATCAGCCCGCCGCCGCATCATGACATCTATTCGATCGAGGACCTCGCGCAGCTGATCTACGACCTTAAGCAGATCAACCCGCGCTGCAAAGTGACGGTCAAGCTCGTGGCTTCTTCGGGCGTGGGGACCATCGCGGCGGGTGTGGCCAAGGCCAAGGCGGATATCATCCTGATCTCCGGCCATAACGGCGGCACCGGCGCCTCGCCCGCGACCTCGATCAAATACGCAGGCCTTCCGTGGGAAATGGGCCTGACCGAGGCGCATCAGGTTCTGAGCATGAACAAGCTGCGCGACCGGGTCACCCTGCGGACCGATGGCGGCTTGCGGACCGGACGCGATATCGTGATGGCAGCGATGCTGGGGGCCGAAGAATTCGGCATCGGCACTGCCGCGCTGATCGCGATGGGCTGCATCATGGTGCGCCAGTGCCAGTCCAACACCTGCCCCGTGGGCGTCTGCACGCAGGACGAAGCCCTGCGCGGCAAGTTCACCGGCAATGCGGACAAGGTCGTGAACCTGATCGGCTTCTACGCGCAGGAAGTGCGCGAGATTCTGGCCAGCATCGGGGCACGCAGCATCGATGACGTGATCGGCCGCGCCGACCTGTTGACGCAGGTCAGCCGTGGCTCGGCCCATCTGGACGATCTCGACCTGAACCCGCTGCTCATCACCGTCGATGGCGCGGATCAGATCGTCTACGACCGCGACAAGCCGCGGAATGCCGTGCTCGACACGCTGGACGAACAGATCGTGCGGGATGCCGCGCGGTTTCTGCAGGACGGCGAGAAGATGCAGCTTTCCTACGCCGTGCAGAACACGCACCGCACGGTCGGCACGCGGGTGTCGAGCCATATCGTCAAGCGTTTCGGCATGCGCGACAACGGCTTGCAGCCCGATCACCTCACTGTGCGCCTGACCGGTTCCGCCGGCCAATCGCTGGGGGCCTTCGCGGCGCCGGGGCTCAAGCTGGAGGTGTCGGGTGATGCCAACGATTACGTCGGCAAGGGCCTTTCGGGCGGCACCATCGTGGTACGCCCGCCGATGGCAAGCACGATCGTCGCCTCCGAAAATACGATCATCGGCAATACCGTGCTCTATGGCGCGACTGCGGGCTATCTCTTTGCCGCCGGTCGCGCGGGTGAGCGTTTCGCGGTGCGTAACTCGGGCGCGCGGGTCGTGATCGAAGGCTGCGGCAGCAATGGTTGTGAATACATGACTGGCGGTGTTGCGGTGATCCTTGGCGATATCGGTGCGAACTTCGCTGCCGGTATGACCGGCGGCATGGCCTACCTCTACGATCCGGAAGGACAGGCCCAGGCGCTGATGAACGTCGAAACGATCGTTACATGCCCGGTCACCGTGGATCACTGGACATCCGAGCTGAAGGAACTGCTGGAGCGGCATCTGAAGGAAACCGGAAGCCGCCGGGCGGGTGACATCCTGCAGCACTGGGAGACGGAGAAGGAACATTTCCTGCAGGTCTGCCCCAAGGAGATGTTGGCGCATCTTCCCGCACCCATCGGCGTCGAACGCGCCGCCGTCCCGGCAGAGTAACAACAGAGGGCGTCCCGCCATGCGGGGCGCCGTTCCCTACCTCCTCACCGAAATGACAGTTTGATATCCGGCATAGCATGCTAGCTTGCGGGTCAGGCTTGTCAGTGGAGGTATCCTATGTTGCGGTTGTGTCTTGCGTTGGTCACGGGGCTCGTCCTGTCCGGATGTGGTGATCCCGCGCCCCGCGGCGGCGGCGATATCCTCGCCATTGGCGACAGCGTGCTTTGGTGGAACGGCAACAGCGACCGCGCGATCCCCGATGTCGTCGGCAAGGTGCTTGACCGGAAGGTTGTGAACCGCGCGGTGCCGGGGGCCCAGTTCGACAACGACTCATCGTTGGCGAGTGCGGCCGGTTTCGACATCCAGCGGCAGTATCCGGGCGGGCGCTGGAACTGGATCGTGATGAACGGGGGCGCGAATGATGTCTCTTCGGATTGCGACTGCGGAGCCTGCGGCCCGGTTGTCGATGCGCTTGTCTCTGCGGACGGGCAGAGCGGCAGTATTCCGTCGTTCCTTGCGCAGCTTCGCCAGCGAAGCGGTGCCCAGATCCTGTGGATGGGATATTACGCAGGCTCGGGGAAGGGTTCCTTCGAAGGGTGCCGGGACGAGTTGGTGGAGCTCGATTCCCGCATGAACAGATTTGCCGCCGGGCGCGACTGGGCGACCTTCCGGGATGCCGAAGATGTGTTCGACAACACCAATCCGGAGAATTTCGCCTTTGACAACACGCATCCCTCGGCGCGGGGCTCTGCCGTGATCGGCACATACCTCGCGAAGGTGATCGGCCCGCGCTAGGGGCGTTCACAAAGCCGGCCGCCCGGCCTATAGCTGCCCCATGACCCGCCGCACCGTCGAGACCCGAAGCAAAAGCAAATCCGCCAAGCCGGCGAAGCGGCCCTTCGGGCGCAGGGTTACGCTGTGGGCGCTTCGGGGTGTTTCGGTGGTTTTCCTCATCGCGGTGCTTTTGGTGGTGCTGGGGGCGATCTTCAACCCGCCCACGAATGTCTACATGATGTCGGAAGCCCGCCGCCTGGGGAGCGTGGATCAGCGCTGGGTATCGCTTGACCGGATCTCACCCGAGATGCGGCGCGCGGTGGTCGCGGCGGAAGATGCGAATTTCTGCCGCCATTGGGGCTTTGACCTGCCGGCGATCCGGCGGGCGATCGAACAGGGCAGCAATCGCGGCGCTTCGACGCTGAGCCAGCAGACGGTCAAGAACGTCTACCTCTGGCATGGGCGGTCATGGCCGCGCAAAGCGATGGAGGCGCTGGCGACCCCGTTGGTCGAAGCGATCTGGACAAAGCGGCGGATACTGGAGGTCTACCTCAATATCGCGGAGTTCGACGAAGGCGTTTTCGGCGCTGAGGCGGCGGCCCGCCACTATTTCGGTATCCCCGCGTCTGATCTGTCGCGGGCACAGTCCGCACGGCTCGCCGCGATCCTGCCGGACCCGAAGGATCGCTCGGCCTCGCAGCCTTCCGGTTTCGTGCGCAGCCGCGCCGCGCAGATCGCGGATGGCGCGGCGACAATCAGCAGGGATGGCCGCGCGGATTGTTTCGAGAGTTGAATTGACTGCCTTTTCCGGGCATGGAAGTGCCCAGTCTCCATAGTTTCGGAACCTCTCATGGCTCGCCTGTTTCACGTTGCCCTGTCGCCATTCTGCCGGAAAGTCCGGCTCAGCCTCGCCGAGAAGAAGATCGAGGTTGAGCTGGTCGAAGAACGGTACTGGGAAGCGGATGCGGATTTTCTTCGGCGCAACCCGGCAGGCAAGGTGCCCGTCCTGCGGCTCGATGGGATCATGATGTCCGAAAGCGGGCCGATCTGCGAATATATCGAAGAGACCCGTCCTGAGCCCAGCCTGCTGCCCCGCGATCCGCTCCAACGGCTGGAGGCCCGCCGCCTCGTGAACTGGTTCGACGACAAGTTTCATCATGAAGTGACGTCGAAACTGCTCTACGAGCGGGTCAATAAGAAGATGATGAAGATGGGCTATCCCGACAGCAGCAACGTGAAATCCGGTGCCAAGGCGATCAAGTATCACCTCGATTACATGGGTTGGTTGCTCGATCACCGCCGCTGGCTGGCGGGCGATGTCATGACCCTTGCGGATTTCGCGGCGGCGGCGCATCTGTCCTCGCTCGACTACATCTCGGACGTGGACTGGAATCGGAACAGCAGCGTCAAGGACTGGTACGCCAAGATCAAATCGCGCCCCGCGTTCCGGTCCATCCTTGCGGATCAGGTGCCGGGCTTTCCGCCGCCCCTGCATTACAACAATCTGGATTTCTGACGCAGCCCGCGCCGGGTTTTCGCGCCCGGCGCCCGGAAGGTATTCTTGACCGAAAGTAGCCAAGACCTGAAAGCCCGCATTGTCGCCCGCGCCCGGGGCGAAGGTTTCGTGGCCTGCCGCATGTGCAGACCCGATGCGGCGCCAGAGGCGGCAGAGCGCCTGCGCGACTACGTGGGCGGCGGCTATCATGGGCAGATGACGTGGCTCGCCGATCGCATGACATGGCGCGGGGACCCCGGCGCGCTCTGGCCCGAAGCACGCACGATCATCATGCTGGCCGAAAGTTATGCGCCGGTGCATGACCCATTGGACACGCTCACCGCTACCGAAAGGGGAGCGATTTCCGTCTATGCCCAAGGGCGCGATTACCACGATGTGGTGAAGAAACGGCTGAAGCGTCTGGGGCGCTGGCTGGTGGAGGAAACAGGATGCGAGATCAAGGTTTTCGTGGATACCGCACCGGTCTCCGAAAAGGCGCTTGCCCAGGCGGCGGGGCTGGGGTGGCAGGGCAAGCACAGCAACCTGCTGAGCCGCGATTTCGGGAACTGGGTCTTTCTGGGGGCCATATTCACCACGCTGGACCTGCCGCCCGACGCTACTGAAGCCGACCATTGCGGATCCTGCCGGGCATGTCTGGATGTATGCCCCACGCAGGCTTTCGTCGGTCCCTACAAGCTGGATGCCCGGCGCTGCATTTCCTATCTGACGATCGAACATAAAGGGCCGGTGGACCCTGAACTGCGGGCGAAAATGGGCAATCGCATTTACGGCTGCGATGATTGCCTCGCCGTCTGTCCCTGGAACAAGTTCGCGGTGCCGAGCAGCGATGAACGCTATCTCGGCCGCCATCGGGAGCCCGCCGATCTGGCGGAACTCGCCGGTCTGGACGATGCGCGGTTTCGGCAACGATTTTCCGGCTCCCCCATAAAGAGGATCGGGCGTGACCGTTTTGTTCGCAATGTGCTCTATGCCATCGGAAACTCCGGTGCGCCGCGGCTCAGGGCTGCTGCGTCGGCACTGCTTTGCGATCCGGACCCCACGGTGGCGGATGCCGCCCGCTGGGCCTGCAAACGGCTGGATGCCGTGAAATACCCCGCATGAACGAAAGGTTGCCTGCATGACGATCCTGTTAGGAGTGGACACAGGGGGCACCTATACCGATGCCGTCCTGCTCCGGGATGAGGAGGAGGTGATCGCCTCTGCAAAGGCGCTGACCACGCGCCATGATCTGTCCATCGGGGTCGGCGCCGCGGTGCGGGCCGTATTGGCCGAAGCGGAAATCCCGCCGGAGGACGTTTCGTTGGCTTCCCTGTCGACGACCCTGGCGACCAATGCCTTGGTCGAGGGGCAGGGCGGGCGTGTGGCGCTGGTCTACATCGGGTTCAAGGAACGGGATCTGGATGCGCATGGCCTCAGGGAAGCGCTGCGGGGGGAGCCATATATCGTGCTGGCCGGGGGGCACGATCATGCGGGGGCAGAGGCCGCGCCGCTGGACGAAGCGGCCCTGACCGCCTTTCTGGAAACCCACGGCAGCGCGGTCAGCGGTTTCGCCGTGGCAAGCCAGTTCGCGGTGCGCAACCCTGCCCACGAACAGCGGGCGGCGGCGCTTGTCCAGCAGATGACAGGGCGGCCCGTTTCGTCATCGCACCAGTTGTCGGCGAAGCTCAACGGCCCGAAGCGGGCGATGACGGCGGTTCTCAACGCCCGTCTGATCGGCATGATCGATCGCCTTATCGGGCGGGCCGAAGATACGCTGCGCGACATCGGTATCCCCGCCCCTCTGATGGTGGTGCGGGGGGACGGGGCGTTGATTTCCAGCGCGCAGGCGCGGGTCCGCCCCATCGAAACGATCCTGAGCGGTCCGGCAGCCTCCATCGTTGGGGCGCGCTGGCTGACGGGGGCCGACGATGCACTGGTGAGCGATATCGGTGGCACCACGACGGATGTCGCCCTGCTGCGGAACGGTCGGCCGGCGATAGACCCGCTGGGCGCCCGGGTCGGGCCCTACCGGACGATGGTCGAAGCGGTCGCCATGCGGACAAGCGGGCTTGGCGGTGACAGTGAGGTTCATTTCATCTCCGAAGGTCTGCAGGGCGGGGTCACGCTTGGGCCGCGCCGGTTGCTCCCGGTGTCTTTGCTGGCGGTCGAGGCGCCAGAGCTTGTCCATGAAACGCTGGATGCGCAGTTGCGGGCCACGGTGCCCAGCGAGCATGACGGCAGGTTCGTCCGCGCGGTGGCCGGACAGTCCAGCGAAGGGTTGGCCCCCCGCGATGCCGACCTGCTGGAACGGATCGGCGAAGGGGTGCATCCCCTCGCGTCCGTCCTGCGCGCCCGGATCGAAACCGGCGCGCTGAAGCGGCTGGTGGAACGGGGGCTGGTTCAGGTCGCAGGCGTCACCCCATCGGATGCGAGCCATGTGGCCGGCCGGGTGCTTGCATGGGACGCAGGTGCGGCACGCAAGGCGCTGATCCTTTTCGGGCGCCGCCGCACTGGGGCAGGAACAATGCTGTCCACCAGTGCGGAAGCGGTAGCGGAAATGATCATCGACCGGCTGACCCGGCAGACGGTCACCGCCCTGCTGGAAGCGGCCTTTGCCGAAGAGGACGCCGCTGATTTCGACGGGATCGCCCCGGATATACTGGCGCGTCACGTCCTTTTGCGCCGTGGGCTCGCGGGGCATCGGGGTCTCGTCCGGCTATCGGCCGGGCTCAACCTGCCTGTCATCGGATTGGGCGCGTCGGCCCAAGCCTATTACCCGGCGGTCGGCGATTGCCTCGGGTGCGAGATGGTGCTGCCCGTCCACGGCGGGGTCGCCAATGCCATAGGCGCGGTTGTGGGCCGGATCACCATGCGGCAGGCAGGCAGTGTCACGGCCCCTTCCGAAGGGTGCTACCGGGTACACACAACCCAAGGCCCGCAGGACTTCGCGAACCGGGAAGAGGCATTGGACCGTCTGGAAGCCATGCTGCGGGAAACTGCCGTGGCGCAGGCTCGCGCCGCCGGTGCGGCGGATATACAGACCACAGCCCGCAGGAACATTCAGGTAGCGGCGGTGGAAAACCGTGAAGTCTTCATCGAGGGAACAATCACCGTCGAAGTCACGGGGCGACCGCGACTGGCCGACTAAAAGAGGTAGGGCAGCGCCCGTTTCCGGGCGCTGCCGTGATGCTTGTCGTTACTCAGCAGCGTTCCGCCGGGGCAGAACCCAATCCGCGCGCGGGAAATGGCAGGTATAGCCATTGGGGATCCGCTGCAGGTAGTCCTGATGCTCCGGCTCCGCTTCCCAGAAATCGCCGACCGGTTCGACCTCGGTCACGACCTTGCCGGGCCAGTTCCCGGACGCTTCGACATCCGCAATGGTATCCAGCGCGGTCTGGCGCTGCTCCTCGTTCTCGTAGTAGATCGCCGAACGATAGCTCATCCCGCGGTCGTTGCCCTGACGGTTCAACGTGGTCGGGTCGTGGATCTGGAAGAACATTTCCAGCAACTCGCGATAGCTGATCACTTCGTTGTCGAAGATCACTTCGATCGCTTCGGCGTGGGTGCCGTGGTTGCGGTAGGTCGCATTGGGGACGTCGCCCCCAGAATATCCGACCCGCGTGGCGTTCACGCCTTTCCTCTTGCGGATCAGATCCTGCATACCCCAGAAACATCCGCCTGCCAGTACTGCACGTTCGCGGCTCATGCTGCGTCCTCCACTTGATCGATATATTCGCCATAGCCTTCCGCTTCCATGTCGTCACGATGGATAAAGCGGAGCGAGGCGGAGTTGATACAATAGCGCAGCCCGCCGCGGTCACGCGGGCCGTCGGGGAACACATGGCCCAGATGACTGTCGCCATGGGTGCTGCGGACTTCCGTGCGCACCATGCCAAGCGAGCTGTCGCGCAACTCGTTTACATGCGCGGGTTCGATGGGCTTGGTAAAGCTGGGCCAGCCGCAGCCGGATTCGTATTTGTCCGCCGAGGCGAACAGAGGCTCGCCGGAGACGATATCAACGTAGATCCCCGGTTCCTTGTTGTTCAGCAATTTGCCCGTACCGGGCCGTTCCGTGCCGCTTTGCTGTGTGACCCGGTATTCTTCTGGGGACAGCGCCGCGATGGCGTCCGCGTCCTTTCGATATTTCGACATCTCGAATCTCCTTGGCAACTCACCCCCATAAGGTGGGACATTTTTGAAATATTCAAAGGTCTGGTAACAGCATTGCAACTTTCGTGATCGAACGCGGATTGGGGAACCGGGCTTTCCCGCTACGCGTTTGCCTCTTACAGCCGCGCTAAAGGAGCCCGGCCAGAATACGCAGGACCCACATGACCCGAGGACGCAACGCCGAAAAACCGACTGAAATTTCCCTGAAAGGCCTGAAAGACGTTGGCTTCCGCCTCAAGGACGAGATCGCCAAGGACCATGTCGGCCTGATTTCCGCTGGCGTGGCATTTTACGCGTTGCTGGCTCTGTTTCCCGCGATCACCGCTCTCGTGGCGCTGGGTGGGCTGGTGTTCGAGCCGGAGCAGGTCGTGTCCCAGATGGAGGGGCTGTCCGGCCTGATGCCTCAACAGGTCAGTGATCTGATCATCGGGCAGGCGGTGAAGGTCGCCGGGTCGCAGCAGGCGGGGCTGGGCCTTGCCGTCGTTCTGGGTATCTTACTGGCGCTTTATTCGGCGTCCAAGGGCATGGGATCGCTCATGGAAGGATTGAATGTCGCCTACGACGAAGAGGAAAAGCGCAATTTCTTCATGTTGAAGCTGCAGACCTATGGGCTGACTGTGGCGCTTATCATCGGTGTCGTCGTCGCATTAGGGGTGCTTGCCGTCCTGCCTGCTGCACTGGCGCTTCTGCAGTTGGGGCCATTGGTGGAATGGGCCGCCCTCGGCCTGTCATGGGTGCTCATGTTCCTTTTCGCACTGACGGGGCTGGCGATCCTCTACCGGTTCGGGCCTTCGCGTGAAAACCCGGAATGGCGCTGGCTGACACCGGGGGCAATCATCGGGGTCGTGGTCTGGACCGTGGCTTCCGTGGGGTTCGGCTTCTACGTTGCGAACTTCGGCTCCTACAATGAAAGCTTCGGCTCGCTCGCTGGTGCGATCGTGCTTTTGATGTGGCTGTGGATCTCGGTCTTCATCGTGATGCTGGGCGCTGAGCTCAACGCCGAACTCGAAGCGCAAACCCGCCGGGATACCACCACGGGACCCGATCAGCCGATGGGCGAACGTGGGGCCCGGAAGGCCGACCATCTGGGCGCCGCGCAGGACTGAGACTTGGCGTCAGACACCACATGCCCTAGCCTTCAGAGCATGACAGATCTCAAGAACGCATACGGCCTGAACGCCCCCGAAGACAGCAAACGCCTCTATGCGGATTGGGCAGGGACCTACGACGAAGGGTTTGCCCAGGCCATGGACTATCGGCTCGCCCGGTTGGTGGCGTTCATCTACGCCGAAGCGGGTGCGGGCGCGTCGCCCCTTCTGGATGTGGGTGCGGGCACCGGGCTGGTCGCGCAGAACATCCCCATTAAAAACGGTATCGAGCTGGATGCGCTGGACCTCTCGGCCGAGATGTTGGAGGCCGCCGCACGGAAAGGTCTTTATCGCAAACTGGTGGAGGCCGATCTGACCCGTCCGCTGCCGCTGGCGGATAACACCTATGGCGCCATCGTCAGCGCGGGGACCTTCACCCATGGCCACGTCGGTCCGGAACCGCTCGATGAGCTTTTGCGGGTAGCACGAAAGGGCGCTGTTTTCGTCCTCGCCATCAATGACAAGCATTTCGAAGGTCACGGGTTCGCGGCGAAATTCGACGCCCTCGCGCCCCGCATTGAAGACGCGGAGTTCCGCAAGGTCCGAATATACGGAGAGGCCGCAACAGGTGATCACAAGGATGACGAAGCGCAGATCGCCGTGTTTCGCAAGGCCTGAGCGGGGGCCGCGTCAGGCCCGGCGCTGGCGCGAAAGCTGAACGGCCAGAATACCGAGCGCGATGATCGTTACCCCCAGCACATCCTGTGCGCCGAGCGATTCAGACAGCAGCAGCGCCGCAATGGCCACGCCGAAAAACGGGTTGAGAAAGTGGAACGTAGCCGCGCGTGTCGCGCCGATACGGTCCACCAGCCAGAACCATACCACCGTCGCCAGCAGACCGGGGACGAGGACGGTATAGGCGAAAGCCAGTATCAGTGGCAGCGAAACGTTCACCCGGGGTGTTTCGAAGGCGAGTGTGGCGAGCGCAAGTGTCACAAATCCCACCAGCATCTGCAGACCGACGATCATGAGGAAGTTTCCACCGGAGGTCAGGCCGCGCACCAAAAGGGTGGCCAAAGTCAGGGCGATTACGCCGATGATACAGAGCAAAAGGCCCAGCATGTCGACGCCGCCGGTAATGCGAGCGCCCATGATGATCGTAACGCCGACAAGACCTGCCGCCAGCCCCACGAGTCCGAGCGGACGCAACCGTTCGCCCATGAGCCACAGTGCGAGAGCGACCAGCAGTGGCATCGTGGACGCGATGATCGCGGCGAGCGATGCCTGAACGGTCTGCATCGCCACGAAGTTCAGCCCGAGGTAAACGGCGTTCTGCAGGATCCCGAAAATGATCGTCCCACGCCATTGTGCCGGGGTCAGCCGCCAGCTTTGGCCGAGCGCCAGCGCGATGCCGACACCCAACAGACCGGAGATAAGGTAACGCAGGGTGAGCGCGGCGAGCGGGCTCGCATCCAGAACGATGATCCGGGCCGACGTGAAGGCCGAGGACCACATGAGCGCAAAGGCCAGGCCCGCAAGTATCGCGCGAATATCCATGGGTCCAACCGCTCACCATTCCATCTGGCGCGACCATTTCCGATTTACGGGGGAGGGGCAAGGGCGCGCAGCGCGCCTAGGTATTCCCGAATGACAGCAAGAGACGACCCCCGTCAGCGGTCAGCGTGTTGTCCAGCGTACCCCCGAGGCTCGAAGCCGCGGCGGCCACGATGGACAGGCCGATACCGGTCGTTTCATTGAGAACTTCGTCGCGGCCCGAACCGATACCATCGTCCGTGGCTTCGAGCAGCAGCCCACCTTCCGCATTGTTCGTCAGGCTGACGCTTATGAGGCCGCTGCGTTCGTTCGGAAAGCCATGTTTGATCGAATTGGCGACGAATTCACTGACGATAACGCCGATGTCCGACGCATTGGCGGAACTCAGGCGGATCTTGTCGCAATGGGAAACGACGGTGATGTTCGGGGGGGCGGAAGCCCCCAGCAGGTTGATGATGCCGGGCAGGTATTCCGCCATGTCCACATCCGCGAGCGCGGTGGAGGATTGCAGCATTTCATGCAGGGTCGACATGGCGTCGATGCGCCGGTTGATGGCCTTGAGCGCTTCGACAGCGTTCGGGTCGTGCACAGTGCGCCCGTACATGCGCACCAGCGAAGCCGTCGTCTGGAGCGAATTCTTCACCCGGTGGTCCATTTCGGACTTCAGGATTTCCTGATCCCGCAGTGCGGCCTTGAGTTCGAGTTGCTTCATCACCTGCCGCGCCAGCACCCGCAGCGTTTCGCGCTGAAGATCGGTCAATTTGCGGGGTTCTCTATCGAGTACGCAAAGCGTTCCGATGGGCAGGCCGTTGGAAGCAACCAAAGGCGCGCCAGCGTAGAAGCGCAGGTTGTCCGGCCCCGTGACGAGCGGATTGTCGGCAGTACGCGCATCCAGCAGAGTGTCGGGAATTTCGAACACGTCGTCCTGAAGGATGGCGTGCGCGCAGATCGACTGATCTATCGGGGTTTCAGACTGGTCGAGGCCGACACGTGCCTTGAACCACTGACGTTCCGTATCGACCAGGGATATCAGCGAAATGGGGACGTCGCAGATCCGGGCGGCAAGCTGCACGATCTCGTCGAATTCAGCCTCTTCGAACGTGTCGAGGATATCGTACCCCTCCAACGTTCGGAGGCGTTCTTCGTTTTGAGGATGAAGATTGGCACGCACCGGGCAGTATTCCTAAATTCTGTTCGATGGGGGCATGAACAACGACCCAAGGATGATTAGGGGCCGTTCCTTACGAACAGGTTGCCGGGCAGTTTTCTGGACGGAGCCGCCGCGGGTCGCGCGACGGCTCCGTGTCAAGGGCTGTAGATCAGCCGTTGACGCTGTCCTTCAGTGCCTTCGCGATCGTCATCTTGACGACCTTGTCAGCGTCTTTCTTGAATTGCTCACCCGTGGCCGGGTTGCGGACCATCCGCTCGGGACGCTCACGGCAATAGATCTTGCCGACGCCGGGCAGGGTAACCGCGCCGCCATTGGACACTTCGCGTGTGATCAGGTTGCAAACCGCATCGAGCGCCGCGCTGGCGGATTTCTTGTCGGTCCCCATTTCATCCGCCAGAGCGGCGACGAGCTGGGTCTTTGTCATTGGTTTTGTAGCCATGGGTGATGGTCTCCTTCTCCGCCCGTACTATGGGGCCTCATGCGCGGAATGTAGCGGCATGTTGTAGCATAACACAACGAATAGTGGCATGACTCGAGGCTGAATCCGCGTTTTTTTGCTGTTTTCCGGTGATTTCAGCAACTCAGAGGAAGGCTGTTTCCTCAAATGAGCGCAATTTCCGGCTATGGATACGCTCCAGCGGGGTGGAGCGCAACAATTCCATCGCCTGTATTCCGATGCGCAAATGGCGGGAAACCTGCGTGCGGTAGAAGTCAGAGGCCATGCCCGGAAGCTTCAATTCGCCATGCAGGGGCTTGTCCGACACGCAAAGCAATGTCCCGTAGGGCACCCGGAAGCGGTAGCCGTTCGCGGCGATGGTCGCACTTTCCATATCCAGCGCGATGGCCCTGCTTTGGCTCAGCCGCTGCACCGGGCCGGACTGGTCGCGCAATTCCCAGTTGCGGTTGTCGATGGTCGCCACGGTGCCGGTTCGCATGATCCGCTTGAGTTCATAGCCTTCCAGCTGGGTGACCTCGGCCACCGATTTTTCCAGCGCGATCTGGATCTCTGCCAGGGCCGGGATGGGGACCCAGACCGGCAGGTCGTCGTCCAGCACGTGATCCTCGCGCAGGTAGGCATGTGCCAGGACGAAATCCCCCAGCGCCTGTGAATTCCGCAACCCGGCGCAATGGCCAACCATGATCCAGGCATGGGGCCGCAGAACCGCGATATGGTCCGTCGCCGTCTTGGCGTTCGACGGGCCGACCCCGATATTCACGAGCGTGATGCCCGAGCCGTCCGCGCGTTTCAGGTGATAGGTCGGCATCTGCGGGCTGCGCAGAGGGTCGGGCAGGGGCGCGTCCCCGTCCGTGATCTCCGCATTGCCGGTCGAGACGAAAGCGGTATAGCCGCTTTCGGGATCACGCAGCATCGCGCGGGCGTATTCTTCGAACTCCGATACGTAGAACTGGTAGTTCGTGAAAAGCACGTGAACCTGAAAATGTTCGGGATCGGTGGCCGTGTAATGCGCCAGACGTGCGAGCGAATAATCGACGCGCTGGGCCGTGAACGGGGCCAGCGGGGCGATGCCATCCGCCGAAGTGAAGGTGCCGTTCACGATATCATCGTTGGTGGTGGACAGGTCGGGCACGTCGAAGACATCGCGCAGTGTGAAGTCCGCGGCACCTTCTTGCGGGACGTTGAGCGCATTGTCATTCGCAACGGCGAAATGCACGGGGATCGGTGTGTCGGACGGGCCGATGATCACGGGTTGCTCGTGATTTTCGATCAGCAACCCGATCTGCTGTATCAGGTAGTGCCGAAAAAGATCGGGCCGGGTGATGGTCGCCGCATAGGTACCGGGGGCCGACACATGGCCAAAGGAAAGGCGGCTGTCCACCCGAGCATAGGACGAGGTTCTGAACCGCACCTCCGGGTAGAAGGCGCGCACGCGGTTTTCGGGCGGGCTGGTCGCCATGGCCTGCGCGAAATGGTCGTGCAGAAAGCGTGTCGCCTGCTGATAGAGTTCCGTCAGACGGTCCACCGCGGCGGAGGCGTCGTGGAAGGCTTCGGCGGAGGGGGAGTCCGGGGTGAGGATGGTCGTCATGACAGCGGCTCCAGTAAGGGCAGGAACTCGAACTTACGCACGTCCACCAGCCCGAGGTCGGATATGCGCAGCTCCGGAATAACGACGAGCGCCAGCAACGAATGCTGCATGTAGGCGTTGTTCAGATCGCAACCGCAGTCCCGCATGGCCTGCATCATCGCCTCTGCGCGCGTGGCGACCTCGTCCGCGGGCCGGTCGGACATCAGGCCGGCGATGGGCAGTTCCACCAATGCCAGTTCCGTCCCGTCGCGGAAGATCACGATGCCGCCGCCGATTTTGCGCAGCCGGTTGGCAGCCAGTGCCATCTGATCCGCATCGGTGCCCACGACGATCATATGGTGGCTGTCATGCGCCACGGTCGAGGCCATGGCCATGCGCCCGCGATAGCCGAAGCCGGAGACGAAGCCGTTCACCACCTTGCCCGTCGCCCGATGCCGTTCGACCAGTGCGATCTGAGCGACCTCCCCGGTGGGCTGGACGCGCCCCTCCGTCACGGGCAGTTCGAATTGCAGGGCCTTTGTGGGTGCCTGATTTTCGACGACACCGATCACGTTGGCCGTGACCGCATTGGCGCCTTCCGGGGCGGCAATATGAAAATCCTCCGCCTTCAGGTCGCGGGCCATGTTGACGGTGGTCCGCGCGTCTTTCGGCCAGTCGTAATGCGGGCAATCGACTTCGCAGACACCGTCCCGGGCCACTATTTGCCCACGCGCCACGACCAGTTCGATGGGCAGCGTCTTCAGGTCGGATGTCAGGATCACGTCGGCGCGACGCCCCGGCGTGAGGGAGCCGATCTCCCGCTCGAGGCCGAAGTGGGTGGCGGTATTGATCGTCGCCATCTGGAGCGCGACCAGCGGATCGCAGCCGCAGTCGATCGCGTGGCGGACCACGCGGTTCATATGGCCTTCGTTGACGAGCGTTCCTGAATGGCAGTCGTCCGTGCAGAGGATCATGTTCCGCGAATCCAGACCTTTTTCGGTGATCGCGGTGATCTGGCTTTCGACATCGTACCACGCACTTCCAAGGCGGATCATGGCCCGCATGCCCTGCCGCATCCGCGCGATGGCGTCAGCTTCGCAGGTGCCTTCGTGATCGTCCGCCGGCCCGCCTGCGACATAGGCGGCAAAGGCCGGTCCCAGATCGGGGGAGGCATAGTGCCCGCCGACGGTCTTGCCCGCACGTTGCGTTTCCGCGATCTCGGCCAGCATCTTCGGGTCTGCGGAGGCCACGCCGGGAAAGTTCATCATCTCGCCCAGCCCGACGATCCCGGGCCATGTCATCGCCTCTGCCACGTCGTCGGCGGTGATTTCGTAGCCGGTGGTTTCCAGCCCCGGCGCGGAAGGCGCGCAGGAGGGCATCTGCGTGAAGATATTGACGGGCTGCATCAGCGCCTCGTTATGCATCATGCGCACACCGTCGAGCCCCAGCACATTGGCAATCTCATGGGGGTCGGTGAACATGGATGTCGTGCCGTGGGGGATGACCGCCCGGGCAAATTCCGCCGGGGTCAGCATGCCGCTTTCGATGTGCATATGCGCGTCGCAAAGACCGGGGACCATGTAGCGGCCCCGGGCCTCGATAATCCGGGTGTCCGCTCCGCGGCAGTGATCCGCCTTGGGTCCGACAAAGGCGATGCGCCCGGCAATGATGGCGATGTCATGATCGGGCAGGGTTTCGCGCGTGTGCACGTTGACCCAGGTTCCGCCGGTAATGATTGTGTCCGCCGGGGCGCGGCCCGCGGCGACGTTGATCAGTCGCGCGGCTACGTCCGGCCATGTGGGAAAGGTATCTTGCGTCATGTCGCAAAGGATCAAACTTCGCACCGGCGTGCAAGGGGGTCCCCGCCATTCTTCGGAACGGGCCATGCGAAGGGTTTCTTGAAACTGTTACACGGGGCGTGCAGAAGAAGCGTATGGATATCGTCATCTTTCACAATCCGGCTTGCGGCACGTCCCGCAATGTCCTGCAGATCATCCGTGACGCGGGATATGAGCCGACGGTCGTTCCCTATCTCGAAACCGGCTGGACACGTCCGCAATTGCTTGCCCTGTTCGCGGCGGCTGAACTGACACCGCGCACTGCCCTGCGCACGACCAAGAGCCCGGCTGCGGACCTCGGCCTGCTGGACGAGAATGTGAGCGACGACGCTCTGCTCGACGCGATGGTGGAACATCCTGTGCTGGTCAATCGGCCGATCGTGGCCTGTCCGCGCGGCGTTCGGCTTTGCCGCCCGTCGGAGGCGGTGCTCGATCTGCTGCCGGAATGGCCTGCGGGACCCTATACCAAGGAAGACGGATCCCTGCTGATCGATGCTGAGGGCAACCGCGTCGAGGGCTGAGCCGGCTGGTTCATAGTTGATACGGATGCATTCCGCGCGGATCGCTCTGAAACGCCGTGACCTCGGCTTTCAGCCACGCGGCGAAGATCTGCGCGCTTTGCATGGTCTGCGCCTGAGGGGAGCGGATGAGGTAGTAGGTTTCCTGCATGAGCGAGCGATGCGCGAAGGGGGCCACCAGCATTCCGCGGGCGATAGCATCGGCTGCGATGGCGTCATGTGCCAACGCCAGCCCCCCGCCGTGCATCGCGACGGCAAGCGGCACAGAATAGGTCGTGGCATAGGTGACTGGCGGATCCGGCCAGTGAAGCCCCTGTTCCTCTGCCCAGACGGCCCAAGTGCCGAGCATGCTGGAACAATCGTAAAGAGGATGGGCGGCAAGCTCCGTAAGGCTGACAGCGTAGCCCGGCGCGCAGACCGGATAGTAATGGTCGCGGTGGAGCGGTTCCGCCCCGACGCTGTCAGACGGGCGCACCGAATAGCGGATTTCCAGATCAGCCCCTTCGGCCATGTTTCGCGGCTCCCACAGCTCTGTCGAGATATCGAGCTGGATGTCGGGATGCAGGGCGCGAAACCGCGCCAGCCGCGGGGCGAGCCACTGGATGCAGAAAGTCAGGTTGCATTGAACGCGTAGCACGTCTTCCGTTTGCCGGGTAATCGCGCGCGTCCCCTGTCGCAATGTGCGGAAGGCATCCCGCACGACCGGAAGATAGGAAATGCCGGTCTGGGTCAGCTCCAGCGCGCGGGTTCTGCGGTAAAAGAGCGGTCGGCCCAGATGCGCTTCGAGAGACTTGATCTGCTGGCTGACGGCGCTTTGCGTCATATTCAGATCCCCCGCCGCACCGGTGAAGGACAGATGCCGCGCCGCAGCCTCAAAACTGCGGAGCCAGTTCAACGGGGGGAGCCTGTCGCCTGTCATAACTTATCCATTAGCACAGCTTATGGCGCGGTGCAGATTTTTTCGTTGGTCAAACGAGCCCGCGCTGCGCGACGCTGAGGCCATCAAGGGAGCGCGCGATGGATCAGCGACATAACATGGAACACTGGCCCGAGCGGGTCGATCTGGCGGCGGCGTTTCGCTGGACAGCCCGGCTCGACATGCACGAAGGGGTGGCCAACCACTTCTCGCTCGCCGTTAATGACGCCGGCACGAGGTTTCTGATGAATCCCAACCAGATGCATTTCGCCCGTATCAAGGCGAGCGATCTGCTGCTGGTGGATGCCGAGGACCCGGAAACGCTGAAAGGCCCCGATGCGCCGGATCCGACGGCCTGGGGCCTCCATGGCGGGGTGCACCGGGCCTGCCCCCATGCGCGATGCGTCATGCATGTCCATTCTATCCACGCCACGGTGCTTGCCTGCCTGCAGGACAGCCGCCTGCCGCCGATCGATCAGAACTGCTGTACGTTCTACGACCGCATCGTGATCGACGAGCACTACGGCGGGCTGGCCTTCGAGGACGAGGGCGCGCGCTGTGCCGCGCTGCTAACCGATCCGCGCAAGAAAGTGATGGTGATGGGCAGCCACGGGATCCTCGTGATCGGGGACAGCGTCGCGGATACGTTCAACCGGCTCTATTACTTCGAGCGCGCGGCGGAGACCTATATCCGCGCTCTCCAGACCGGGCAGCCGTTGCGGCGTATTCCCGATGAGATCGCCGAAAAGACCGCCCGCGAACTGGAGGCTTACCCGGAACAGGATACCCGGCACCTAGCTGAGCTGAAGGCGATCCTCGACTCCGAAGGCGCGGATTACGCCGCATAAAACCGCTGCAAAGCAGGCAGACAGAACGCGGGCACCGCCCTGCGCCGAAAGGAAAACCGCATGATATACGGGCTGACCGAAGAGAACCTCATGATTGCCGAGACGGTGCGCCGTTTCGTCGAAAAGGAGATCTATCCCCATGAGGAACTGGTCGAACGGACGGGCGAGGTGCCGCAGGAGATTGCCGAGGAGATCAAGCGCAAGACCATCGAGGTTGGCTTTTATGCCTGCAACTTCCCCGAAAGCGTCGGCGGCGCGGGGCTCAACCATCTGGAGTTCGCGCTGGTGGAGCGGGAATTGGGGCGCGGGTCCATGGCGCTCAACCATTTCTTCGGGCGACCCCAGAACATCCTGATGGCCTGCGAGGGCGAGCAGGTCGAACGCTACCTTCTCCCCGCCGTGCAGGGGGAGCGGATGGATGCGCTGGCCATGACCGAACCCGGTGCGGGGTCGGATGTTCGCGGCATGAAATGCGCGGCGACAAGAGATGGCGGCGACTGGGTGGTCAACGGCACCAAACACTTCATCTCGGGTGCGGATCATGCGGATTTCATCATCGTCTTCATCGCAACCGGCGAAGACGAGACACCGAAAGGGCCGAAAAAGCGCATTACCGCCTTTCTGGTAGACCGGGGCACCCCGGGCTTCACCATCCGCGAAGGTTACAAATCGGTCAGTCACCGCGGCTACAAGAACATGATCCTCGAGTTCGATGACTGTCGCGTGCCGGATGCGCAGGTTCTGGGCGAGGTCGATGGCGGCTTCGAGGTGATGAACACATGGCTCTATGCCACCCGGATCACGGTGGCCGCCATGTCCGTGGGTCGGGCGCGCCGGGTGTTCGATTATGCGCTGGACTACGCCGCCACGCGGGAGCAGTTCGGCCAGAAAATCGGCAAGTTCCAGGGGGTCAGCTTTCAGCTGGCCGACATGATCACAGAGATCGACGCTGCGGATCTTCTGACGCTCGCGGCGGCCGACAGGTTGGACAGACAGCTCCCGGCGAACCGGGAAATCGCTTCGGCGAAGCTCTATGCGTCGGAGATGCTGGCGCGGGTGACGGATGCGGCGATCCAGTTGCATGGCGGCATGGGCCTGATGGACGATTATCCGCTGGAACGGTTCTGGCGCGATGCGCGGGTCGAACGGATCTGGGACGGCACCAGCGAAATCCAGCGCCATATCATCAGCCGCGATCTTCTGCGGGCGCTCGGTGCCTGATCGGCGGCTGCATCTGACGCAAGCGGCAGGCGGGGGGCCAGCCCCCCGGCGCCAGGGCGCCGCCCCCCGAAGTATTTCGGATCATGAGAAGGGGAGGGCGCGGATCGGGGTTAATCCTTTCTCAAGCTTTCGGCAGCCAGACTGGAATGGCGGTACAGGCGGAAGCGCCGTTGGCCGCATCGTGAGAAGCCCCCTGCCTCCCTCGGTCGGCAGGGGGTGGACCAGGACATGGTATGGTCCGCTGCTGGCGGCGCGGGGTGTGGCAATCTTCGGGCCCGCCGGGGGCGGTCATGCGTAGTCTGGATCGTCTGTTTCGCCCGCGGCGCATCGCTGTCGTGGGGGGCGGGGCCTGGGGCGCGCAGATCGTGCGGCAATCGCGATTGATGGGCTTTGCCGGCGAGATCGACATCGTTCATCCGAAGGCGGAGAGCGTCGAGGGGATCGCGCCCGTTCGCAGCCTTGCCGAATTGCCGGCGGTTCCCGACGCGGTATTCGTCGGCGTGAACCGCAGAGCCAGCATCGAAATGGTGCGCGCCCTGTCGGCCATGGGGGCGGGGGGCGCTGTTTGTTTCGCTTCCGGTTTTTCCGAAGCGCTGGCGGAGGACGCGGGTGCCGCGGACCTTCAGGCCGAGCTTGTCGCGGCGGCGGGGGAAATGCCCATCCTCGGACCCAACTGCTATGGTTTCGTGAATGCGCTGGACGGGGCGCTTCTGTGGCCCGATCAGCACGGATGTACCCGAGTGGACCGGGGGGTGGCGATCCTGACCCAGTCATCGAACATCGCGATAAACCTGACGATGCAGCGGCGGGGATTGCCGATTGCCTATGCGGTGACATGCGGAAACATGGCGCAGACACGTCAGGCGGAAATCGCAGAGGCTCTGCTCGACGACCCGCGTGTCACGGCGATCGGTCTGCATATAGAAGGGTTCGGGGACACGGCTCTTTGGCATCGGCTGGTGTTGAAGGCAGCGGAACGCGGCGTACCGCTTGTGGCGCTGAAAGTCGGGCTTTCGGATCAGGCGCGGCAGGCGACCGTCTCCCACACGGCATCGTTGGCCGGGGGCGACGCGGGGGCGGGGGCCTTGCTGGAGCGGCTCGCCATTCCTCGGGTGCGCGATCTGCCCACCCTGCTGGAGACACTGAAGATATTCCACACCGTGGGACGGCTGCCTTCGGCGACACTCTCTTCGGTCTCCTGCTCCGGCGGGGAGGCAAGCCTTGCGGCGGACGGGGCGGTTGGCCGCTCGCTGACCTTTCCGCCGCTCACCACTACGCAGCGTGACACACTTTCGGATGTCTTGGGGCCTATGGTCGCGCTCTCCAACCCGTTGGACTACAACACCTATATTTGGCGCGATGCCGCCAGGATGGCCGAGGCCTGGGCCGCCATGGCCGCCCCCCACATCGGGCTGACCCTGCTGATCGTCGACTATCCGCATACCGATGCGCAGGACTGGGAATGCGCTACCGAGGCCGCGCTGGCTGTCAGGGCGCGCACGGGGCGGGCGGTCGCTGTCGTTTCGACCCTGCCCGAACTGATGCCCCCCGATGTCGCCCGGCGGCTTCTGGCGGGCGGCGTCGTTCCGCTTTGTGGGCTGAGCGAGGCGCTCGCGGCGGCGGAAGCGGCGGCGATGCAGACCCGCCCCGAAGACGAGGCACCGTTATGGGCAGAGTTGCACGGCGAACTCACGACCCTTTCCGAGGCCGATGCAAAGGCGGAACTGGCGGGATTTGGGGTACGGATACCGCGCGGGATCACCGCCGATACGCCGGAAGACGCAGGCAAGCGCGCCGCTGCGTTGACCGGCCCGCTCGTCGTCAAGGGAACCGGCTTTGCCCATAAGACCGAGGCGGGCGCGGTCGCGCTGGGCATCCCGGCACAGAATATCGCATCCGCAGCCGCCGATATGGGGGCCGGCGGATACCTCGTTGAGGAGATGGCAACGGGCGGCGTGGCCGAACTGCTCATCGGTATCACGCGGGACCCGGCCCATGGCTTCGTCCTGACGCTGGGGACGGGTGGCGTTCTGACCGAGCTGTGGCGCGATACGACCTCACTTTTGCTGCCTGTCCGCAGGGACAGCGTGCGCGCGGCATTGGCGCGACTTCGCACCGCGCCGCTGCTGAGCGGGTATCGGGGCAAGCCTGCGGCGGATCTCGACGCCATCTGCGATACGGTCATGGCCGTGCAGGCCTATGTAGTTGCACAGCCGCAATCGATCGGAGAGGTTGAGATCAATCCGCTGATCTGCAGGCCGGACGGAGCGATTGCGGTGGATGCGTTGATCCGCAGAACCAGAAAGGAAGGTTGATTTGGACCCGATCACCACCAGAAGCGAGGACGGTATCCTCGAAGTTACGCTCGACCGGCCGAAGGCCAATGCCATCGATCTGCAGACCTCTCGCCGGATGGGGGATGTCTTTGCTGCCTTTCGTGACGACGATGCGCTGCGCGTTGCGATCATTCGAGGCGCGGGGGACAAGTTCTTTTGCCCCGGGTGGGATCTGAAGGCCGCCGCCGACGGGGACGCGGTGGATGGCGACTATGGCGTTGGAGGGTTCGGCGGCCTGCAGGAGCTGCGCGACCTCAACAAGCCGGTGATTGCCGCTGTCAACGGGATCGCCTGCGGCGGGGGGCTGGAGTTGGCGCTTTCTGCCGACATGATCATCGCCGCCGATCACGCGACATTCGCCTTGCCGGAAATTCGGTCGGGGACGGTGGCCGATGCCGCCAGCGTCAAGCTGCCCAAGCGCATCCCCTATCACATCGCGATGGAGCTGCTTTTGACGGGGCGCTGGTTCGATGCCGAGGAAGCCAAAGGCTGGGGGCTGGTGAACGAGATCGTCCCGGCGGAAAAGCTGATGGACCGGGTGTGGGAGCAGGCGCGTTTGCTGGCTTCCGGCCCGCCGCTTGTCTATGCCGCGATCAAGGAGATCGTGCGCGAAGCTGAAGACGCGAAATTTCAGACCATGATGAACCGCATCACCCGGCGGCAGCTTCGCACGGTGGACCAGCTCTATGCTTCGGAAGATCAGCTCGAAGGGGCGCGGGCCTTCGCTGAAAAACGCGACCCTGTCTGGAAGGGCAAGTGAACCTGCTCCTCCCGATGCGCAGGTTGGCGGGGGTGGCGGCAGAGTGAACATCCTTTTCGTCCACCAGAACATGCCGGGGCAGTACAAGGAACTTGCCCAATGGCTGGGGGCGCGCGGGCAGCATCGGATCGTCTTTCTCACCCAGCGGAAGGCACCCCCGGACATTCCCGGCGTCGAGGCGCGCGTTTATGCGGTGCATCACCGGCCTTCCCCCAAGTCCTATGCGCTTTCCCGCGTCTGGGAAGAGGCGGCGAGCGCCGGTATGGGGGTCGCCCGCGCGACGCAGGCGCTGGAGCAGGAAGGTTTTCGCCCCGACATCGTACTGGGCCATGTCGGCTGGGGGGAGCTTTCCTTTCTGCGGCAGGTCTGGCCGCAGGTGCCGATCATCGGGTATTTCGAATATTTCTATCGGCCCACCGGCGGCTCCGTCGGGTTCGACCCTGAGGAGCCTTCCTCTCCCGATGTCGCCTTCACGCTTCAGGCGCGCAATACCGTGCCACTGGTGAACATCGAAGTCGTGGACCGGGGGGTGAGCCCGACCCACTGGCAGAGGGACAGGTTCCCCGAGAGCTTTCATGAAAAGCTTTATGTCTGTCATGACGGTATTCGTACGGACCTGTTGCGGCCCGATCCAAAAGCCAGCCTGAAGCTGAAACGGCTGGACCGGCCCCTCACGCGCGGGGACGAGGTTGTGACGTTCGTCGCGCGAAACCTCGAACGGACGCGGGGATTTCACATGTTCATGCGTGCCTTGCCGGATATCCTGCGGGAAAGGCCGCAGGCCCGGGTGGTGATCGTCGGGGGCAGCGAGACTTCGTACGGGGCGAAATCGCGCCATCCGATGGGGCTGCGTGGCGAGATGCAGGCGGAACTGGGCGACAGCATCGACTACGACCGCGTACATTTCCTCGGGCGGGTACCCTATGACGATTATTGCACCCTGCTTCGGGTGAGCCGCTGCCACGTTCACCTGACGATGCCATTCGTCCTCTCGTGGTCCCTGCTGGAGGCGATGTCGATGGGCGCGGTTGTCGTCGGGTCCGATGTGGCCCCAGTTCGGGAGGTCATTCGGCATGGCGAAACAGGGCTGCTGGCTGACTATTTCGATCCGACAGCCGTGGCGGCGCAGGTCGTTCAAGTCTTGGCCGCTCCGGAAAAATACGCGGGTATCGGCGCGGCGGCGCGGGCGCATGTTGTGGAGAATTACGATTTTCTCACACGCTGTCTGCCCGAGCATTTGCGCCAGATCAACGCGCTGGTGCCGGACGCCGCCAAAATCGATTTATCCGCGCTCTGAGCCGAGCTTGCGCCCTTGCGACCGGCGCGCGGGCGGTCCACCATCCGGCGATGGAAAAGACGTTACTCTCCTTCGGTCATGGCTACAGCGCGCAGGCGCTGGCGCACCGGCTGGTGCCGCAGGGTTGGCGTATTTTCGGGACGACGCGCAAGCCCGAGCGGCAGGCGGAGATTGCCGCGGCGGGCGTTGAACCCGTTCTATGGCCCGGAACGGACGTGGAGCCGCTTTTGAAGGTGGCGTCCCACCTGCTCATCTCTGCCGGGCCGGGGCCTGATGGGGACCCGGTACTGAACGCGCTGCGCGAGGAAATCGCGGCGATGGCACCGGATTTGCGCTGGGCCGGCTACCTGTCGACAACCGGCGTTTATGGCGATCACGGCGGCGACTGGGTGGACGAGGACACACCGCTTGCCCCTTCCACGCGGCGGGGAAAGGCCCGGGTGGAGGCTGAGGCCGCGTGGCGGGCGATTCCGGGATTGCCCCTGCACATTTTCCGGCTTGCGGGAATCTACGGGCCGGGCAGGGGGCCCTTCTCCAAGGTGCGCGAGGGGACGGCGCGCAGGATCATCAAGAAAGGTCAGGTCTTTTCGCGCATCCACGTCGAGGATATCGCCAAGGCATTGGAGCTTTCCATCGCGGCCCCGAACCCCGGTGCGATCTATAACCTCTGCGACGACGATCCGGCCCCGCCAGAGGATGTGATTGCCCATGCAGCGGAACTGCTGGGCCGCCCCGTCCCGCCCGCCATTCCCTTCGAGCAGGCCGATATGACCCCCATGGCCCGCAGTTTCTATGCCGAGAGCAAGAAGGTGCGGAATGACCGGGCCAAGGCCGAACTCGGTTGGTCGCCCGCCTATCCCGATTACCGCAGCGGGCTGGCGGCCCTGCGCGACCGCGAGGCGGAGTGACCCCTCGTGGTGGATGAGGACCGGACCCTGAACCATCTGCTCGACGGGATGGAGCACGCCGCCCGGCAGGACACGGTTTCGGTCGACGATGTGCTGCATGAATTCGGTGACCGGGCGATCACGCCCTTCATCCTGCTGATCGCGCTGATGCTGGTTTCGCCCCTGTCGGGGATCCCCGGTGTGCCCACCATCGCGGCTGCGCTGATCATCCTGCTTTCCACCCAAGCCTTGGTCGGGCGGCGGAGGCTCTGGCTGCCCGGCTTCCTTTTGCGGAGGGAGATCGCATCGAAGCGCCTGCTGAAGGCGGTGGAATGGATGCGGCGGCCCTGCGCCTTCGTCGATCGGCACTCCCATTCGCGGTTGCGGTATCTGACCGTCGGACCGGCACGCAGCCTGACATTGCTTGCCTGCACGGTGATCCCCATCGGCTGGCCCCTGCTGGAGGTCTTGCCGATGGTTTCATCTATCGGGGCGGCGGTGGTCGCGCTGCTATCCTTCGGGCTTTTCACCCGCGACGGCCTTTATGTTCTTCTGGGCTATGCAGGTGTGGTGATCACAGCATCGGCGGGGCTTTGGTTCCTGCTCTAGGCCCGCTGCGCATCGATGCGCGAAATCCCCAGCACATCGAGCACTTTCGCTTCGATCTGTGCCGCATTCATGCCCGCCGCTTCATACATATCGGCAGGGCTGGCCTGATCGATAAAGATATCCGGCAGGACCATGGAACGGTAGCGCAACCCTTCGTCAAAGACGCCTTCATCCGCGAGCAATTGAGCCACATGGCTGCCGAAGCCACCGACGGCGCCTTCCTCAACGGTAATGAGCGCCTCGTGTTTCGCCGCAAGGTCGAGGATCATCTCCCGGTCGAGCGGTTTGGCAAAACGGGCATCCGCGATCGTGGGGCTGATCCCGCGGGCCCGCAGTGCCTCGGCGGCCTTGCGGACCTCCCCCAACCGGGTGCCGAAAGACAGGATCGCCACGCGCGCGCCCTTTTCGATCACGCGCCCCTTGCCGATCTCCAACGGAACACCGCGAGCCGGAAGCTCGACCCCCTCGCCCTCGCCGCGGGGAAAGCGGAATGCGATGGGGCCGTCGTCATAGGCAGCGGCGGTAGCAACCATATGCCGCAACTCCGCCTCATCGGCAGCCGCCATCACGACGAAGCCGGGCAGGTTGGCCAGAAAGGCGACATCAAAGGCCCCCGCATGGGTGGCCCCGTCGGCCCCCACAAGCCCCGCGCGGTCTATGGCGAAGCGGACCGGAAGGCGCTGGATCGCCACGTCATGCACCACCTGATCGTAGCCGCGCTGAAGGAAGGTCGAATAGATGGCGCAGAAAGGTTTCATCCCGCCTGCCGCCAACCCGGCGGAAAAGGTGACGCCGTGCTGTTCGGCGATACCGACATCGAAACAGCGCGACGGATAGCGTTCGGCAAAGAGGTTGAGCCCGGTGCCGTCCGGCATCGCCGCGGTCACGGCGCAGATCCGGTCATCTTCCGCCGCCTCTGCCAGCAGGCTGTCGGCGAAGACGCGGGTATAGCTGGGCGCGTTGGAAGGGGCCTTCTTTTGCTTCCCGGTCACCAGGTCGAACTTGGCGGTCGCGTGACCGCGGTCCAGCGCTTCTTCAGCCGGGGCGTAACCTTTGCCCTTTTTCGTCACAACATGGATGAGAATGGGACCGTTGGCGCGGTCCTTTACCGTGCGCAGAACCGGCAGCAACTGGTTCAGGTCATGCCCGTCGATGGGGCCCACATAGGAAAATCCAAGCTGTTCGAACAAGGTACCGCCCACCGCCATGCCCTTCAGCACGTCTTTTGCCCGCTTCGCCCCAAGGCGGAAAGGTTCGGGCAGCATGCTGACGGCGCCTTTGGCGGCCGCGCGAAAGTCCTGAAACGGTTTTTCGGCGTAGAGCCGGCTGAGATAGGAGGACATTGCCCCGACAGGCGGCGCGATCGACATTTCATTGTCGTTCAGAATGACGATCAGGCGGCGGCCCAGATGACCGGCGTTGTTCATCGCCTCGTATGCCATGCCCGCGCTCATCGCGCCGTCGCCGATCACCGCGATGGCATCCCCCAGCCCCTCGGGCACGTCGCCGCCCAGATCCCGGGCCACGGCAAAGCCGAGCGCCGCGCTGATCGAGGTGGAGGAATGGGCCGCGCCGAAGGGATCGTAAGGGCTTTCGCTGCGTTTGGTGAAGCCGCTCAGCCCGTCCTTCATGCGCAGGGTACGAATACGGTCCCGCCGTTCGGTCAGGATCTTGTGGGGATAGCACTGATGGCTCACATCCCAGATCAGCTTGTCCCGGGGCGTGTCAAAGACCGCATGCAGCGCCACCGTCAATTCAACAACACCCAGCCCGGCTCCGAGGTGTCCGCCCGTTACCGAAACGGCGGAAATCGTTTCCGCGCGTAGTTCAGCCGCAAGCTGGTGCAGCTGCGCATCGGATAGATCTTTCAGATCGGCAGGACGCCGGATGCGGTTCAGCAGGGGTGTTTCTGTCATCTCGGCCTTCCTGTCGGCGGCTCAGCTTTTGCGCGCAATAACGAAACGCGCCAGCGCCCGCAATGGATCCGCCTTGTCGTCATATGGCGCGAGAGCGGCGAGCGCTTCGTCCACCAGTGCTTCGGCCCGGGCCTTCGCGCCGTCCAGCCCGAGCAGGGAAACAAAGGTCGCCTTGCCCGCGGCCGCATCTTTCTGAAGGCGCTTGCCAGCCGTGTCCGCGCAACCTTCGACATCCAGTATGTCATCGGCGATCTGAAAAGCCAGCCCGATTGCCGCACCGCATCTGCGCAGGGGTTCGGGATCGGCCCCTGCAAGGATCGGCCCCGCAGTAGCTGCCCAGATTATAAGCGCGCCTGTTTTTCCTTGCTGCAGATCGATGATCTCCTCCAGCGAAAGGGGGCTGCCTGCGGTTTCGGCGGCGATGTCCAGCGCCTGCCCCAGCACCATGCCGCGCGCTCCGGCGGCGGAGGCAAGGGCGCTTGTCAAGGCAACTGCCACGTCGGGGGGGCCTGTACGCAGCGCCAGTTCGAACCCCAATGCCTGCAGGGCATCCCCGGCGAGGATCGCTGTCGCTTCGTCCCAGGCGCGGTGTACGGTGGGGCGTCCACGGCGCAGGTCATCATCGTCCATGGCCGGCAGGTCATCATGGATCAGACTATAGGCGTGAATTGCTTCGATGGCGGCGGCAGCGGGCAGGGCATGCCGGCGGTCGACGCCATGCAGTCGGGCCCCTTCCAGCACAAGGGTTCCCCGCATGGCCTTCCCACCTTCGAGCGCGTAGCGCATCGCCTTAGTGACCGGCTGGTCGGGCAGTTCGTCGAAGAGAGTATCGAAATAGGTCTGGATCGCCGTCGCGGCATCGTCGAGCGCTTGGCGGTGCATCAAAGGCCTTCGACCGGCGTGGTGCCCTTGGGGTTGCCATCCTGATCGAGCGTGATCGCTGCGACCTTCTCTTCGGCGTCCTTCAGCGTCTTTTCGCAGCGCGCCTTCAGCTTGGCACCGCGTTCATAGAGCGCGATGCTTTCGTCCAGTGCCACTTCGCCACGTTCGAGCTGCGCCAGAACCTTTTCAAGTTCGGCCATCGCGGCCTCGAAGCTCATTTCCTCTACAGGGGTGTCCGACATGTTGTTATCCTGTCTCTGGTTCGACCGCACTCTAACGGGTCGGGAACCGCCCCGCCAGAGAGGGGCGCAGGGTTTCGGGCAGGAATGCGACGTCAGTCGGGGGCGAGCATGTAGCCCGCACCGCGGACCGTCTGCAGGTAGCGGGGCTGTTTGGGGTTGTTTTCGATCTTCCGGCGCAGTCGGGTGATCTGTACGTCGACGGCGCGTTCCTGCGCCTGCCCCCGGTCCCGCCCCAGTTCTTCCACCAGCTTCGACCGGCTGAGCGCGACGCCCGGCTGCGCCGCGAAAATCTTCATCAGGTGCACCTCGGTCGCGGTGAGCCGCACCAGTTCATCGCCCTGCCACATCTCACCCCGTTCGAGGTCATACCGGATCGGACCAAGCGACAGCACCTTGGGGGCGCTTTCCTGTGTGAAGGTATCGGGCATGCGGCGCAGGATGGCATTGATCCTCAGCAGCAGTTCCTTGGGTTCGAAGGGTTTCGGCAGATAGTCGTCCGCCCCGGCTTCGAGGCCTTCGATCCGGCTGTTGGTTTCTCCCCGCGCCGTCAAAAGCAGGATCGGCGTCTGCATCGTCTGCCGGAGGGAGGAGGTCAGCGCCATGCCGTCCTCTCCGGGCATCATGACGTCGAGCACGATCAGGTCGAAATCCAGCCCGGCGAGAATGCGCCGCGCATGGGCCGCATCACGCGCCGCCGTCACGAGGAACCCCTGCCGAACCAGAAATTTCTTGAGCAGAGTGCGAATGCGTTCGTCGTCATCCACGATCAGCAGGTGGGATTCGAAATCGCTCACGCGCCGGTTTCCTTGAGGCGCTGAAAGCTCCGGCGCATTTCGCTGTCCATCATCGCTTCGAGTACGGTGCGGAATCCCGCTACCGCTTCGGGCCCCGCCTCTCTGTAGGCGGCGCGCATCCGCGCACGCTGGGCGTCCGACAGGGTCTGCTCCAATTCCCGTCCCTTGTCCGTCAAATAAAGGTGCCTTTCCCGCTTGTCGTTCTTACCGATCCTGCTTTGCACCAGACCATCTGAGATCAATGTGCGCAACACACGGTTGAGCGATTGCTTGGTGACGCCCAGCAGGTTGAGCAGATTATTAACTGTCGTGCCGGGGGCGCGGTTGATGAAATGGATCGCCCGGTGATGCGCGCGCCCATAGGCAAGATCGTCGAGAATGCGATCGGGATCGGCGGTAAAACCCCGGTAGGCAAAGAACATCGCCTCGATGCCCTGGCGCAACTGTTCGTCGGTGAGAAACAGCAGATTCTCGCCGCTGTTGATGGAAAGCGCCCGCCCGTCCGCCATAAATCACCTCTCGTCGCAGTCAGGCGCAGTTTATGTCAGCCTTGTTGACATTCCAAGGGCGAAAGGCTATCGAATCGGGGGAAATGGGAAATAAAATGATATTTGCGCGCCCTTTTGCGCAACTATTGCAATACATACCATGTAATTTGGGAAGGAAACGACATGGCAGGCGCATATAATGATCGGGACGGATACATCTGGATGGATGGCAAGATGGTCGACTGGCGCGAGGCCAACGTCCATATCCTGACCCACGCCCTGCACTATGCCTCTTCCGTCTTCGAAGGTGAACGGGCCTATGGCGGCAAGATTTTCAAGAGCCGCGAACATTCCGAACGGCTCAAGCGCTCGGCCCAGATGATCGACTTTGAAATCCCCTACACGGTTGACGAAATCGAGGCGGCCAAGCTCGAGGTTCTGCAAGCTTCGGGCCTGCAGGATGCCTATGTGCGCGCAATCGCATGGCGCGGCGCGGGCGAGGACATGGGCGTGGCTTCGGCGCGCAACCCGGTCCGGCTGGCAATCGCCGCCTGGGAATGGGGTGCATACTACGGCGACGCCAAGATGAAAGGCGCCAAGCTCGACATCTCCAAGTGGAAGCGCCCCTCGCCGGAAACGATCCCCTCCCACGCGAAGGCCGCGGGCCTCTACATGATCTGCACGATGTCCAAGCACGCCGCAGAGGCAAAGGGTTGTTCGGATGCCATGATGTTCGATTACCGCGGCTACGTGGCCGAAGCGACCGGCGCCAACATCTTCTTCGTCAAGGATGGCGAGGTGCATACCCCCGATCCGGACTGCTTCCTCAATGGGATCACCCGCCAGACGGTGATCGGCATGCTGCGGGACAAGCAGATCAAGGTACACGAACGCCATATCATGCCCGAAGAACTGGAAGGTTTCGAACAGTGTTGGCTGACCGGCACCGCCGCCGAGGTTACGCCCGTGGGCCAGATCGGCGACTACAACTTCGAGGTGGGTTCCATGACCCGCGACATCTCGGAAAGCTACGAAAAGCTGGTCCGCACCTGAAATCACCTCTCGGGCGGCGATCCCGCCGCCCGCTTCCAAATGGCGGAAAATCCCCGCCGGAGGCTCCCGCGATTGCCGCTGCGAACAAGGGCAGAGGCGGGCAAATCCGGTAAGACAAGAAACCAAAAGGCCGGGCGATCATCGCCCGGCCTTCTGTCTTCAGTACCGGGGTCGCTCAATACAAGGCCACCGGATTGATCATCGCCTGAACCGATCCGATGATCCGTGGCTGCCCCAGTACGAACATGAACTCGTTCACACCTTCCTCCAGCAGCGGGCCCACGTTCATCGTCTCGAGGATATAGATCCCGTTTTCCTTCAGGAGCGTGACATGGCCGTAGAACACCTTGTCACCTTCGGCCGGCGGCACGGCGTCCAGCCCCCATGTATCGGCCCCGACGGCAATCGGGTTCAGCGACGCCATGTAGACCGCTCCCTCGTTGGTGAGGCCCGGCTCGGCTTGGCCCCAGAGGGCCGGGTTGCTTTCCAGCATGCCGTCGGTCCAGCCGGTATAGAACAGAACGATGTCACCCTCGCGCAGTTCGACGTTCTGCGCTTCTGCGGCGGCCTTGATCTCTTCGGAGCCGAAGCTCTGGCCTGCTTCCATGACCTCCACGCCCGCCTGCGCGGCCATGTCGAGGATCACGCCCCGGCCCACCAGCGGCGGCACCGCATGCGTGCCGAGCTTTGTCAGACCGGTGATGGCGCTGATTTCCTTTTCGTCGAGGCAGTTATAATAATGCCCGTTCTCCCCCAGATGGCCCAGACCATCGAGCTGTGATCCGATGCCGATCCATGTCTGCAAAAGGTCGTCGTTGTAGTTCCCTTCATAGCCGAAGCCTGAAAGTTTCTGGCCCCCCTGCTGATTGGGCTGCACCACCTGAAGGTTGAGCGAGCGGGGCGGGAAGGCGGGTGTATCCGGCCCGATCGCGATGCCCAACGGCATCGATTTGCCCTGCTTGATCAGCTTTGTGGCCTCAAGCGTGCGTTCCGGGGTGACGAGGTTGGCCGATCCGATCGTATCCTCGGCCCCCCATTGGGAATTCTTGCAGTCCTGCGCAAAGGCAGGTGCGGCGCCCAGTCCCAAGACAAAAGCGGCGGCGATAACAGGTTTAATGTTCATGTGAAATCCTCCCTTGGAGAGGGCAGGCTAACACGATTCCCCGATCTGGCCAGTCCGCTTTGCGGTCCTCAGTTTCGCAGGGCGGGAAGGCCGACCCCGGTACTTTCGAAACCACCGTCCGCCGCGATGACTTGGCCCGTCACATAGCTTGCGCGGGGGCTGCAGAGAAAGACGATGACTTCCGCGATCTCGCTCTCGCTGCCATAGCGGTTCAGCGGAATCGCGTCATGATAAGCGGCGATGATCTCGGGGCTGTGTACCGCCATGGCGAGCTTGGTGCGCACCGGCCCCGGGCAGACGCAGTTCGCGCGGATGCCGAACTCACCTAGTTCAGCAGCCTGCTGTTTCGTCAGTTGGATGACAGCGGCCTTCGACGTGCCATAGGCCACCCGCAGGGTGGAGGCGCGCAGCCCCGAGATGGAGGCGATATTGACCAATGCGCCTCGGCTTTCCTTCAATGCGGGCAGGGCAGCCTGCGACATCAGGAAGGTCCCGTCGAGGTTGGTTTCCATGACACGCCGCCAGCGGTCGAAATCCGTTTCATCGATCGGTCCGAAGTCGGCGACGCCCGCATTGTTCACCAGTGTGTCCAGCCGCCCGAACCTTTCCAGTACATCGCGCAGGGCGGCGGGCGCATCCTGCGGGTTGGAAATGTCGCGCACCAGCGCGAGCGTGTCCGGCCCGAGTTCGGCGCAGGCCGTCTCCAGTTCCTCCGCGTCGCGGTCCAGCAACGCCACGCGCCAGCCTTCGGCAAGAAAGAGCTTCGCCGTGGCCAGCCCGATGCCCCGTGCCGCACCTGTGATCAATGCAACCTTTTGCGTGTCGGCTTCCGGCTCTGCCATGTTCAGTAATCCACGCCCTTTTGCGCCTTTATGCCCGCTTTGAAGGGGTGTTTGACCTCTGTCATTTCGGTCACGAGGTCCGCGTAGTCGCAAAGCGCGGGCTTTGCGTCCCGCCCCGTCAGCACCACCCCGGTGCGCGGGTCGCGGGCGTCGAGCGCGGCGATCACTTCTTCCGTAGACAGATAGTCATAGCGCATTGCGATGTTGATCTCGTCCAGCACGACCAGATCATAGTCGCCGCTCTCCATCATCTCCCGCCCCTTGGCGAAAGCGGCCTTGGCGGCGGAGATGTCGCGTTCCTTGTCCTGCGTATCCCATGTGAAGCCGTCCCCCATGGTGTGCCATGTCACCCCGCCGGCCCGTTCGAAGAACAGCCGTTCGCCGGTTTTCCACTTACCCTTGATGAACTGCACGACGCCCACGGTCTGTTTCCAGCCCAGTGCGCGGATCACCACGCCGAAGGCGCTGGAGGATTTCCCCTTGCCGGCCCCGGTATGAACCAGCACCAGGCCTTTTTCTGGGTCTTCCAGCTGCGCTACCTTGAGGCGCTGTTCTGCCTGACGTTCCTGCATCTTTTGTTTGTGGTCGTCGGGTTGGGTCTTGTCGGACATGCTGCGGCTCCCTTGTTTCTCCGGGGCACCATAAGCCCCCTGTCGCCGGGGTAAAGCATCAGGCCTTGGGATCGGTCACCGACCGCACCTTGCCCCGTTCCAGACCAAGCTGACGTTCGCGCAGGATGACGAGGGCCCCGGCGATAATCACAAGCGATGCCCCCGCCAGCATGACCATCGTGGGCAATTCCCCGAAGAAGACATAGCCGATGACGATGGCGAAGAGCATCGAGGTATAATCGTAGGGCGCAAGCATGGAGGCGGAGCCATAGCGATAGGCCGAGGTGACGAGTATCTGCGCCACACCGCCGATCAGCCCGGCGGTGATCAGCAGGGCAACCGTTTCCGCATCCGGCACAACCCAGCCGAAGGGAATGGTCAGCAGGGACAGCAGGGATGCGGTGACGGAAAAGTAGAACACGATGGCAGCGGTATGTTCGGTTTGCACCAGCTGGCGGATATGGATCTGCACGAGGCTGCGCATCATCGTCGCGATGAGGATCAGCAGGGCACCGATGGTGGCGGTCTGTTCCATCGTCCCGATGCTGGTGAAACGCGGCCAGAGGATGATCATCACGCCCAGCAGCCCCATCCCCACCGCCGTCACACGGATCAGGCGGATTTTCTCTCCCAGAAGGACGGCGGCGAGCGCGACCGTGAAAATCGGAGTGGCAAAACCGATCGCCGTAACCTCCGGCAGGGGGAGCAGGCCAAGGCCCATGAAGGTAAGCCCCATCGCGGTCGTGCCGAACAGGCCGCGCCAGACGTGACCCATCGGGCTGACCGGCTTCAACCCGTGGGACAATTGCCCCCGCTGGATGAGCCAGATCAGAATGACGGGGATGGCAAAGAACGAGCGGAAGAAAACGGCTTCGCCCGCCGGGACATCGTCCGCCGTGGCCTTGATGAGCGCGGACATGGTGGTGAACAGAAAGATCGCCAGCACCTTGAGGCCGACGCCAAGTGCGGGCCGGGCGGAGAAATCCTCTACCTTCACAGGAGGGGTTTTCGCATCAGGCTTCCGGTCCGATCACGCCGCGATTCTGGCCGATCTGCCCGCGGTGCAGCAGCAGGTGGTCCAGCAGAACACAGGCCATCATCGCCTCACCCACCGGAACGGCGCGGATGCCGACGCAAGGATCGTGGCGACCTTTGGTGATGATCTCTGTATCCTCGCCTGTCTTGGTGATCGTCTTCCGGGTGGTCAGTATGCTCGACGTGGGCTTGACCGCGAAACGCAACACAATGTCCTGCCCGGTGCTGATACCGCCGAGTATCCCGCCCGCGTGGTTCGACGAGTAGACCGGCCCGTTGGGGCCCATGGAGATCTCGTCAGCGTTCGATTCGCCGGTGAGCATGGCGGCAGACATACCTTCGCCGATTTCCACGCCCTTGACGGCATTGATGCTCATCATTGCGGCGGCCAGATCGGTATCCAGCTTGCCATAGACCGGCGCGCCGAGGCCGACGGGCACACCCCGTGCCACCACTTCGATGATCGCGCCGACACTGCTTCCGGATTTGCGCAGGCCGTCGAGGTATTCGGCCCAGTCAGAGGCCGCGCCAGCGTCCGGCACCCAGAACGGGTTCCGCTCGATCTCGTTCCAGTCGAAGGCGTCGCGGTCGATCTTGTGCGGCCCCATCTGCACCATGTAGCCGGTGATCTGCATGTCGGGGACCATGGCGCGGATCGCTTCGCGCGCCAGCCCGCCCGCGGCAACCCTGCTGGCGGTTTCGCGCGCCGAAGACCGACCGCCGCCGCGATAATCGCGGATACCGTATTTCTGGTAATAGGTGATATCGGCGTGGCCGGGGCGAAACTTGTCCTTGATGTCGCCGTAGTCCTTGCTGCGCTGATCGGTGTTCTCGATCAGCAGCTGCACGGGGGTGCCGGTGGTGACGCCTTCGAACGTGCCCGACAGGATTCGCACGGCATCGGCTTCCCGCCGTTGAGTGGTGTACTTATTTTGCCCGGGTTTGCGACGGTCCAGCCAGTGCTGGATCATGCCTTCATCGATCGGCACGCCGGGGGGGCAGCCATCCACGGTCGCCCCGATGGCCGGGCCGTGGCTCTCGCCCCACGTGGTGACCCGGTAAAGATGCCCGAAACTGTTGAGGCTCATGCGCGTTCTCCGATTTCGTTGAACGGCATACTGCCCCGCCTCCGGCTTGCCAAGGGCCGCAGGAAGCGGGGCGCGATGTCAGAGGCTGGGCGATTCCGTTGCCAGCGAACGCTTGCCGCGGAAAGCAGGCGGCTCGGGGGCATCGCGACCCAGCGGAATGCTGACCGTGATGTTGCCTTGCGTCCATGTCTCGTCCAGCAGGTCCGAATGCAGGCGGCCCACTTCCGTCTTCAGATAGATCGGGCGGTTGATCGAAGGCAGGGCGCTGCCGATGTCATAGGTCATGCCGAGCTTTACCGCCGTCACATCGTCTTCGATGGTGGTCGTGGTTTCCTGGTAGTTGTCGTACTGCACCTCTGCAAAGAGGTTCAGACCGTTGGAGAAGTCCCGACCCACGTGCAGGCCAGTGGAATACCAGTCTTCCCCGCCGGTGTTCTTTTCGTTGCTCGCACCGAAATATCCGACGTAATCGAAACCGCGATAATCCCCGCGCATTTCGATCCCCCCGTGGGAGGTATTGTTGTTGCCCGGTCCGGTGAAGCCCACGAGGAAGGGTTCGCGATCCCGCGTGTTGTACTGCCCGTAGATGCCGACGGCGAAAGCGTCAGAAAAGCTGTAGAGAAAGCGCAACCCGGCTGTGTTGGTCTCGAAAAAGTCAGCGTTCTGATAATTCTCTTTCGAGTAGGCAAGATAGGCCTCGGCCCCGAAATTGCCGTAGGACACCGCGGTGAGCGCGGAGACACGCGGCTCTTCGCCCCCTCCGCTACCGAAGGTGTTGGCGCTGTAAGACAGACCCAGGGTCGTGCCGTCGTACTGGAATTGCTGGGCGCTGACGCCGGTTCCAACCAGAAGGGCGGCGGTGGAAAGATACAGGAAGTGGCTTTTCATAATCGGTTCCTCATTAATCATTGGCCCGACGGTGGGCTGTCTATTCACATGTAGGGCGCAGGGTGCCGATCTCGCCCCATCTGCCGAAGTTTCATTAATACTGTTGCCTGTTGGTCTCACTCATATTACCTCTCGCAGTACCTCGGGGGGCCGAAAGGCTGAGATGTGCGTGATGCGCGGACCCGTTGAACCTGAACCGGTTAGCACCGGCGGAGGGAAGGTCTGGACATCCATCCACCTTACACCCTTTCGCCGCAAAAGGAGGATGCGATGAAGTATCTTGCACTTGCAGCGGGCCTTGCTGGAGCCTCGGCGGCCTACGCCCAGGCACCTGAACTCACGGTCTATACATACGACAGTTTTGTGGCGGACTGGGGCCCCGGCCCCGCGATCGAGAAAGCCTTCGAAGAAGAATGCGGCTGCGATCTGAATTTCGTCGGCATGGGGGACGGTGCAGCGCTTCTGGCCCGCCTGAAGCTGGAAGGCGCCCGCACGGATGCCGATGTCGTCCTGGGGCTGGACACCAGCCTGATTGCTGCCGCGAAAGAGACGGGGCTTTTCCAGGAAAGCGATGTCAGCGCCCAGTACGATCTGCCGATAGCCTGGGACGACGAGGTTTTCGTGCCCTATGACTGGGGTTATTTCGCCTTTGTCCACGAAGATACGCTCGATGCCCCCGCGAACTTCCGCGCGCTGGCCGACAGCGACCTGAAGATCGTCATTCAGGATCCGCGCTCCTCTACTCCGGGGCTGGGGCTGCTGATGTGGGTGAAGCAGGCTTACGGGGATGAGGCGCCCGCGATCTGGGAAGGGCTGGCCGACAATATCGTCACCGTAACCAAAGGCTGGTCGGAGGCTTATGGCCTCTTCCTCGAAGGCGAGGCCGACATGGTGCTGAGCTACACGACCTCTCCCGCCTATCACCTCATTGCCGAGGAGGATTCGAGCAAGGCGGCCGCCGTCTTCGACGAAGGGCATTACATGCAGATCGAGGTCGCTGGCCGACTGGCAGCAAGCGATAGGCCGGACCTCGCAGAGCAATTCCTGCGGTTCATGGTTTCCGACGCGGCGCAGTCCATCCTTCCCACGACCAACTGGATGTATCCCGCCGTGATGCCCGAAGGCGGCTTGCCGGAGGGTTTCGAAACGCTGGTCGAACCCGAAAAGGCGCTGTTGATCCAAACGGAGGCCGTGCCGACCCTGCGTGACGAAGCGTTGCAGGAATGGCTTGCGGCGCTGTCCCGATAAGCCCCAGATCGGGTATGGCCGCGGCGGCGCTTGTCGTCGCGGCCATACTGGCGGCGTTTGCCGGTGTCCTCAGCCGGGCGGAAATAGCAGGCGGGCTGTCAACGAGCGATTGGGCCGCGATCCGTTTCACGATACTTCAGGCTTTGCTGTCGGCGGCAATCTCGGTCGTTCTGGCGGTGCCGGTGGCGCGCGCGTTGGCCCGGCGGCGGTTTCCCGGTCGCGGGCTGGTCGTGACCCTGCTGGGCGCACCCTTCATCTTGCCGGTGATCGTGGCGGTGTTGGGGTTGCTCGTGGTGTTCGGAAGGTCGGGATGGGTCAATGCGGGGCTCGACCTGCTCGGGTTGCCGGGCCTGTCGATCTACGGGTTGCACGGGGTGGTGCTGGCCCACGTCTTCTTTAACCTGCCGCTTGCGACGCGCTTGCTGCTGCAAGCCTGGCAATCCGTACCGTCGGAACGGTTCCGCCTTGTTGCGCAACTGGATCTTGCGCCGCGTGCGCTGTTCCGTGCTGTCGAATGGCCGCTTTTGAAACAGGTCGTGCCCGGCGTTTTCGCACTCATTTTCGTCATCTGCCTCACCAGTTTCGCGGTTGCGCTGACGTTGGGTGGCGGTCCGCGCGCCACGACGATCGAACTGGCTATTTATCAGGCGTTCCGCTTCGATTTCGATCTGGGCCGCGCCGCGATGCTTAGCCTACTGCAGCTTGTTCTGGCGGGCGGTGCGGCGGTGCTTGCACTGGGGTTGCTGCCTTCCGTCTCGCCCGACGCGGGGCTGGACAGGCCCCTACAGCGGTGGGATGCGCGCGGCGGAACGCAAAGGTTCGCGGACGGTGTCTCGATCCTGCTCGCCTTGCTGTTCCTGCTCGGGCCGATCCTTGCCGTGGTGCTGCGCGGCGTCGCCGGGCTGGCGCAGGTTCCGGCGTCTGTCTGGCAGGCGGCGGCCACATCGCTCTGGGTTGCCATGCTCAGCGTTGCATTGCTGATGGCGTTGGCCTTGCCCATGGCGGGCTGGATCGCGGGGCGCGGGCGTGGCCGGGTCGAAGCGATCGGGCTGCTGGGTCTTTCGGCATCGCCCCTGATGATCGGCACCGGCTGGTTCATCCTGATCAATCCATGGGCCGATCCACAGGCTTTGGCGCTTCCCGTGACCGCGCTGGTCAACGCCATGATGGCGTTGCCCTTCGCCCTGCGCAGCCTCGTTCCGGGGATACGTGATGTCCTGCGGGACTATGGTCGACTTGCGGCAACGCTCGGGCTCAGCGGTTGGGCGCTCTGGCGTTGGCTGATCCTGCCCCGCCTGCGCCCCCGGCTCGGATTCGCGGCGGGGCTTGCCGCGGCGTTGTCGGTAGGCGATCTTGGCGTCATCGCCCTCTTTGCCGACCCGGATCGCGCCACTTTGCCCTTGCAGATGTATCGCCTGATGGGAGCCTACCGGATGGAGGCCGCCGCGGGGGCGGCGCTGATCCTGCTCAGCCTCGCGCTGCTGGTATTCTGGGTCTTCGACAGGGGAGGGCGCTGGCATCATGCTGGAACTTGAAGAGTTGCTGATCCGCCTCGGCACGTTCGAATTGCGGGCGACCATGGCCCTGAGAGAGGGCAGGCGCTACGCCGTCATCGGCCCCTCGGGGGCGGGGAAATCTTCGTTGCTGAACGCGATCTGCGGTTTTCTTCCTGTCGCAGGCGGCTCTGTCCGGGTGAAAGGGCGCGACATCACGGCAGATCCGCCGGGTCAGCGCCCGATGACCATGCTGTTTCAGGACAACAACCTTTTCCCGCATCTGACCCTGCGCCAGAACGTCGGGCTGGGCCTGCGCCCCAATCTGCGCCTGACGGCGGAGGATGAAGAGCTGGTCGCGGCGGCGCTCGCCCGGGTACAGCTTGGCGACCACGCGGAAAAACTGCCTGCCGCACTATCGGGGGGCCAGCAAAGCCGCGCCGCGCTTGCCCGGGTTTTAGTGCAGGCGCGGCCCTGGGTCCTGCTCGATGAACCTTTTGCCGCACTAGGCCCCGCACTGCGCGCGGAGATGCTGGATCTCGTCGAAAATCTGGTAGCGGAAACCGGCGCCGGGTTGCTGATGATCACCCATTCCCCCGAAGACGTGCGCCGCATCGCGGAGGAAGCGATTTTCGTGGCGGACGGCAGGGCAGAGGCGCCGATGTCGGCGGCGGATCTGCTGAACGATCCGCCGCCCGCCCTGCGGGTCTACCTGGGATGATCAGGCGGCTTTCCGGCCCGCGCCGATAATACCGAGCGCCGCATGCGCGGCTTCGCGGCCCTTTTCCACGAAATGTTCGGCATAGATCGCCCGGTGGTGCGCGGTGTCCTGAAACTGATGCGGCGTCAGCGAGACGGAAAGCACGGGTATCCCGGTATCGAGGCCCACGCGCATCAGCCCGTCCACGACGGCCTGTGCCACGAAATCATGGCGGTATATGCCCCCGTCCACCACCAGCGCGGCGCAGGCGATGGCGTCATACCGCCCGCTTCGGGCGAGCTTCTGTGCCATCAACGGTAGTTCGAAGGCACCGGGCACGTCGAAAACCTCCGTGGCCGAAGCCGGGATGATTTCGGCAAAGCCCGTCAGGGCCCGATCCACGATCTCTGCGTGCCAGCGGGCACGTACGAAGGCGAAGCGGGCGGAAGTATCGTGTGACATCATGATCTCCTCTGGTCGGCACACTATCCACCCAAGGCGATCACGGGACCGGCAGAGCGCACCGCGCCCTTCCGATCACATTCTCTTTCATCCGGACTATGACCGTCGGCTCCGGCATCTCACCGGATCTGCTGACACCCCCGGAAGGGCCGCTCGCGGGCTCGTGGCGCAGGCCACATACCGCCGGTGGGGAATTTCACCCCGCCCTGAGAATGCAGACAGGTTGCCAAAGGCCCGGCACGGGCGCAATAGAAATACGCCAGACACGGAGACCGCCTGATGCATCCCAATCCCGTCTTTCGCACCACTCCGCGTGAACGCAATGTCGCCTTCGCCCGTGATGCCGCCTTCGGCATCATGGCTGTCGCGGGTCCCGATGGGCCGCTGATGTCTCATGTGCCATTCGTGCTGGACGAAGAGGGCACGAGCGCCGAGTTGCATCTGGTCCGTTCCAATCCCATCGCCCGGCTGGGCAGGGAGCCTTTGCAGGTACGGCTCGCGGTATCGGGGCCGCACAGCTATGTTTCCCCCGACTGGTACGGGATCGAGGATCAGGTGCCGACGTGGAACTACGTGGCCGTTCACCTGATAGGAGAACTCGAACCCCTGCCGCTGGCAGAGTTGGAGCCGCTTCTGGCCCGGCAATCCGCGTTCTTCGAGAGCCGTCTTGCCCCGAAGCGGGCGTGGACCATGGACAAGATGACGGAGGAAGCGCGCAGCCGGTTGATGCGGATGATCCTGCCCTACCGGCTGAACGTGCATGAGGTCGATGGCACATGGAAGCTGGGCCAAAACAAGGACGAGCCCGCCCGGCTTTCCGCCGCGTCCGAAATGCAGTCCCACGGGTTCGGCACCGACCCGGGCGTGATGGCCCGGTTGATGCGGGATGGCTGAAGGGCGGAGACCCCCCGATGACGCGACGAACCTCTGACCCATTGTGTTGGGTCGCCGTTCGGTAAAGACTGCGCGGATCATCATGAGGAACAGCGCATGAAACTCCATTATTCTCCGACCTCGCCCTATGTGCGCAAGGTCATGGTCCTGCTGCACGAAACCGGCCAGATCGCGGATGTCACGTTGCACGAAGCCTCCGGGACGCCGTTGAACCCGGCGGAAGGGCTGGAAGCCAGCAATCCGCTGACCAAGGTTCCCGCGCTGGAGCGGGACGACGGGCCGACGCTTTATGACAGCCGTGTCATTTGCGCCTATCTGGATGACAGGGCGACGGCCCGGCTCTATCCGAGCGGTCCGGCACGCTGGGAAACCCTGACGCTGGAGGCCACGGCGGACGGCATGCTCGATGCCGCCCTGCTGATGATCTACGAAAACCGGCTGCGTCCCGAAGACAAGCGATTGGAAAGCTGGGTCGAAGGTCAGTGGGGGAAGATTGCCCGGGCCTGTTCGGCGCTGGAGAGCCGTTGGATCAGCCATCTGTCCGGCCCGCTCGACATGGGGCAGATCGCCGTGGGCTGCGCGCTGGGATATGTTGAGTTTCGCCATGGCGCGCGGGGCTGGCGCAATGGCAACCCGGCGCTCGCCGCATGGTTCGAAGAGTTCGATTCGCGCGCATCGATGCGGGCGACGGCGCCCCCGGCCGGGTAGTATTGCCACAATCGCAAGCTTTTCCGTCCCGCGCAGGCCACCTGCGACGGTTTGCGCGCCATTGCCATCTGGACGGGCGCGCGATGGCCCGGTAGATACCCCCTGAAGCAAGATCGCCTGTCCGCAGGCGGTCGCCATGTCTGACGGCCGTGCTTTGGCCAGAAAATTGGAGAAAACCCGTGTCCCAAGCTGAAGAACACGCAGGTAACCGGAGGGACTTCCTCTATTACGCGACCGCAGGCACCGGGGCCGTCGCGGTCGGTGCGGCGGTCTGGCCACTTGTGAACCAGATGAACCCTTCGGCGGACGTAAAGGCGCTTTCGTCGATCCGCGTGGATGTCTCCGGGCTTGAGCGTGGCTCGCAGCTGACCGTGAAATGGCTGGGCAAGCCGGTGTTCATTCGCCGCCGTACCGAGGAAGAGATCGTCGAGGCGCGTTCCGTCGATATCAGCGACCTGCCCGACCCGACTGCCCAGAACGAGAACCTTTCGGGCGATGTGCTCGCAACCGACGAGAACCGCGCGCTGGACGACACCGGCGAATGGCTGGTCCAGATCGGCGTCTGCACGCATCTGGGATGTGTTCCGCTGGGTGACGCGGGCGATTTCGGGGGCTGGTTCTGCCCGTGTCACGGGTCGCACTACGACACGGCGGGACGGATCCGCAAAGGACCCGCGCCCCTGAACCTGCTGGTGCCGGTCGCCGAATTTCTTGACGAATCCACGTTGAAGCTGGGTTAAGGGAGCACACGCAAATGGCTGGAATTCCGCACGACCATTACGAGCCGACCACGGGCGGCGAAAAGTGGCTTCACCGCCGGCTCCCCATCGTTGGGTTGCTGTACGACACATTGATGATCCCCACACCCAAGAACCTTAACTGGATGTGGATATGGGGCATCGTCCTCGTTTTCTGTCTTCTGCTGCAGATCGTCACCGGTATCGTTCTGGTGATGCACTACACCCCGCACGTGGACCTCGCCTTCGCATCGGTCGAACATATCATGCGCAACGTGAACGGCGGCTACATGCTGCGGTATCTGCACATGAACGGCGCGTCGTTGTTCTTCGTCGCGGTCTATGCCCATATCTTCCGCGGTCTCTACTACGGCTCCTACAAGGCCCCGCGTGAGGTCACGTGGATCATCGGGATGCTGATTTACCTTCTGATGATGGCTACCGGTTTCATGGGCTACGTGCTGCCCTGGGGTCAGATGTCCTTCTGGGGCGCGACCGTGATCACCGGTCTCTTCGGGGCAATCCCCTTCGTGGGTGAATCTCTGCAGACACTGCTGCTGGGCGGCCCTGCCGTGGACAATGCGACGCTGAACCGTTTCTTCAGCCTGCACTACCTGCTACCCTTCGTGATTGCCGGTCTGGTGATCGTGCATGTCTGGGCGTTCCACACCACGGGTAACAACAACCCCACCGGGGTCGAGGTGCGCCGCGGTTCCAAGGAAGAAGCCGAGAAGGACACGCTGCCCTTCTGGCCCTACTTCGTGATCAAGGACCTCTTCGCGCTCGCAGTCATCCTGGTGGTGTTCTTCGCGGTCGTGGGCTTCATGCCGAACTACCTCGGCCATCCGGACAACTATATCGAGGCGAACCCGCTGGCGACGCCTGCGCATATCGTGCCCGAATGGTACTTCCTGCCCTTCTACGCGATCCTGCGGGCGTTCACTTCCGAAGTCTGGGTCGTTCAGATCGCGTCCTTCGTGACGGGTGGCATCATCGACGCCAAGTTCTTCGGCGTGCTGGCGATGTTCGGTGCAATCGCGGTCATGGCGCTGGTACCGTGGCTCGATACCTCCAGCGTACGGTCGGGCCGTTATCGTCCGATGTTCAAATGGTGGTTCGCCCTGCTGGTGATTGATTTCTTCGCGCTGATGTGGCTGGGTGCCATGCCCGCGGAAGAGCCTTATGCAACCTTCTCGCTGATCGCCTCGGCCTATTGGTTCGCCTACTTCCTGGTGATCCTGCCGCTGCTCGGCGTGATCGAGAAACCGCTGATCCCGCCTGCGACCATCGAAGAAGACTTCGACGCTCATTTCGCGCCCAAGGCCGGCGGCACCAAAACGCTGGTCAAGCCGGCAGAGTAAGGACCATGACTATGATGAAGACCAACATCCTAACCGCCGTGGTCGCTGCCGGTTTCGTCGGAGCCGCCTCCACCGTGCTGGCGCAGGAAACGACCGAGGCGCCGGCCACCGGCCAGCGCGTCACCTCCCCGCAGGTGCAAACGCAGGAGGACACGGAGACCCGCGAACAGGTCACGACGACCGTTCAGGGTGATGCCGTTACGACTGAAGAAACGGGTTCGGTTGCCGCACAGGCAACCGATGCCAGCGACGACACGAACGTCGAAGCCGCCTCTGACGACGCACTGCCCTCCGCCGAAGGCGCGGATGCCGCGCGTGAAGATGTCGGCGTGAACGAGGACGTCGTTCAGGACGAGGCCGCCGAAGCAGCCGAGGAAGTCGCCGAGGATCAGCCCGATGCGGTCGAAGAAAGCCAGACCGAGGTCATCGCAGAGGATGATGTGAGCGGTCAGGCCCATGGCGAAGATACCGAAGTCGGCGTCATGGATGACGATGACCACGGTCAGAAAGAAGACGACCATGCCGCCGCCGAGGACGATCACGGCGACGACGATGGCCATGGAACACCGTATATCGAGAACATCGATTTTTCCTTCGATGGTCCCTTCGGCGCCTATGACGTGAACCAGCTTCAGCGTGGTCTGCAGATCTACACCGAAGTCTGCGCCGCCTGCCACGGGTTGGAATATGTGGCGATGCGTACGCTGGGTGACGAAACCGGCCCCAACCTGCCCGAAGCGCAGGTGATCGAATACGCCAAGCAGTTCGATGTCTACGATTCGGAACTCGACGACACGCGCCCGGCGACCCCGGTGGATCACTTCCCGCAGTCGAACCTCGCCAATGCGCCTGACCTTTCGCTGATGGCGAAGAAGCGTGCCGCCTTCCACGGCCCCTATGGCCTTGGCATCAACCAGTTCTTCAAGGGTATCGGCGGGCCGGAGTATATCACCGCCCTGCTGACCAGCTATACCGGTGAAGAGAAGGAACAGGCAGGCACAGTGCTTTATGGAAACTCGGTCTTCCCCGGCGGCTGGATCGCCATGGCTCCGCCCTTGGGCGACGGTCAGGTCGAGTTTGTGGATGAACATGCCAACGATCTGCAGCATCTGTCGGAGGACGTCTCCGCCTTCCTGATGTGGACGGCCGAACCGAAACTCGCCGGTCGCAAGCAAGCCGGTTTCGCGGGCGTGATTTTCCTGACCCTGCTGTCTGTGCTGCTTTACCTGACGAACAAACGCCTCTGGGCCCGTCACAAGCACAAGGAAAGCTGACTTTTCCCAGTCAGACCTGAGAGCTAAAAAAGACCCTTCCGAACGGGACAATTCGGAAGGGTCTTTGACGTTTGGACCAATGGGGGAAGCTATCGGACCTTTGCACGCCATCCGTCAATAAATACCGGGAGAACACTGGCCATGACCCTTGCGATCGGCACAGCAAACAGCGCGCGATCGAGCCCTCCCCCGGCAGGGCTGAAAATGCCAACACGCGGCGACCGCGAATATTTGGCCGGGGCAATCGCGGGCTGACGCTCTCTACATTGGTGAATGTGCCTCTCGGGCGATGGGCTGTCAGTGACCCGGTTCACATGTGTCGCGGAAATCTTTGCAACCGCCGAAGCTTATGCCAGCAGATGGTCGGCGGATCGGCCCTCAATAACAGCGTCAACCACCGCGCCTTCCTGCTGTGCCACTTTGAAACGTACTTCGGTGAACTGCTCTGTCCGGCCCATATGCGGGCTTTCCATGAGAACACTGTGGGGGCGTCCGACCTGCTCCTGCAGGTGGAGGGAGACACGGTCGGCGCCTGCGGCGCGCAGGCGGGCGGCACGTTCCTTGATCGTGGCGCCGTCTACTGCTGGCATCCGGGCCGCCGGCGTGCCCGGTCGGGCGGAATAAGGGAAGACGTGAAGCCAAGTCAGCGCGCAGTCATCCACCAGCTTCAAAGAGTTTTCGAACATCGCGTCGGTCTCTGTCGGGAAACCCGCGATTATGTCCGCGCCGAAGGTCATTTCGGGCCGCAGGCGGCGTGCCTCTTCGGTGAAGCGGATCGCATCGTCGCGCAGGTGGCGGCGCTTCATGCGCTTCAGGATCATGTCGTCGCCATGCTGCAGGCTGAGATGCAGGTGGGGCATCAGGCGCGGTTCCGTCGCGATGGCCTGCATCAGGTTCTCGTCCACCTCGATCGAGTCGATGGAGGAAATGCGCAGCCGCCGAAGGTCGGGCACCAGCCGCAGGATCCGCATGACCAGATCGCCGAGCTTGGGGCTGGCGGGCAGATCGGCCCCCCAGCTTGTGAGGTCCACGCCGGTCAGTACAACTTCGTTGAAGCCTTTCTGAACCAGCCGCTTGATCTGGTCCACCACGACCCCGGCAGGCACGGACCGTGAGTTTCCGCGCCCGAAAGGAATGATGCAGAAGGTGCAACGGTGGTCGCAGCCGTTCTGCACCTGAACGTAGGCGCGGCTGCGGGTACCGAAACCGTCGATCAGATGACCTGCTGTTTCGGTGATGGACATGATGTCATCCACCTGCAGGGCCTCTGTCTCACCGATGAAATCGGCTGCCATGCCCTGCCATGTCTCCGGGGCCATCTTTTCTGTATTGCCGATAACGGCGTCGACCTCCTCCATGGCGGAGAATGTCTCGGGCTCGGTCTGCGCGGCGCAGCCGGTGACGATCAGCCGGGCATCGGGATGTTCCCGGCGCAGGCGGCGGATATCCTGCCGCGCTTTGCGCACGGCTTCCGCCGTGACAGCGCAGGTATTGACCACAACCGCGTTTTCTAACCCCGCCTGCGCGGCGAGGTCCTTCATCGCCTCTGTTTCATAGGCGTTCAACCGGCACCCCATGGTGCGGAAGACAGGCGCGCTCATGCCAGGGACTCCAGAAACGCAGGGCTGAGCGCCCCGCTGAAGACGTGCATCGTTGGTCCGGTCATCCAAACGCCGTCTTCACGCCAGTCAATATCGAGCGTGCCGCCGTCCAGATCGATCTTGACCGACCGTCCGGTAAGCCCCCTGCGCGCCGCCGCCACGGCCACCGCGCAGCTGGAGGAACCGGAGGCCAGTGTAACTCCGACGCCCCGTTCCCAGACCCGCATCCGGATGTGGTCGGTCCCGACGATCTGGGCCAGCTGTACATTGGTGCGCTGGGGGAAGAGGGGGTGATGCTCCATCCGTGCGCCGATATCCTCAAGGTCGGCCGCCTCGGCATCCGCGACGAAAAAGCTGCAATGAGGGTTGCCCATGCCCGTCGCCGTCGGCTCGCCCTCGATCGGCAGAACCAGAGTGTCCATTTCTCGCACGAGCGGGATTTCCTGCCAGTCTAGCTGAGGGTGCAGCATATTGACCGAGGTCAGCCCCCGGCCCGCATCCCGCGCCTCCAGCAGGCCACGTTCAGTCTTCAGCGTGATTGCCGCATCGCCGCTTTCGTCCATCAGGTAGCGGGCAATGCAGCGGGTCGCGTTGCCGCAAGCCGCGGAAAGCGATCCGTCCGCATTGTAAAAGGTGAGCCTGACAGCGCCATCATCGGGCTTTCCGATCACCGCCAGTTGGTCGAAGCCGACGCCGCGATGCCGGTCCGCAATGCCACACGCGAGCGCATCGGTGACAGGGTTTTGACCCTGCCGCGCGTCGACGACGACGAAGTCGTTACCCAGCCCATGCATCTTCATGAAGGGCAGGCCATTTGGGAATCCGGTGCTCATCCGGCGCATATACTCCCGCCTGCTGCATATATCCAGCGGGCCGCGGAATTTCCGACGTTTCGGGCTTGACCCCCCCGGCGCAACTTTCTAGGTACTCCGCCTAGTGGGCCGTTAGCTCAGTTGGTAGAGCAACTGACTTTTAATCAGTGGGTCGCAGGTTCGAATCCTGCACGGCTCACCACTGAAATCTTCCTTCAGGATCAACCCCGCCCGTCGAAGGTGCGCAACGTGATGTCGGCGTCTTGCAGCGCCGCGCGCACGGATTTCGCGATATCGACAGCTTCGGGCGTGTCGCCGTGCAGGCAGATCGTATCGATGGCCGCGGGGATGCGTTTGCCGCTTTCGGTGATGATGGCCCCTTCGGTCACCATTTGCGCCATGCGCTTGCCGGCGGCTTCGGCATCGTGGATCACCGCACCGGGCAGTGATCGGTCCACCAGCGTTGCATCGTCGTTATAGGCGCGGTCGGCAAAAATCTCGCCCGCCCAGCGGCAACCGAGCCCCTCCGCTGCCTTTTGCTGCGCGGTTTCGGACAGGACCATGACGATGAGATCAGGGGCCACCGACAGCGCCGCCTCGAAAAGGTCGCGCGCCAGCGTCTCGTCCTCCGACGCCATATTAGCCACGGCGCCGTGCAATTTGAGGTGCCGGACCTGCGCCCCGAGGCTTCGGGCCATCCCGATGCTTGCGGCAACCTGATACCGGATTTGGTTTTGAAGGGTGGCGCGGGGGACGGACATTCGAAATCGCCCGAAGCCCGAAATATCCATGAAGCCCGGATGGGCACCGATGCCCACACCGTTGCTGGCCGCGAGCGACATCGTGCGCGCCATCACGTCCGGGTCACCGGCATGGCCCCCGCAGGCGATATTCGCCGAGGTGACGATTTCCAGCAGGGCGGGATCGTTGCCCATTTTCCAAGAACCGAAGCTTTCGCCCATGTCGGCGTTGAGATCGACCTGTGTCATTTCCTATCCTCTTCCTCGAATGGATCCGCCGTGGCGGAGACCGCGCCCCCGACCAGTTGGTAGGACAGCAGATCGCGCATTTCATGTGGGTTCCGGGTGAGGGGTGCGATCCGACCTGCGATACCGGCCAGCCAGTCGCGCGCGCGGCGCTCCAGCGTGATGGCCTCCTCCGTCTCGATCAGGCGAAAGCGTATGGGATCGCCGGCACGGGCCTGTGCCACGCGAGGCAGATCGGAGGGAAGCACCGTGCCGATTCTCGGGTAACCGCCTGTCGTCTGGCATTCGCCCATCAACACATAGGGGGCACCGTCGCCCGTGATCTGGATGTCGCCCGGTACAATCACTTCCGAAACGATGCTGAGCTGACCTTCGGCGAAGAAACCTTCGCCATCATGGGTCATGCGAACCCCCACCCGGTTGGCCCGCGTATCGCGCCGAAATTCGGTATCCACGAACCGGTCGAGCGTCTCCGCGGCGAAGTTCGCGGTCTGCATGCTGGCGACGATATGGACGGTGCCGCCCCCGAACCTGTCGCCGCGTTCGAGTATCCGCCCCGTCGGCCCCCCCTTGTCAGGCCCGAGGGGGAGGCTGTCGCCCGCCGCGATTGCCTCGCCCAGACCGGCGGCAAGATGCCCGGCGCGGGCCCCCATGACCGGTTCGGTGGCAATTCCACCACCCACATGGAGATAGCCGTAAGAACCGTCCTTCGCGCCCCCGAGGGTGAGCGTCGTTCCGGCAGGCAGCAAATGACAGGCGTTCCACGCCAGCGGGGCGCCATCTGCGGAGGCGCCCATATCTGCCCCGGTCAGGGCGATGCGCAGATCACTGGTGCAACGAAAGCTTCCCCCCGCGCCTGCCATTTCGATCGCCGCAAGATCGCCCGACTGATCGAGCAGTGCTGCACCTTCGGCCAAGGCCATCCTGTCGGCGGCACCGCCTGCGGTCAGGCCTTGCGCCCGGAAGCCCCGGCGGCCCCGATCCTGCACCGTCATGCCCGGCCCGGCGTGAAGAACGTCGAGTTGCGCGTTCATTCAATCACCTCCTGCGTGGCGCCGCCGTTTCCATCGGCATTTGACGCGAGGATGTCCTCATAGGCATCGCGTTCTATGGCGGGGAACATCATCTCGTCACCCGGAGAGAGGGCAAACGGGGTCTCGGCCTCGGGACGGAATGTGCGGAAAGCCGTCTGCCCGATATGCCGCCACCCGGTAGGCGAGGCATTGGTAAAGAGCACGAGCTGGCGGATCGCCACGATCAGCGCACCGGCGGGGACGGTATCGGTCAGCCCCTGCTGGCGCGGAATGTCCCAGGCCTCTCCCAGTTCGCCGAGATAGGGTTGCCCCGGGGCGAACCCGATCGTCAGAACCCGGACGCGGGCCTGCGACAACTGCTTCACGGCCTCCTCCGCTTCCATTCCGGCTGCCTCGGCTGCTTCGGCGAGTTGGGGGGCAAGGTCGGTGCCGTATACAGTCGGGACGCGCCACAATTTGCGACCGGAGGGCAGGGGGGCCGCGTACCAGTCTTGCGCGCTTAGCAGCTTTTCTAGCTTGCGGGTCAGCTCTTCGGGACCCTTCGCGGCCAGATCGACCCCGATAAAGGTGGAAACGAGCGAGGTGCTGGTTTCGGTGACCCCTTCCCAACCTTCCGCGTCAATCGCCGCACGAAGCGCGAGCGCGGCCCGGTTGGCAGGCTCGCTCATCCTTGCGGCGAAGGTGACAAGAAGACCCGAAAGCCCGACCCTGCGAATGACAGGCCAGTCACTCATGCGGAATGCTCCGCGAAGCGGGGAAGGATCGAGCCGCGTCTGGGCGGAATGACATGGGGTGACTCCTTTGGCCGCATTCAAACACAGTCTGCGGCGGCGTCAACGGCGTGAGACGGGATAAATCTTCGCCCCGCTCCTTCGGCAGAGCGTGGGGTGGTTCCGTTGACCGTTGATCGGGGGCGCGCCCCCGAACCCCGCGAGTATTTGCGAAAGGGTGAAGGGGTCAGGCCCTTGCTGCTGCCCTATCGCGGTCTTTCAGGATCAGGTCACTGGCCTTTTCACCGATCATGATCGTGGGGGCGTTGGTGTTGCCCGACACGATGTCCGGCATGATGGACGCATCCGCCACCCTGAGACCCACTATGCCCCGGACCCGCAATGCATCGTCCACTACGGCATTGGTTCCGCTGCCCATGCGACAGGTCCCCACCGGATGATAGATAGAGGCGGTATTATCCCGCGCCCAGTCAAGGGTTGCTTCGCGGTCTTCCGGGTCGAGATCGGGATGGGGGCGGAATTCTTCCGATATCCTGTTGGCCAGGGGGGCGTGTCGCGCAATGCGGCGTGCGATGTTGATCCCTTCGACGAGCGTGTGACGGTCGTTCGGTGTCGACAGGTAGTTCGCGACGATTTTGGGGTGGGCGCGCGGGTCCGGACTGCGAAGGCTTATCCGGCCCCGGCTTTCGGGACGCAACTGGCAGACGGAGGTCGTGAAGGCCGAAAAGTGATCCGCGCCCATGCCGGGGTTTTCTGCGGAAAGCGGTTGAACGTGCAGCTGGATATCTGGCGTTTCAAGCTCTGGCCTCGTTCTGAGGAAGCCGGTGGCGAGGCTCGCTGCCATCGCCATTGGCCCGCGCCGGTTGAAAGCATAATGCGCGGCGATTTTCAGCCGCCCGAGAAGCGTCGACACTTCGTCGTTCAGCGTAGCCTCGTGACATTTGTAGACCAGCCGCGCCTGAAGGTGATCCTGCAGGTTTTGCCCCACTGCGGGTAGGTGTTGCCGTACGGTGATACCGTGTTCTCCAAGTTCCTCCGCATCGCCGATGCCGGACAGCATGAGCAACTGGGGCGAGTTGATTGTGCCGCCCGAGAGGATGACCTCCCCCCCGGCATGCAGGTGTTGCTCCTTACCGCTCCGGTCAAGGTAGGCCACCCCCGTGGCGCGCTGCCCGTCAAAAAGGACATGGCTGGCGTGGGCATGCGTGATGATCCGAAGGTTGCCCCTGGAGCGGATGGGATCGAGGTAGGCGGTGGCGGCGCTGCACCTGAGGCCTCCTTTGGCGGTCAGTTGGAAGTATCCGACGCCTTCCTGTGAAGCGCCGTTGTAGTCCGGGTTGAAGCGGTGGCCTGCAGCTTGGGCGGCTGCGACCCAGGCATTGGTAATCGGTCTTTCGAGACGCATGTCACTGACTGTCAGCGGCCCCTCAGCGCCGTGATAGGCGTCTGCCCCCCGTTCGTTTCCCTCAGCTCGCTTGAACAGGGGCAGGACATCGTCCCACCCCCAGCCTTGGTTGCCCATCTGCCTCCAGCGATCGTAGTCCTGCGGCTGGCCCCGCACATAAAGGAGGCCGTTGAGAGAAGATGACCCGCCCAGCACCTTGCCCCGGGGCCAGCGGATGGATCGCCCGTTGAGCCCTGGCTCCGGCTCGGTTCTGTAGCACCAGTCCAACTTGGGGTTGTGAATGGTCTTGAAGTATCCGACAGGGATATGGATCCAGGGGCTCCAGTCGCGACCACCGGCTTCCAGCAGGATGACCCGATTGCGGGGATCGGCACTCAAACGGTTTGCAAGCACGCAGCCTGCGGAGCCGGCGCCGACGATGATATAGTCCGCGTCTGTACTCGTCATCATACCAATCAATCATCTATTGAAATTACGGGTCTCAATAACAGACATTATAGACGGGGCTGGGGAATGCAAGCTGACTTAAATGCGGTCGCGTATCGTTTTGTAGCGGCCTGCAGTTGCGTTTAGCGCCGCGCTTACCCGTGGCGCTGGATTGCCCGCAAAACGTGCATCAATTTTGCCACGCTGGCGCTCAGGAAGAAGTGTTAACATTCCCTTAACGGCGAATGCTATTCCCACGATGCACTTTTTAAAATATATAGTCCCATAATCTGCGGCATTCACCCGTGCCCGGAACCGTGGCCCGCCGGGTTCCGACACCGTTTGAACTGGCCGCGCCACAAGAAACGGACCGGCCCATGCCTGATGCGAGCAATAGCGATAAGACAATCCCGACCAACCTTCGGTTGTTGTTGCTACTGGAAGAGATCGCGCAGATCGGCGAACCCATGACACCTACGGCCGCCAACGAAGTACTCGGCCTGCCGAAGCCGACGATCCACCGGCTTTTCCATCGGCTGGAAGAAGAAGGCTTCCTGCAGCGCGACATTGACGGGCGGTCCTATCACCCCGGTCAGCGGTTGCGGAAAATGGCCGTCAACGTGCTGTCATCCGCAAGGGTGCGCAGCATGCGGTTGTCGGTCCTTAACGCCGTCGCCCGGGACGTGGGCGAAACCTGTAACGTTGCCACGCCCGACCGGGACGGGATGATGTATCTCGACCGGGTGGAAACGAAATGGCCGCTGCGCATCCAGATGCAGATTGGTTCGATCGTGCCGTTCCACTGTACTGCGAGCGGCAAGATGTACCTTTCCACGCTTGCCCCGCGCATGGTGCAGAAATTCGCCGAATCCGCAAAGCTCGAACGTCATACGCCCAAGACGCTGACCGATCCCGCCGCCTTGCTGGAAGAGATAAAGGCCATTCGGGAACAGGGATATTCGATCGACGACGAAGAGTTCATGGAAGGTATGGTAGCGATCGCCGTTCCCGTGCTGGATGATATCGGGCGGTTGATGTCGACCTTGTCGATCCATGCGCCGATTCAGCGCGGCGACAAGGAAGCCCTGAAGGAACATCTCGGTCGGTTGCAGGCAGCGTCAAAGGACCTGTCAGAACTGGTGCTGCGCTGATCCACGGCGCCAGCCGGCGGCAAAGGTGACGCGGCTCACCCCGGCGAGGGCCGTCAGCCGCTGTAATTCGGCCTCCAACTGGCGCTGCCGCCCGCTGCCCCAGATGACCCCTTGTTCGGTCCAGAGCGCCGAGACACAAAGCTCATCGGTATCCCGTAGCGCCTTCATGTCGATCCTGCCCACAAGTCGCTCACCCTGAAGGATCGGGAACACGTAGTATCCATACGCCCTTTTCGCGGCGGGAACGAAAACCTCGATCCGGTAGTCGAAACCAAAGAGTCTGAGCGCGCGACGCCGGTCCCGCAGGGCGGGGTCGAAGGGGCTGAGGATGCGAAGACGCCCGGGGGCGGAGGGCAGGGCCAGGGCGGCCTCTACCTCTTCGGGAAAGGCATAGGCGCGGCGCGGCAGGCCGCCGGCGTCCTCCACCTCGATCTGAGTTATGCGGCCTGCGGCATGGGCAGCACTGCACCAGTCGCGCGCTTCCGCCGGGGTGACATGTGCCCAGAAGGCCGCGATTTCGCCATGGGTTGCGAATCCGAGGCGTTGTAGGGCACCCGCGCAGCACCAATCGATGATTTCGCTGTCGTTCGGCGGGTTCTCAGGTGCACGGACATCTTCGGGAATGACCCTTTCGGTCAGGTCGTAGACCTTGCGGAAGCCATCGCGCCCCACAACGCTCAACGCGCCGCAGCGCCAGAGGTATTCGAGCGCCGTCTTGGAGGGGTGCCAGTCCCACCAGCCGCCGGAGCCGCGTTTTTCGCCCCGTCCAACATCGGAGGATGAAACAGGGCCTTCCGCGCGGATCTGGTCGAGCACGGGTTGAAACCGCGCCTCGAACCCGTCGCGCCGCCAGTCACGCCAGTTTCGTCGAAGCCGCGCGGCATCCCGTTCGCGCCGCAGGCGCCAATAGGGATAATAGGCTATCGGTATGACGGCGGCGTCATGGGTCCAATGTTCGAAAAGCGCGCGGTCCTTTTCATAAAGTCGCTTGAGCGCGGCGGGGCGGTAGCGTGGACGCCGGGAAAACAGGATCAGGTCATGGGCACGGGCCACGGTATTGATACTGTCGAGTTGCACGAAGCCGAGCGTGTCGATCAGCGCCAGCAACTCGGCGCTGGATGCGGGACCCTGCGGGCGTTCGAGTAGCCGATGCTTGTCAAGGAAAAGCCGCCGCGCGGTGCTATTGTCCAGCCGCGGCAGGCTCATCCGCGGCGACGGCGCAGCGTATCTCCGAAGGACAGGGTGGGGGTCAGCGTTACTTGCGTCGCGATGTCGGGATCGGGCGTGTCGCTGGTGCTGTTGAGCACGATGCGGGCGGCCGCCTGCCCGATCTCGTTCCGGCAGGCATCCATCGTGGCAAGCTGGCGCGGCAGACCTTGCAGCAGCTCGACCCCATTGAACCCGGCGAGGCCGATCTGGCCCGGAATGTCGATGCCCTGATCGAGCAGGTAAAGCAGCCCCCCCGCTCCGATCATGTCATTGGAGTAATAGAGAAAATCCAGATCGGGGGAGCGTTCCAGCATCTCTTGCGTCATCTCGCGCCCCTTGGCGAGCGCGGAGCCGCCGGAGTAGAAGGCGCGGTCCTCTATCTCGATCCCCGCCTTCGCCAGCCCTTCGGTGAAGCCTTCGAACCGTTTTCGGGCGCGGTGGTCCAGCGGCATCTTGGTGCCCATGAAGCCGATCCGCTCGTATCCTTCCTTGAGGATCGCTTTCGCCATTTCCCGGCCCGCGCGGCGATGCGAAATGCCGACCACGGCATCGACCGGTCTGCCATCCACATCCATGATCTCCACCACCGGTATGCCGGCATTGCCCAGCATGGCACGGGTCGCATCGGTATGTTCGAGCCCGGCGATGATCACGCCCGAGGGGCGCCAAGAAAGCATTTCGTAAAGAACGCGCTCCTCCTTTTCGGGAAGGTAGTCGCTGACCCCCACGACCGGCTGCAGGGGTGTCTCCTCAAGCACCTGATTGATGCCGTTCAGCACCTCGGGGAAGACCATGTTCGACAGCGACGGGATGATCACCGCCACGAGGTTCACCCGCTGGGACGCCAGCGAGCCCGCGATCTGGTTCGGAACGTAGCCGAGCGCCTTTGCCGCGGCGAGCACCCGGCTGCGGGTTGCTTCGGACACATCGCCCTGCTTGCGCAGGACGCGGCTGACCGTCATTTCCGACACGCCGCACGCATCGGATACGTCGCGCAGGGTAAGCGGGCGTTTGTTGGCTTCTGTCAAAGGGATGATCCTGCTGCTTGTTCATTTGAAGCTACTGCATCTGGCCGACTTTGCGCAAGCGGGGTGCACGGGTGCGGCAGCCCCAAATTTCTTTACCGAATGAGTGGCGCGGTCGCCCCGCCTGGGCTAGACAGGCGCCCAAGGCCCTGTGGCTCAACTGGATAGAGCAGCCCCCTCCTAAGGGGCAGGTTGCAGGTTCGAATCCTGCCAGGGTCACCATGCCGCTCCGCACTCGGTGGGACAGGGCCGCGCCTCGCTCCTTCACCCTTTCACAAATACTCACGGCGCGACGCTTCGCCTAAAGACGACGCCGGTGAAGAGGGACATGGTGAAATTGGTCGGGCTGAGAGGATTCGAACCTCCGACCCCCTGCTCCCGAAGCAGGTGCGCTACCAGGCTGCGCTACAGCCCGACCGTGCAGCAGCGCATAGGCGTTCAGTGCCCGAATGGCAAGCGAAATGCGGCGGCTGGGGCGGATAGGGAGGTGTTTCGCGGGGCAGACCGTCGCGGCCTGCCCCGGAAGAATTATCAGAGGCTCGCGTCGAGCGCTTCGAGGATGGCATCGCCCATCTCAGAAGTGGAGATCGGGCTGCCACCTTCTTCGCCCATCAGGTCCGCTGTGCGCGCGCCTTTGGCCAACACGGCTTCGATCGCGTTTTCCAGCCGCGCCGCTTCATCGCCCTTGTCGAAGGAATAGCGTAGCGCCATGGCAAAGCTGAGGATGCAGGCGATCGGATTCGCCTTGCCCTGTCCGGCGATGTCGGGTGCGGAACCGTGAACGGGTTCGTAGAGCGCCTTCGGGCGGCCATCGGCATTCGGTGCGCCCAGTGAAGCGGAGGGCAGCATGCCGAGCGAGCCGGTCAGCATTGCCGCACAGTCGGAAAGGATGTCACCGAAAAGGTTATCCGTCACGATCACGTCAAACTGCTTGGGTGCGCGGACGAGCTGCATCGCGCCGTTGTCCGCATACATATGGGTCAGCTCAACATCGGGATAATCGGCATCATGGACGCGCTGGACGACTTCGCGCCACAGGATACCGCTTTCCATGACGTTGGCCTTTTCCATGGAACAGACCTTGTTCGACCGCCGCCGCGCGAGTTCGAAGGCGGAGCGGGCAACGCGCTCGATCTCGCTTTCCGTGTAGCGCTGGGTATTGATGCCGACGCGCTCGTTGCCTTCTTCGAAAATACCGCGCGGTTCACCGAAATAGACGCCTGAGGTCAGTTCGCGCACGATCATGATGTCGAGCCCAGCGACCACGTCTTTCTTGAGCGATGAGAAATCGGCCAGCGCATCGAAGCACTGGGCAGGGCGCAGGTTAGAAAAAAGGTCCATTTCCTTGCGCAGGCGCAGCAGGCCGCGTTCGGGCTTTACCGAGAAATCCAGATCGTCGTACTTCGGCCCGCCGACGGCGCCTAGCAGAACGGCATCGGCGGCGAGCGCCTTGGCCATCGTGTCGTCGTGCAGGGGGGTGCCGTGCTTGTCATAGGCCGCACCGCCGACAAGGTCGTGCTCCACGTCGAAGGCGAGATCGCGGTTCGCGCCGAACCAGTCGATGATCCGGGTGACCTGTCCCATGACTTCGGGGCCGATGCCGTCGCCGGCGAGGATGAGCAGCTTGGGGGTGGCCATCGAATTCTCTCCTGATCTGATGTCGATAGCGGCGTATCGCGCGCGCCCGAGAGGGTCAAGAACGCTAGCGGGTCAGGTCCGCCCAGATCAGGGCGTGGCGGCTCGCTGCGGTGTTCGATTTCTGGCCTGTCCGCAGCACGGTGAGCGCCTTGGAAGGCAACAGGTAGTCCACGCGCATGGGGCCGGTCTGGTCCCATGTAACGGTCGGGATATCTGACATCGGGTCCTGCATGGCCGGATGGGCAAGAAGCGCCGCGATGGCGGCCCGGCGGCCCGCTCCGCGGTGCGGATCGAGGTTTGCATCCCCAAGCAGGATGAAGCGTTCATGGGGTGGCGGGCCGAATTCACCATCCAGAAGCAGGTTCCAGAATCGGATTTCATCATGGTTCCGGCGTCCGTTGCGGTCTTCCGGCCCGTCGAAAACGGGGGGCGCTGCATGGAAGGTCAGCAGGTCGATCCGCCCGAAGTGTGGCACCTCGATCGGTACCACCCAATGTCCGCGAGAGGAAAGTCGCTGTATGTCGAGCGCTGCGGTGGAGGGGAAGGGGGTGCCGTCGACCTTTGGCGGGATTCCCCCCGGCAGGTCCACCCAGCGAAGCGCGGAGAAGTCCCGCAGCTGTTCCGCAATCACCGGATGGCGCGAAAGGATCGCCATCGCGTCCGCCCCGAAAAATTCACCGTAGCCCTGCGCATCGCCCGGGCCGCCTTTCCTTCCATCTCCGTCGAGGTCGAAATCCGTGGCAAGGCCCGCGTTCGAGGGGAGGGCGAAGCGGTGTGGGTAATCAGGCCCGCCCCCTTTGACAATCGCCTCGGCGAGCGCGTGCAATGCGGCACGCTCCAAATCATAGTCGATGCCCTGAAGAACCAGCACATCCGGCGCGGCGGCGGCGATGACCCCGATGGCAGCATCTACTTGAGCATCACCGCCCCGCTGGATGTCGCGCAGCAAAAGCCCGGGGCCCGCGCGCGAAAGCTCGGTATTGTAGGTGGCGATTCGAAGCGGTTCCGCCGCAGCGGGCAGTGCCGCCCATAACCAGAGCGTCGCAAGGGCGACCGTCAGGCGGCCTGCAAGGTATCCTGCGCGTCTGCATAGGCGCGCCGGCGCTTGTCCTGGATGAGTTCTGCCACCCGGTTCAGGGCAATGCCGCGCATGATCATGCTGGCGGGAAGAAAGGCCCATGCGCTTATCGTCCAGATCAGGGTCTGCGGTGTCTGCAGCGTGATCGGTATTATCAGATCAGAGGTGCCCTTGACTACGGCGGGGATCACGAAGGGCAGCAGGAACCCAAGGGCGATGTTGATCCGGGCATCCCTTTGCAGCCTGTGCATCACGTCACCGCCCGCGGTGGGGTCGAAAAGCGGCAGGTTGACCCAGACGTTGAAGGCGCCGTTGCGCACCGGCCAGCCAAGGAACCGTACCAGCACGACGAAGACCCCCATCGCCAGAAGCGAGATGAGATAGGCAAAACCGGCGGAGGTGCGAATCAGGGCGACCAGATCGGCATCCGCGTCTTCAGGCAGCATCAGAACGATGAGGCGCACGGGGGAATACGGAAAATCGAGCGTATTGCCGAGGATCGTTCCCAGTGAGGTCAGCCCAGCGGTCAGCAGGGTCGGTTCGCTCAGCCCCTTTTGCAGCACTGCCAGCAGAAAGACCGTGAAGAACAGCGTCAGGAACCGCAGCCGGTTGAACGGCGCAGCATCGCGGAATTCTACGATGCTGGGGAAATTCGAGTTGTACTCGACAAAAGTCAGCGAAAAGGCGAGCAGCGCCACGAGGACCGTGATCTGGCTGCTGTCCGCCGCTACGCCGGGAAGCAATAGTGCAGGGGTTGCGATGAGCAACGCCACAAGGAAACCGCGCGTCGCAGCGCCTGTCATTCGTCCGATCAAAGTTCCACCCTTTCAAACTGGCCAGCCACGGTACTTTGCCGCAGTCTTGTTCCAACTTGATGCTCCCATTGGTATAGGAGCTTGCCTCATTATTGCCCAAATTGTGCCTTCATTTCCCCCATGTCTCAAGACGTTGGGCGGCCGATGCCATGCAGCGGGGCGATTTGCATGCCTCGGTGCGGCGTTCTTGCATCTATTCGGGGAGGGGTGGTTGCGGGGTCGCAACATTTTGTGGGGCCGTCACCGGCACCCACAAGTTATTTCTTAACGGCAGTGCCTTGATCAGACCCAGGGACGGGACTGGGAGGCGGAGGCCTCGAAGCTTTCGATCGATGCCGCCTTTTCCATCGTCAGGCCGATATCGTCCAAGCCATTCATCAGGCAGTGCTTCTTGAACGAATCGATCTCGAACGAAAACGTCTCACCGTCCGAGGTGGTGACCGTCTGCGCTTCGAGGTCGATCGTCATCCGGGCGTTGGCGCCTTTTTCGGCGTCTTTCATCAGCACATCGACCTGCTCCTGCGGCAGCGCGATGGGCAGGATGCCGTTCTTGAAGCAGTTGTTGTAGAAAATGTCCGCAAAGCTGGGCGCGATGACGCAGCGGATGCCGAAATCCTTGATCGCCCATGGCGCGTGTTCGCGTGACGATCCGCAGCCGAAGTTGTCCCCGGCCACGAGTATCTCGGCATCCCGGTACTGCGGCTTGTTCAGGACGAAGTCCGGGATCTCGTTTCCGTTGTCGTCATAGCGCATTTCGTCGAAGAGGTTCACCCCAAGCCCTTCGCGCTTGATGGTCTTCAGGAACTGCTTGGGGATGATCATGTCGGTGTCGATGTTGATCATCGGCATCGGTGCGGCGATGCCTGTCAGCGTGTCGAACTTTTCCATTACATCATCTCCCTGACATCGGTGAGGTGGCCGGTAATCGCGGCGGCGGCTGCCATCGCGGGGCTCATCAGGTGGGTACGCCCGCCCCGGCCCTGCCGGCCTTCGAAGTTGCGGTTTGAGGTGGCGGCGCAGCGTTCGCCGGGCGCCAACTGGTCAGGGTTCATCGCCAGACACATGGAGCAACCCGCAAGCCGCCATTCAAAGCCGGCTTCCTTGAAGATCTCCGCCAGACCTTCCTCTTCGGCCTGCGCCCGTACGAGGCCGGAGCCGGGCACTACCATGGCGCGTTTCACGGCGATCTTCTTGCCCTTCAGGATCGCTGCGGCGGCGCGAAGATCCTCGATCCGGCCGTTGGTGCAGGAGCCGATGAACACAGTATCAATCGCCACTTCGCTGAGCGGAGTGCCCGGGGTCAGGCCCATATATTCGAGCGAACGTTTCGCAGCACCTGATTTGCCGCCCTTGAAATCCTCGGGCGCCGGTACCTTCGCCGTGATGGGCAGCACGTCTTCGGGCGAAGTGCCCCATGTCACGACGGGCGCGATATCCTCGCCCTTCAGGGTGATGACCTTGTCCCAATGGGCATCGTCATCGGAATAGAGCGTTTTCCACCAGTCCATGGCGGCTTCCCACTGCGCGCCCTTGGGCGCATGCGGGCGGCCCTTGCAATATTCGAAAGTTTTCTCGTCCGGTGCGATGAGGCCCGCGCGTGCGCCGCCTTCGATCGCCATGTTGCAGACGGTCATGCGGCCTTCCATCGACAGGTCGCGGATGGCTTCGCCGCAATATTCGATCACGTAGCCCGTACCGCCCGCCGTGCCGGTCGCGCCGATCACTGACAGGGTGATGTCCTTTGCGGTCACACCGGGGCGCAGCTTGCCGGTGATCTCCACCTTCATGTTCTTCGATTTCTTCTGGATCAAGGTCTGGGTGGCCAGCACATGTTCCACCTCGGACGTGCCGATGCCATGGGCCAGCGCACCGAAGGCACCATGGGTGGCGGTGTGGCTGTCGCCGCAAACGACCGTCATGCCGGGCAGGGTCCAGCCCTGTTCGGGGCCGACGATATGCACGATCCCCTGCCGCACGTCGCTGACGGGGTAGTAGTGAATGCCGAAGTCCTTGGCGTTCTTGTCCAGCGCCTCGACCTGAATTCGGCTGTCTTCGGTCATGGTGGCGGCATTGGCGCGGTCCAGCGTGGTGGGCACGTTGTGGTCCGGCACGGCAATCGTCTTGTCGGGGGCGCGCACCGTGCGGCCCGTCATGCGCAGCCCTTCGAAGGCCTGCGGGCTCGTCACCTCGTGGACGAGGTGGCGGTCGATATAGAGAAGGCAGGTGCCGTCGTCGGCCTCATGGGCCACGTGGGCATCCCAGATCTTGTCGTAGAGCGTCTTGGGGGACATCGGTCCTCTCCCGGTCATGAATAGGGTTCAGGTGTGCGTCGGATGTGCGAAGCGGCTCAGCCCTGTGCCCGCACGGCGTGGCGCGCGCCAAAGAAGCGTTCACGCAGGCGCGCGCGGTCGTCCAGATCGAACACGAGTGTCATGGTCGCTGAATTACCCTTTGGCGGACGTTCCTGCAAGGCCGTTAGGGTTGCGGTGCCCTGTGCGGCATGGCATTTTCCAACGAAAAGGACGGGCGATGGACCAGCAGGGCGATCCTTTCGCGGAATTTCTGGATGCATTCCGCGGCATCTTCGATACCACGATCAACTTCTCCGAAGGACTTCTGACGCCCGGCTGGCGACAGAACCAGATCCTCATCCTTGTGGTGCTGGTTGCCTTGGCATGGCTCATGCACCGGGTTCTGGGCAACGTCCTGCGCCGCTACGTCCAGTCCCGCGAGGGGTGGGAGCGGTGGAAACTCCGGGTCATCGTCCAGATCAAGCGCCGCCTCGGGCTGATCTGTTTCGCGCTTATGGCATGGGCTGTCTATGTCGTGATGCAGAACGTCACATGGCCGTCGCGCTCCTACCTCGTGGGGATCGCGGCGACCTTGGCGACCGTCTATGTCAGCATCGCCTTCGCGGCCCGGCTGGTGCGCAATCCGCCGCTGCGCAGGGTCGTCACATGGAGCCTGTGGATCTACGCCACGCTCTACCTGCTGTCGGTGGCCGACGAGGTTTCTGCATTTCTGGACCGGCTGGCGCTTTCGATCGGTGATTTCCGCTTTTCGGTGCTCGACCTGATCGTGGCGCTTGTGGTGATCGGGGTGCTCTTCACCCTCGCGCGGGTCATCAGCACCGCAACGGCCACCAGCATCCGCAAAAACCAGGACATCAGCCCCTCGATGCAGGTTCTCGCGGTCAAGGGATTGCAGATCTTCCTCTACGGATTCGCGTTCTTCATGGGGGTGCGGGCTGTCGGTATCGACCTGACGGGGCTCGCCGTGCTGTCGGGCGCCATCGGTGTCGGTCTCGGTTTCGGCCTGCAGAAGGTCGTATCGAACCTTGTTTCCGGGGTCATCATCCTGCTCGACAAGTCGATCAAGCCCGGGGATGTCATCAGCCTCGGCGAGACCTTCGGCTGGATACAAACGCTGGGCGCGCGCTATGCCAGCGTGGTCACCCGTGACGGGAAGGAATACCTCATCCCGAACGAAGATCTGATCACCGGGCAGGTGGTCAACTGGTCCCACTCGAACGAATTCGTCCGGTTGGACATATATTTCGGCACCGCCTATTCGGACGATCCGCACAAGGTGCGCCAACTCGCCATCGACGCGGCGAAGGGGGTGGACCGGGTGCTCAGCTTCAAGGCGCCGGTCTGCCATATCGTCGGCTTCGGCGACAGCAGCGTCGACTACATCCTGCGGTTCTGGATCAGGGACCCCACGGGGGGTCTGACCAACATTCGCGGCAACGTCTATCTGGCGCTTTGGGACACCTTCAAGGAAAACGGCATCTCCATCCCCTTCCCGCAGCGCGAAGTGCTGATGCTGGAGGACAGCAAGCTCGCGCTGTCACGCGGTCGCCGCGGCGATTCCGGGGATCGGCAAGCCCCGGAGGAGGGCCCAGTAGCCGGAACCGGGGGCTCTTCTACAGGTTGAGTGGCAAAGGAGACCTGATAAATGCCCCATAAGCTCACCCTCAAGGCGCTTGCGCCGGTTACCCATGACACGAACCACTACGTCTTCGACCGGCCGGAGGGGATTGACTTCGAGCCGGGGCAGGCGGCGGCGCTCATGCTGGACCGGGAAGGCTGGCGCGACGAAGACCGGCCCTTTACCTTCACTTCCCAGCCCGAGGACACGATCCTCGAGTTCGTGATCAAGAGCTATCCGGACCACGACGGTGTCACCAAGCGGCTGCCCGATCTGTCCGAAGGCGATCATATGCTGATGACTGACCCTTTCGGCGCGATCACCGACCACGGGCCGGGGGTATTCATCGCGGCGGGTGCGGGGGTGACGCCGTTCATCTCCATCCTGCGCCGTCGGTCCCGGGACGATGCCCTGAGCGGGAGCCGGCTGCTCTATTCCAACAAGACCGAGGCCGATATCATTCTGAAGGAAGAATGGGAGCGGATGGATGGATTGAACCCGGTCTTCACCGTCACCGATGAAGAGAGCAGCGATTTTGCGCAAGGTCGGATCGACCGTAAGTTTCTGCAGAAGCACGTCCAGGATTTCGAGGGTAAGATTTTCTACATCTGCGGGCCCGAGGGGTTCGTCGACGATGTGCGCGACAGTCTGAAAGCGCTTGGTGCGGAAGCGGACAATATCATAACGGAAGAAGGGTGGTAGGCAGATTGCCGCTGCGCGTCATTGAAATGCCCCCCGGCCGTTGCTAACTTGGTTGTGATCCCAGCGCCGGGGATCTGGCGGCGCGCAAAAAGGAGGACGATGTCCTGTCAATCCAAGCTGTCGCAGGCCAGCCTGCGAAACCCGGTGCGGCGCTGATGGCGACCGCTGGCGATCAGGCCGCGAGCGATGCTCTGCTGGCCGCTATCCTCAAATCCCTCGATGAAGACAAAGCCGAAGACATCGTGCAGATCGATCTGCGCGGCAAGACGGCTATTGGCGATCATATGGTGATCTGCTCGGGCCGTTCGTCCCGGCAGGTGGCCTCCATCGCCGAAAAGCTCGTTCAGAAGGTGAAGGACGAGTTCGGCCGCACAGCCCGTATGGAAGGCAAGGACATCGGCGATTGGGTGCTGATCGACACGGGCGATGTGATCGTCCATGTGTTCCGCCCCGAAGTGCGCGAATTCTACCAGTTGGAAAAGATGTGGCAGTCCAACGGGGACCCGGCGGCGCTGCAGGGCTGACGTTTCAACCTTGCGTGTGCACCTGCTTGCGGTGGGACGGATCCGCCGCGGACCCGAAAAGACACTCATTGACGACTACCTGGCCCGGTTCGACAGGACCGGGCGTGGGGTAGGTCTGGGGCCTGTCAATGTCATCGAAGTGGAAGCCAAGAAGGGCGGAATGGCCGAAGAGGCTGCTCTGCTGCAAAAAGCCCTCCCCAACGGTGCCGTGATCTGCGCACTTGATGAGCGGGGCAAGGTCGAAACCTCGCCCGCTTTCGCCGACCGGTTGGGCCGGTGGCGCGATGCCGCACAGGGCGATCTTGTTTTCGTCATCGGGGGTGCTGACGGGCTGGAGCCGTCATTTCGCGCAGGTGCCGACCATCTGCTTTCATTCGGTAAAATGGTCTGGCCGCATGTACTGGCCCGCGTCATGCTGGCGGAGCAGTTGTATCGGGCCGCCTCGATCCTCTCGGGCGGCCCTTATCACAGGGTCTGAGTTATTTCAGGTCTATCCGCCGGGCGGCGCCGGACCATCCGGATACGGTGTCATGCGCCTGAATGATCACGCTTCTGACCTCGGACGGGATGGTTACGCCTGACAGGGATCGTGTGAACGGCTGTTCCTCGATATGCGGATGGGCAAGATCGCGCTGGCCAAAGGACCGCCCGTTTTCATCCAGGATCCGCCAGGCATCGGCATAATGATCCCATCCGGAATCAGGGTGGCTGATGGTCACATCGAATGTCCACAAGTCCCCGTCACGGGAAACGGTGACTTGCTCGATCACGGGTTCGTCCGCGAGAGCGGGGAAGGCTGAGAAAGTGATCAGCAAGGCTGCGATGAATCTGTACACTGGGATCACCATCTTGGTTACGCAAAGGGTATATAAGTTCAACCCAGAGCATTCCAATAGGGTTCCACCCAGCCGTCGCCACCTGTGTCGATACGTCCTCACTCTTGCCAAATGGGTGAATTGGTAATATTACTTTACCAAACAGGAGGCGCTCATGGAAATGCCCGTACCCGACGCTGGCGTGCTGGCGCGCAAGGCGCGCGTGGCCGACCGGCTGCGCAAGGTTCTGCCCGCCGATGCCGTCATCGAAGACCCCCGCGAAACCAAGGCCTACGAATGCGACGCGCTCACCGCCTATAAGTGCCCGCCCATGCTGGCGGTCTTGCCCGCCACCACGGAAGAGGTTTCCGACGTCCTGCGCATCTGCTCGGAAGAGGGCGTTCCGGTGGTTCCGCGCGGTTCAGGGACCTCGCTGGCCGGTGGCGCGCTTCCCACGGCCGATTGCGTGATCCTCGGTGTTTCGCGCATGAACGAAGTGCTCGAAACCGATTACGACAACCGATTCGTGCGGGTGCAGACCGGGCGAACCAACCTGTCGGTGACCGGCGCGGTGGAGGAAGAAGGCTTCTTCTACGCGCCCGACCCCTCAAGCCAGTTGGCCTGCGCCATCGCGGGTAATATCGCGATGAATTCGGGCGGGGCGCATTGCCTGAAATACGGTGTCACCACCAATAACCTGCTCGGGGTTCGGATGGTGCTGATGGACGGCGAGATTATCGATATCGGCGGCCCTTACATGGATGCCGGCGGTCTCGACCTGCTGGGGCTTGTCTGCGGGTCCGAAGGGCAGTTGGGCATCGTGACGGAGGCAACCCTGCGCATCCTGCCGAAGCCTGAAGGCGCGCGCCCGGTACTGATTGGTTTCGACGATAACGAAGTTGCGGGTGCCTGCGTCAGCGACATCATCCGCGCGGGGGTTCTGCCCGTCGCAATCGAGTTCATGGATCGCCCCTGCATCGAAGCCACCGAAGCCTTCGCCCATGCAGGCTATCCCATGTGCGAGGCGCTGCTCATCGTGGAGGTGGAGGGATCGGATGCCGAGATCGATCACCAGCTTTCCCTGATCACTGAGATTGCCCGGGGCCACAATCCGGTCGAGTTGCGGGAAAGCACCTCGGCGGAGGAAAGCGCCAAGATCTGGCTTGGCCGAAAGTCCGCTTTCGGCGCCATGGGGCAGATCAACGATTACATGTGCCTCGATGGGACGATCCCGGTTTCGGCGCTGCCCATGGTGCTGCGGAGGATCGGCGAGATGTCGAAAAGCTATGGCCTGAAGGTGGGCAACGTTTTCCACGCGGGCGACGGGAACATGCATCCCCTGATCCTGTTCGATGCGAACAAGCCCGGCGATCTGGAGCTGTGCGAAGAATTCGGGTCAGAGATATTGAAGCTCTGTGTCGAAGCGGGCGGGTGCCTCACCGGGGAACATGGGGTCGGGATCGAGAAGAGGGACCTCATGCACGTACAATACGATGCTGCCGATCTGGAGGCGCAGATGGCGGTGAAAGACGTTTTCGATCCGGCGTGGCTGCTTAACCCTGCGAAGGTGTTCCCGCTGGATGCTTCGGCCACCCGCCGCGAAAAGGCTCTGGCAGCGGAATGAGCGTTTCAGAAACACTCCCCCCGCAAAGCGGCGTGTCACCGGATACCGAGGCGGAACTGGCCGAGCTTCTGCGCGGCGGAGGCGACGCATGGGCCGTACAGGGCGGCAACACCCGCGGCGTGCGATGCAATGCAAAAACTCTTTCTACCGCGGCGATGGCCGGGGTTACGCTCTATGAGCCCGGGGCGCTGACGCTCGTGGCACGGGCCGGAACGCCGGTGTCGGAGATCGAGGAGACGCTGGCGCAGGATAACCAGCGCCTCGCGTTTGAGCCCATGGATCACCGCCAGTTGCTGGGTACTTCCGGAACGCCCACCATTGGCGGGGTCTTCGCGGCCAATGTCTCCGGGCCCCGGCGCATGACTGTCGGCGCGGCGCGGGATTTCCTGCTGGGGGTCCGCTTCGTGGATGGCAAGGGCGATGTCGTGAAGAACGGCGGCCGGGTCATGAAGAACGTGACGGGCTATGACCTCGTGAAGCTGATGGCGGGGTCTTTCGGTACGCTCGGCGTTCTGACGGAAGTTTCGCTCAAGGTGCTGCCGCGCCCCGAAACCGAGGCGACGCTGGTGTTGAACGGGTTGTCAGATGCCGAAGCGATACAGGCGATGGCCCAAGCGATGGGAAGCCCGTTCGAGGTGACCGGTGCGGCCCACGACCCGGCCAGCAGCAAAACGTACCTGCGGATCGAAGGGTTCGAACAGTCGGTAAGTTATCGCGGTGGGCGGTTGCGCGATTTGCTGGCCGAAAAGGCAGGCGAAGCCGAGATTGAAGAGGCGGAGGCATCCGCCGAAACCTGGCGCACCCTGCGCGACGTGACCCCCTTTGCCGGGCGGAAGGGGGACGTCTGGTCGCTGTCGTGCAAACCTTCCGATGCGCCTGCCATCGCAGAGCGGAGCGGCGCGCAGTCGGTGCTTTATGACTGGGGCGGCGGACGGCTCTGGTGCCTTGCCTCTGCCGGCCATGACGTGCGGGCTGCGGTGGGCGTATTTGCTGGGCACGCCACCCTTGTTCGCGCTGGTGCCGATACCTTCGATCGACTCGGTCGGTTCCACCCCGAAGCCCCCGGCGTCGCACAACTGGCCGCCGCTTTGCGGCACAGGTTCGACCCTCATTCCCGCCTCAATCCCGGATTGATGGCGCGAGCTACTTGATTCCACCTCTTTCAGCCGGAGCGCTCGATGCAGACGACTTTCACGGATAGCCAGCTTTCCGATCCGCAGATCGCACGCAGCAATGAAATCCTGCGTGCCTGCGTGCATTGTGGCTTCTGCACGGCAACCTGCCCGACCTATCAGGTGCTGGGGGATGAACTCGACAGTCCGAGGGGCCGTATCTACCTGATCAAGGACATGCTGGAGAACGACCGCGACCCGGATGCGAAGACCGTCAAGCATATCGACCGTTGCCTGTCCTGCCTCGCCTGTATGACGACCTGTCCTTCGGGCGTGCATTACATGCACCTCGTCGATCACGCGCGCGATTACATAGAACGTCGTTACAAAAGACCGTGGTCGGATCGTGCGCTGCGCTGGATGCTGGCGCGGATCCTGCCCTATCCGACGCGCTTCCGGCTCGCCCTGCTGGGGGCGAAGATCGGCCGGCCCTTCGCACGGCTGATGCCCGATGTCCGGCTGCGGGCGATGTTGGAGATGGCGCCGCGCCATATCCCCCCGGTCAGCCGCAACGACGATCCCCAGACTTTTGCCGCGGAAGGCACAGCGCGCAAACGCGTGACGCTGATGACCGGCTGCGCCCAAAAGGCGCTCAACACGGATATCAACGATGCGACCATTCGCCTGCTGACCCGGCTTGGCTGCGAAGTCGTGGTGGCGGAGGGGGCAGGTTGCTGCGGCGCCCTTACCCATCATATGGGCAAGACTGATGAGAGCCACGCAAGTGCTGCCCGCAACATCCGCGCCTGGACGGCGGAGATGGACGGAAAGGGGCTGGACGCCATCGTGATCAACACCTCGGGCTGCGGAACGACGGTTAAGGACTACGGCCATATGTTCCGCAATGAACCGCTGGCCGAAGATGCCGCGCGTGTGTCAGCCATCGCCTGTGACGTGAGCGAGCTTCTTGTCGATCTTCTGGACACGGAAAAAGGCAAGGAAGCGCCACGACCGGCCCGCGACGACATCGCCGGAATAGATGCTCCCGCGCCGGTATCACCCGCGCACGAAGGGCTCGTGGTCGCTTATCACGCTGCCTGCTCGCTTCAGCATGGCCAGCAGATCAAGACCGCCCCGAAAGATCTGCTGAAGAAGGCGGGCTTCACGGTGGTGGAGCCTGCGGATCCGCATCTGTGTTGTGGTTCGGCGGGTACGTATAACCTGATGCAGCCGGAGATCTCCGGCCAGTTGAAGGCGCGCAAGGTGAGGACGCTGGAAGCCAAACGCCCGGACATCATCGCGGCGGGAAATATCGGTTGCATGATGCAGATCGGCTCGGGCACCGGTATTCCGGTTGTCCATACCGTGGAACTGTTGGACTGGGCCACGGGCGGGCCCAAACCCCCGGCGCTGGACCGCGATGGATCGCAGCGCGCCCCGGAAATCCCCCGGTTGCGCTGATCCGGCCCTATTTTCGCCCCATCTGGTGGGTATCCGGATACCGGGTGACCAGGGGTGATTGAATTGCGTGTATTGAAGGTATTCGCGACTATTCTGCTTTTCGCGGCGCAGGGTGCGCTGGCACAGGATGCGCAACTGCGCCAGTTGGACAGCGGTGTCGAAGGGCGCGACTGGGAAGCGGTCGGGCGGCTCGATATCGGGGGCGTGGGTTTCTGCACCGGCGCGCTGATCGCGCCCAGGCTCGTCCTGACTGCGGCGCATTGCCTGTTCGACAGCCGCACCAAACAGCAGATCGATCACGGCGCGGTGCAGTTCCTTGCCGGATGGCGCAATGGCCGCGCCGGGGCTTACCGCGGCATCCGCCGGGCCGTGGTGCATCCTGAATATGTGTTTGACGGCGATGTATCGTCCGACCGGGTGCGCAACGACGTGGCCCTGCTGGAACTGGAACGCCCGATCAACAACACCACGATCCAGCCTTTCGGCACCGGCGCCCGCCCCCGGCCCGGCGACAGCGTCGGCGTGGTGAGCTATGCGCGCGACCGGTCCGAGGCCCCCTCCCTGCAGGAGGTTTGCACCGTTCTCGCCCGGCAGGAGGGGGTTCTCGTTACCTCATGCTCTGTCGATTTCGGATCGAGCGGTGCGCCGATATTCGTATTTCAGGACGGTGCCCCCCATATCGTATCGGTCGTCTCCGCCAAGGCGGAGGTCGAGGGCGCCAATGTTTCGCTGGGGACTGCGCTCGGCGCGCCGCTCGCCCTTTTGCAGGCCGAACTGGTCGCGGGTAAAGGTGTCTTTCAGCATGAAGGACCGGGCAGCCGCCGCATCCGCGTGGGCCAGCCCAACCGGGACACCGGGGCGAAATTCGTACGCCCCTGACCTTTGGGCGGGGGTCTTGAAACGCTTCTGAATCATTCCCACATGGCGGGTGCCGGGGTGCCTCAAAGGGCTTCGGCATAACCGAAACGGGTCTGTCCAATGATGGAAGGCCCATGCGTAAAATCGCTCAAACATGAGGATGAAACATGCGTACATATGATTTTGCACCGCTCTACCGGTCCAGCGTTGGCTTCGACCAGATCGCCAACATGATGGACCGCGTCCTGTCCAACGACGGCACGACCTCCAGCTACCCGCCCTATAACATCGAAAAGCTGGATGACGATTCTTACCGCATCACCATCGCCGTGGCCGGCTTCTCCGAAGCTGATCTGAGCGTCGAGGTGCGTGAGAAATCTCTGATCGTGTCTGCCCGCAAGGCCGATGAACAGGAAGAGAAGACCTATCTGCACCGTGGTATCGCCACCCGTGCGTTCGAACGCCGTTTCGCACTGGCGGATCACGTTCAGGTGACCGGCGCCGCCCATGCCGATGGCATGCTGCACATCGACCTCGTGCGTCAGGTGCCCGAATCGCTGAAGCCGCGTCAGATCGAGATCGCATCGGACCGCAAGGCGATCGAGAAGGATGTTGTGGACGCGAAATCCGTCAACTGATCGGATAAAGACCACTCCTGTCACTGGCCCGGGGCATCGCCTCGGGCCTTTTTGCATGCGGCGCGCGGAAATCCGCGGAGTTTCGAAGGTTCTCGCAACCCGCCCGGGGGGCGATGCGTTTTGTAGATAACAGGCTGCGTGCCTGTCCGAGACAAAGCAACGAAGACGAAAGGAACATCAAATGACCTATCGCGATACCGTTCGAACGCTGACCCTCACCACAGCACTGGCCGGGCTGACAGCCCTTCCGCTCGCAGCGCAGACGCTTTCCGAAGATACCAGTGTTGCCGCAGGAGCCGGCACAGGTGTGATTGCCGCGACCGACGTGGCCGAGACTGCTGCCGATCTGGATCTCAACGTCGATGCAGACGTGGATACCAGCAACATCGGCACCAGCAATCTGGCGACTACGAACCTCGAAACGGATACCACCGTCACAACCCCGCGTGTGACAGGGCCGCTTGAAACCGCTGAATTCGACCGCATGAATGCAGTGATCGACAGCGGTTCAGCCGTGGCCGTTTCCTCCGACGGCACGGTCGTGGGCACGATTGACCGGGTCGAACAGCGCGAAGACGGGACGCTGCGGTATTCCGTCGCGCTGGATGACCGGTTCGCCACCGCGACACCGCGCGTGATCCTGCGCAGCCGGACGACGTTGGATGCGGACAACCGCCTGAACCTCGGGATGAGCGACGCGCGCTTCGGCTCCTCCCTTTCCCAGTTCGGGTCTGCGGGCGTCGGCCTAAACTAAGAGTGGCTCGACGCGCTCCTGCCGCGTTCCAAGAAACAAAGAAGGCAGCGGAATCCGCTGCCTTCTTCTTTTCCGACATCGCGACTGTCGATGATCAGACACTCATGCAGATGTATTTCATCTCAAGGTAATCCTCGATCCCGTGGTGGCTGCCTTCGCGGCCAAGGCCGGACTGCTTGACGCCGCCAAAGGGCGCGACCTCGGTCGAGATGATGCCGGTGTTCACCCCGACAATCCCGTATTCCAGCGCCTCGGCCACCTTGTAGACGCGGCTGAGATCGTTGGCGTAGAAATAGGAAGCGAGGCCGAAGATCGTATCGTTGGCCATCCGGATCACGTCATCTTCGTCATCGAACTTGAAGAGCGGTGCGAGCGGGCCGAAGGTTTCCTCGGTGGCGACCTGCATGTCCTGGGTGACGCCCTTGACGATGGTGGGTGCAAGGAAGTTGCCTTCCATCTTCTCTTCCTTGGAACCGAGGATGATCTCAGCGCCCTTCGAAAGCGCATCCTCGATATGTTCCTTGACCTTCTCGCTGGCGTCGCCGTTGATTAGCGGGCCAAGGTCTACGCCATCCTCGAAGCCGTCGCCGACCTTCATCTTTTCGACCCGCGCCTTCAGCTTTTCGGCAAAAGCGTCATAGACACCGGCCTGAACGTAGATGCGGTTCGCGCAGACGCAGGTCTGGCCGTTGTTGCGGAACTTGCACAGGATCGCGCCTTCGACCGCGGCATCCAGATCCGCGTCGTCGAACACGATGAACGGGGCGTTGCCGCCCAGCTCCATGGAGCATTTCATCACCTGATCGGCAGCCTGTTTCAGCAGGATACGACCCACTTCGGTCGAGCCTGTGAACGTCAGCTTGCGGACAGCAGGATTCTCGCAGAATTCCTTGCCCACTTCGGAGGAGGAAGAGGACGGCACCACGTTGAACACGCCTGCCGGGATACCTGCACGCTCTGCCAGTACGCCCATGACGATGGCGGACAGGGGCGTTTCCGCCGCCGGGCGCGCCACGAAGGAACATCCCGCCGCAAGCGCGGGCGCGGCCTTGCGCGTGATCATGGCGTTGGGGAAGTTCCACGGCGTGATGGATGCGGCAACGCCGATGGGCTGCTTGATGACCATGATACGCTTGTCGCGCTGATGGCCGGGAATGGTTTCGCCGTAGATGCGCTTGGCCTCTTCACCGAAGAATTCGATGAAGGATGCGCCATAGCCGATCTCGCCCTTCGCTTCGGCCAGCGGCTTGCCCTGTTCGGCGGTCAGGATGGTGCCCAGATCGTCCTGGTTTTCCATCATCAGGTCGAACCACTTGCGCAGGATCGCGGCACGTTCCTTGCCGGTCTGCTTGGCCCAGTCTTTCTGCGCTTTTTCGGCGGCCGCGATGGCTTTGCCCACCTGAGCGCGGGACAGGTTGGCAACCTTGGCGATCACGTCGCCGCGGGCCGGATTCGTCACATCGAATGTTCCGTCGTCACCGTCGATCCATTCGCCATTCACATAGGCCCGCGTCTCCAGCAGGGAGGGGTCCTTGAGCATGGATTTGAGGTCGGTCTTCGCGTCGGTCATGGCAATCTCTCCGCTTTTGTCTGTGGTACCCAAAGCAACATTGGCTATGATTGTCCAGTTCCACTTTGCGATGGAACGTGCCGGGGGAGCCATGAATGAGACTGGATGACGCCTATGCCAACGCGGCCCATATAGAGGGCGCGGAGGATTATCCGCCACGCTGGCAGCAAGAGGCCGCGACCTTTCGGAAAAAGCTGGGTTTCCGCGCACAGCTTGGGGTGTCCTACGGCCCGACCGAGCGGGAGGCCTTCGATTTTTTCGAACCCGAGGGCGTGTCCCGGGGGACGGTCATCTTTGTCCACGGGGGCTACTGGAAGGCGTTCGATCGTTCATACTGGTCCCATCTGGCGCAGGGCGCGGTGGCGCGGGGATGGGCGGTGGCGATGCCCTCCTACGATCTTTGCCCCGATGTACGCATCGCTCAGATCACCGGGCAGATCGCCCGCGCCGTGATGGAGGTGGCGAAGCGTACCCAAGGAGACATCGTGCTGGCGGGTCATTCGGCAGGGGGGCAACTGGTTTCCCGCATGATGGATCCGGTCGTCCTGCCGGGGGATATACGCGACAGGATCACCCGTATCTTGCCGATCTCGCCGGTGGCGGACCTCGAACCGCTGCTCGAAACCTCCATGAACGAGGTTTTGCGGCTGGATATGGTTGAGGCCCGCGCGGAAAGCCCGGTCAACATGCCGCCGCCGCATGGGGTGCATGTTTCTATCTGGGTGGGCGCGGAAGAACGGCCCGTCTTTCTCGAACAGGCCGAAAATTTCGCGCAAGCCTGGGGGGCAAGGCATCACGTCGTCGAAGGGCGGCACCATTTCGACGTGATCGATGCACTGACCGAGCCGGACAGCGCGATGGTGCGGGATCTGCTCGGGTTGAAATAGAGGCTTGATCGGGGCTGCGGAATACGCCAATCAAACATAGGCCGGGGCGATGGCGTCGCCCCCTCGCGGGCCGATGCGTCCTGAACGCCGGGACCTTTCTGAAAAGGAGGGTCTGATATGACCACCCCACGTCCTGACATGTACCGTTTCCATAACGGAGAAAAATCGCCGCTGCCTTTTGATGCGGCTGAATACGAAGATCGTCTCGATGAGTTGCGCGAGCGGATGGACAACGTCGGCGCGACTGCTGCTGTCTTCACCTCGATGCACAACATCGCCTACTACTCCGGCTTTCTCTATTGCGCGTTCGGGCGCCCCTATGGCCTCGTCGTCACCGCAACCGAATGCGTGACGATCAGCGCGGGCATCGACGCCGGCCAGCCGTGGCGGCGCAGCTTTGCCGACAACATCACCTATACCGACTGGCAGCGCGACAATTTCTGGCGCGCAGTGGCCTCCGTCACCGGGACCGGCGGGGTGATTGGATATGAGAGCGATCATCTGACGCTGATGCAACGCGACAAGCTGGAGGATTTCCTGCAACCGCTCACCATGGTGGACCTTTTCGAGACGACGATGCGCCAGCGCATGCACAAGTCCGAAGCGGAGATCGCGCTCATCCGGCAGTGTGCCGCCATAGCGGACGTGGGCGGCTACGCGATCCGCGATGCCGTCCGGATCGGCACGCGAGAGATCGACGTCGCCATGGCCGGGCGCGATGCGATGGAACTGGAGATCGCCAAACGCTTTCCGGACGCCGAGTACCGCGATACCTGGGTTTGGTTTCAATCGGGCATCAATACCGATGGGGCGCACAACCCCGTTACGGCCCGGCAGATCGAGCGCGGCGATATCCTGTCGCTCAATACTTTCCCGATGGTATCGGCCTATTATACGGCGCTCGAACGCACGATGTTCGCCGGAGAGGTCGACCCGGCCAGCCTGAAGATCTGGGAAGCGAACGTTGCCGCGCATGAGTTCGGGATGAGCCTGCTGAAGCCCGGTGCGAGCTGTTCGGAGGTCACCCGGCAGATCAACGATTTCCTGCAAGAACGTGACCTTTTGCAATACCGTACCTTCGGCTACGGCCATTCCTTCGGGGTATTGAGCCATTATTACGGACGTGAAGCTGGCCTGGAACTGCGCGAGGATATCGATACCGTGCTGGAACCGGGCATGGTCATTTCCATGGAACCCATGCTCACCCTCGGCGAAGGCCAGCCCGGGGCGGGCGGCTACCGCGAGCACGATATCCTCGTCATTACCGACGAAGGCAACGAGAACATCACCGGCTATCCCTATGGGCCGGAGTTCAACGTCGTGGGCTGAACGGGCAGGGACCGGCCCCGATGGCCGGTCCCACCGTCGCAAAACGCGCGAAACTTCCTATATCTTGGTTGTCGCAGCCGATAGACCGGCACGGATAGGTCACCGCCGGAAGGAACCGAGATGAAGATCGCAAAATGGGTGTTCTGGATTTCCCTGTGGGCGCTTGTCGCCGCGTTTTTCCATTATACCCTGCCGCAGACGGATATCGTCCGCATTACCGATACCTATGAAAAGCGGATAGATTTCGGCGCGAACTCCTTGTTCTGGGCCCAGGCTGACGCGGGGGCGGACGGTTCGATGCAGAACCGGGATGTATTCTTTATCCAGACACGCCGCGCGGACGGCGATGTGATGGTTTACCGCAACGAGGATACCGGCTGGGGCTGGCCGCCTTATTTCAAGTTCGATACCGCGAATCTGCAAGCGGAAGCGGCTGACCTGCGGTCCGTATCGGGGGCACCTGTCTATGTGGCGCTGAAGCACTACGGCTGGCGTAACGAGCTGTTCTCGATCTATCCGAACGCCGTCTCCTTGCGCGTCGTGGATGGGCCGAATGCCTCGAAGGGCATTCCCTTTGTCAGCATCATCGTGCTGACCCTGTTTCTGGCGTTGGTCTACGCTGTCTGGGTACGCTGGCGGCGGTTCCGCGACGCCCGTGTGAACCCGGCATTGGAGCGGATGGAGGAAGACCTGTCGGCCCGGCAGGGGCGGCTGGCCGCATGGTGGCGCGACCGTCGCAAAGACAGGTGATGCTCCGGGGGCACCTGAAACTGACCCCCGAGGGCTTTTCGCGGTGCTGTCGGAGCCTCCGGCGGGAGTATTTGGAAAAGGGTGAAGGGGCGGCCGATTTAACCTTCGCGTGCGACCATGCGGCCCATGCGGCGACCGCCGAGGATGTGCACGTGCAGGTGCGGTACGTCCTGAACCCCGTGCTTGCCCGCATTGGCGATCATGCGAAACCCTTCCCCCTGATCGAGGGCGACGCCTTCCTTTCGGCAGACTTCAGAAATGGCGCGGGTATAGTCGATGATCTCAGCCTCGGAGGCCTCTGCCGCGAAGTGATCGTAGCTGACGTAGGCACCCTTGGGGATTACCAGCACATGCACCGGCGCCTGCGGTTCGATATCGCGGAAGGCGAGGCTGTGTTCGGTTTCATGAACCGTGTCGTTCGGAATTTCTTTCCGCAGGATCTTCGCGAAAATGTTCTGGTCGTCGTAATTGTAGCCCATCGGGGTCCTCAATCTGCAAACAGGTAGTCGGTTTCGGCGATCTGTAGCGCCTTTTCATGGGGAATGTTCAGGAAGCGGCCAAGGGAGACGGCGTTTTCCTCCAACGAGGCGCTTTCGCGCATCCGGTCGTGGTTTTCGAACTGTGAATCGCGAATGCGGTCGGATTCATGAACCATGTCGTTGCGGATCGTCGGCAGCAGCCGGTTCAAGGTGTCCTGCGATGTCCGTTCCCCCGCGAGGCCGACACGCATGGCGTGGCCGGTCAGGTAGTCATCTGAGAACTGGCATTCGATTTCGAGGATCCGGGTGATCGAGCGGTCGGAGGCGAAATCGTTCAGCAGGTCGAGGTTGCCCGGGTCCATACAGACGATCAGCCGGTCGGTCTGGTAGTAGTCGAACAGCATGCGCATCAGGGCCCGGCGGTGGCGGGTGCGCTTTTCGAGCGTGTTTTCCAGCCCGCCGAGGTCGGGCAGGGGGGTGTGCTCTTCGTTGAAGAGGTATTCGATGGCGGGCAGGTTCGTCAGTTGGCGAATACGGTCCAGCACGCGTTTGGCCACGTGCCATTTCTTGCAGACCACGATCAGCAGTTCGCGTTCCCGCCCCAGCGTGCTTTCGGTTTCCCAGAAGCGGGTCACGAAACGCCGCCCGATGCGCCCCCGGCCCGTCAGGAATTTGAAGAGCGACCGGCCTTCGTTGCTGATCTCAAAAGGCACGCCTTCGGCCGCGTAGAGCAGACCGAGGCGACGTTTCAGGTCCTGCGCCTCGGGGCTGATCTTGCGGGCGAAGAGGTAATCCTGACTCAGCAGCAGATCGTAGTGATCGTCATAGAAGGTTGTTGGCATGCCGTAGTCGGTGAACATCAGGAACGTCAGCGTGCGCGAACGAATTTCGGTATCCGGCACGAGATGGCGCACGAGGGTTTGAAAGAAGGTTTCATCCGGGATCCATGTGGTGCGAAAAAAGCGCGTGACATCGCGCCGTTCCTTCAGGAAATCCAGCAGTGCCTCGATCGTGCGGCGCCGCAGGCACCACCACTGGCTGCCGATCTGGACCTGGATGTCTTCCGGGATCGGGCGGGTCAGGCCCAGCCGTTTCTGAAGGGCGAACATCGTGTAGAAGCGCTTTTTCTGTGTTCGTTCGTTGAACCAGTGCCGGTAGATCAGCCGTTCCTCGCGCCAGCCTGTCTTGATCCAGTCGCTGGCGAAGTAGTCGAAGCTTTCGATGAAGTCGCAATCGTTGTCGTCGAGAAACTGGTGGGTGTATTCGGCCGACTTGATCGCCATGCAGTCCCCCGACAGCATGTAGAAATGGGTCGCGCGGGGGAAGGTTTCGACCGCCGATTGCACAGCGTAAAGCGTTGCCTGCACCAGCGACCATTCGCCCCAGCCGCAGCGGATGCGTTTCCTGGCGAAGGTAACGTTGGGATTGTCCGCCAGCGCCTTCTGGATCTGCGCGAAATGCTTGGGATCAGCGCTCGCGTCAAAGTGGATGGACATATAGTCCCCCACGGCGGTCAGGCGTTCCGCCTGCCTGATGATGGCGACGGGGTCCTTGTGGCACAGCAGGATATAGGCAATTTTTGCCATGCGCGAAACGAACTGCCCTCAGTGGTGCTTTTGTTGAACTAGATAATCGTGAAGACCGATTGAATAAACCGCATTTCTTTGCTTTTTTATGCGGGTCACGATCTGTTGCCATAAAACAGACGCAAGGTGGAAGGCGAGTGGTGCTATGGGTTTTCCCGGAACGTGGATGACGGAAAGCGAAAGCATGGTGTACCGCGTGGTGCCCAAATGCGCTTGTTCCACCATCGGTCAGATCATGTTCTATTCGGATCACGGCGCGTTTTTCGACGGCGATATCCACGACGCGAAGGCAGGGCTGCACAAATGGGCGCTCGATGCGTCGCAGGGTCCGATCGTGGAGAATGTGACCCGACATAAATCCTTTGCCTTCACCTGCGTGCGCAACCCCTACACCCGGGTGCTCAGTTCTTTTTTCGACAAGATCTGCGGCATTCAGCGCAACGGAAAGCGCTATCGGGGCAAGCTGGTGCCGCTGCTGGTCCAGAAGTACGGGATCGAAGTGGGCGGCGGCGACGGCAAGCAGGAGTTCGACCAGATCGCCAGTTTCCGCCGTTTCCTGCTGTTCGCGCGGGACACCATTCGGTGGCGGCGCCCGATGGATCCGGATATCCACTGGTCGGCGGAATCAGGGCATGTCAGCACGTTCATTGCCAATGGCGGGACCTACGACAAGATCATCTGGACGGAGGATTTCAACGGCGGCATGCAAAGCGTGCTGGACGCAGTCGAAACCCCGCATCCCGTGGACCTTGCCCAGATACCGCGCTTCAACGAATCCGAAGGGCACGGCCCCAAGCGTGCGCATCCTGTCGAGGATTATTTCGACGATCTTTCGATGCACCTCGTGCGGGAGATCTACAAGCGAGATTTCGACCTGTTCAAATACGACTTCGACAACCCGTCGAACAAGATGCCAGTGGGTGAGATCGACCTCGCTGAAGTGCATGCCAAGCTGGGTGACTGACCCCGCCTTTCTTCACATTCCTGTCAAGGTCAGGCCCTGATGGATTTGAATGCCCTGATTGCCCAGTTCGGGCTTATTGCCCTGTTTCTGGGGTGCTTCCTCGAGGGGGAGTCGGCGGCCATCACGGGCGGCGTGCTGGCGCACGGGGGCTTCCTGCCGCTTTGGCAGGTGGTCATCGCCATCGCGGCGGGTGCATGGACTGCGGACAACCTGATATTTTACGCAGGCCACCGCTATCGCACCCATCCCCGGGTCATCAAACTGTCGCAGAAACGGATGCTGGGCCGGATTTTGCGCCATGTGGGCGATCATCCTTACGTGGTGACGGCCCTGTTCCGCTTCATTCCCGGCATGCGCATCCTCGCGCCCTTGGCGCTGGCGCATACGCGGGTTTCCTACACATCCTATGCGGCCATCACGCTTGTCGCGTCGTCGCTCTGGGCGCTTTTCTATGCCACGCTGGGGCAGGCGTTCGCGATCCTTCTAGCGCGGCTTTACGGCGAATTGGAGCAGCGGGAGGTCATCGTCATTGCCGGGACGCTGGCCGCCGCCGGGCTTCTGCCGCTACTGATCCGTTATGTCCGGTCGCGCAAAGGGGGTTAAAGCCCGCCTTTCCGAATGATGTCAGCGACCCGCCGGCCGACAGCGGCGCTGCCCTTGACGGAAGGATGGATGCGGTCGGCCGAATGATAGGATTTGTCCCCATAAGGCACCAGGTCCTCCAGGGACAGGAAGGTGACGCCTTCATCCGCCGAAGCCATCTGCGCGATCCGCGCCTCCATCCGGTCGCCCAGCGACTTGCAGTGATCGATGGGCGAACCGAAGCCCGGGCTGCGCAGGTAGCCCACGTAAATGACCCGGGCATTGGTCGCCCTGATCCGGCGTACCAATTTCGGGATCTCGCCTTTCTTGCCGTCTGCAGAGATCAGCCGTTCCATGGTGCCGGTGCAAAGCAGGCAACCGCAGCCCAGCCACAGGTCATTGCCGCCGCCGTTCAGGATCACCCATTCCCACGGGCCGGGCACGAACTGTTTGGGGATGCTCATGCCGAGCGCGCCGGAAATGGGCAGCATATAATGCATCTGCGCTCCCACGACGGAGCGGTCGAGCACGGGAACGCCGAGTTCAGCCTCTAACATGTTGGAGACGGAGCGTTTTTCCCCCACGTTCGAGGCGAGCAGCGAATCTCCAAGTGTGATGATCCGGGCGCCTTTCTCGCTCCCCACCCGTTCCGAACAGGAAACCAGTACAAAGGTCAGTGTCAGCAATAGTGCGAGGTGTCTGAGCACGTTGGGCATGTCGGTATCCTTGGCTATGTTTCAGCAGTGCAGGAGGTGACGACTAAAGGCCGCAAAGATGGCGAATCTATGCTCCCCTTCGGGAAAGATACGGGTAAGGAGGTGCGCTGGCCAATGCGTCCTCCGCTCGGAGCGGCGCGCGCTTGCGTCCTTCCTGTCATCGCCCTACATCGGGGGGCATGGCGCAGGTAAAATCATCTTCGAAATCCGATCCGAACTACAAGGTGATCGCGGAAAACCGCCGCGCCCGCTACGATTATGCCATCGAGGACGACATCGAATGTGGCATCGTGCTGGAAGGGTCCGAGGTCAAATCCCTGCGCATGGGCGGCTCCAATATCGCGGAAAGCTATGCGGCGGTGGAAGATGGCGAGCTGTGGCTCGTCAACAGCTATATCGCCCCCTACAAGCAGGCAAAGACCTTCGGCCATGACGAACGACGCCGGCGAAAGCTTCTGGTGTCCCGCAAGGAAATGGCGAACCTCTGGAATGCGACCCAGCGCAAGGGCATGACGCTCGTTCCTCTGGTGATGTATTTCAACCACCGGGGAATGGCCAAGATCAAGCTGGGCATCGCCAAGGGCAAGAAGAACCACGACAAACGAGAAACCTCGGCCAAGCGCGACTGGGCGCGGCAGAAGGCCCGCCTGCTCAAGGATCACGGTTGAACAAGGGCGGGGCGGGCGCTCTTGTCAGGGGCAGCGCGCGGCGGTAGGCAGAGGCACATCCGCTGCAAGGGGGGCTGCCCATGCCTGACGATCCCAAGACGCTGGTCTCGACGGACTGGCTTGCCAAACACCTCAAGGACCCTGATCTGCGCCTTTTGGATGCGTCATGGTACCTGCCCGACGCGGGGCGCAATCCGAAAGCCGAATACGAGGCTGCCCATATCCCCGGCGCGCGCTTTTTCGATATCGACGATATTTCCGACGGTCGCTCCGACCTGCCGCATATGGCGCCACCGGTCGAAAAGTTCATGTCGCGGATGCGCGCCATGGGCGTGGGCGACGGGCATCAGGTCGTGGTCTACGATGGGGCCGGGCTCTTGTCGGCGGCGCGGGTCTGGTGGCTCTTCAAGCTCATGGGGCAGGAAAATGTCGCCGTTCTCGACGGGGGGCTGCCCAAGTGGGTGGCCGAAGGGCATCCGACCGAGGACATGCCGCCCATTCCGCGTGACAGGCACATGACAGTGCGTCTGCAGAACCAACTGGTGCGGGACGTCACCCAAGTCGCGCAGGCGGCCAAGCTGGGCAATCCACAGATCGTCGATGCGCGATCACCGTCACGGTTCCGGGGCGATGCGCCCGAGCCGCGCGCGGGATTGCGGGCGGGGCATATTCCCAGCGCGCGCAACCTGCCCTACACCGAGCTTCTGAACGATGATCAGACCATGAAGGACGGCGATGAATTGCGCGCGGCGTTCGAGGCCGCAGGCGTGGACCTGTCGCGCCCAGTCATCACCTCGTGCGGGTCCGGCATCACCGCCGCGATCCTCGCCCTCGGGCTTGAGCGATTGGGCCATCGGGATTGGTCGCTTTATGACGGGTCCTGGGCGGAATGGGGCATGGCGCCCACCATGCCCATCGCCAAGGGGGAGGCTTCGTAATGTTTGAAACGCTCAAGGCGCAGCCTGCTGACAAGATACTCGCCCTCGTTCAGGCCTATCGGGATGACCCGCGTGAGACCAAGATCGATCTGGGCGTGGGCGTCTACAAGGATGCGAACGGGCTGACCCCGGTCATGCGCGCCGTGAAAACCGCGGAGCACCGGCTCTGGGAGGCTCAGGATACCAAGGTCTATACCGGCCTTGCCGGGGACCCGGCTTTCGCCGATGCGATGATCGGGCTGATCCTAAGCGATGCAGTGCCGCGGGAGACTGTCGCCGCGGCTGCGACGCCCGGGGGGACCGGGGCAGTGCGTCAGGCGTTCGAACTGATCCGGATGGCACGGCCCGAGGCGCGCGTTTTCGTGTCAGACCCGACATGGCCAAACCATTTGTCCATCCTGTCCTACCTCGGGATGGAAGTCGTGCCTTACCGGTATTTCGATGAGGAAACGCGCGGCGTCGATTTCGACGGCATGTGCGCCGATCTGCGTAAGGCGCGCGCGGGCGACGTGGTGCTGCTGCATGGCTGCTGCCACAATCCAACCGGCGCCAATCCGACGGATGCGGAATGGGACACGGTGATCGAAATCCTCCGCGAAACGGGCGCCCTGCCGATGATCGACATCGCCTATCAGGGTTTCGGTGACGGATTGGATGCGGATGCCGCCGCCACGCGGAAAATCGCGGCGGCGGTGCCCGAATGCCTGATCGCGGCGAGCTGTTCGAAGAATTTCGGCATCTACCGCGAACGCACCGGGCTGCTCATGGCCATTTCCGCGGAACCCGCGGCGCGTGGCCTGAATCAGGGAACGCTGGCTTTCCTCAATCGGCAGAATTTTAGCTTTCCGCCCGATCACGGGGCGCGCGTGGTGACCATGATCCTGCAGGACGAGGCGCTGCGGGCCGGTTGGAAGGCAGAACTGGAAGAGGTGCGCAACACGATGCTGGGGCTGCGCCGCCAGCTTGCCGATACGCTGCGCGATCTGTCCGGGTCGGACCGCTTCGGATTTCTGGCGCAGCATCGGGGCATGTTTTCCCGGCTCGGCACCACCCCCGACAAGGTGGAGGAGCTCAGGGCAAAGCACGGGATTTACATGGTCGGCGACAGTCGCATGAACATTGCGGGCCTCAACAGCCAGACCGTACCGATCCTTGCGCGGGCAATCGTCGAGGTGGGTATCTGACGCTCCCCTTCTCATGATCGAAAATACTTCCGCCGGAGGCATCCAAACGGAAAACCCGCGCTCGACGGCGCGGGTTTTCTCTTTTCTTGGACGGACTGGATGGATCAGCCGCGGGCGAACTCCGGATAGGCTTCCATGCCCAGCTCGCTCATGTCGAGGCCGGTGATTTCCGCTTCCTCGTCGACGCGGATACCCATGGTCGCCTTGAGGATCAGCCAGACCACCAGCGATACACCGAAGACGAAGGCCCCGATCACCGCGAACCCGATGATCTGTGTCACGAAGGACGTGCCTGCCGTGTAGACGGGTACCACGAGCGTGCCCCAGAACCCGGCTAGCAGGTGCACGGGGATTGCGCCGACGACATCGTCGATCTTCAGCTTGTCGAGGAACGGCACGGTGAATACGACGATCACACCGCCCACGGCGCCGATCCAGAGCGCCCCGAAGAGGGTCGGGTCAAGCGGTCCGGCGGTGATGGAAACCAGACCGGCGAGTGCACCGTTCAGCACCATGGTCAGGTCGACCTTGCGGTACATGACCTGTGTCAGCACCAGTGCGGCAACGGCACCCGCTGCGGCGGCCATGTTGGTGTTGGCGAAGATCTGCGCCACGGCATCCACGTCTTCGATCGTTCCCATCGCCAGCTGGGACGCCCCGTTGAAGCCGAACCAGCCGAGCCACAGGATGAACGTTCCCAGTGTGGCCAGCGCGAGGTTCGAGCCGGGCATCGGCACGACGCGACCATCCTTGGCGAACTTGCCAAGGCGCGGCCCCAGCACGATGGCCCCGGCCAATGCCGCGAAACCGCCTGTCGCATGGACGAGTGTGGAGCCCGCGAAGTCCGAGAAACCCATCTGGCTCAGGAAGCCCGCACCCCACTGCCAGGATGCTTCGATCGGATAGATGAACCCGGTCAGCACCAGCACGAAGATCAGGAAGGGCCAGAGCTTCACGCGTTCGGCCATGGTGCCGGAAACGATGGAGGCGGTCGTGGCGCAGAACATCAACTGAAAGAAGAAATCGGAGGCATTGGAATAGCCGCCGGCGTCGATCGTCGTCNNGNCGNNCTNGTGCGGGCCAAGAACGTGACCACGCAGTTGACCAAGAACATCGGCCTCTTCTCGCTCGCGGCAATCATGTATTGGCTGGTCGGCTACAACCTGATGTATCCCGGCGATGGCTGGATCATTCAGGATGTGCTGGGGGGCTTCGGCACGAAGGACGTCAAGACGACGATCGACGCCGGCGGCTATTCCAATGCCTCCGATTTCTTCTTTCAGTTGATGTTCTGCGCCACGACCGCCTCCATCGTTTCCGGCACCATGGCCGAACGCGTGAAGCTCTGGCCCTTCCTGATCTTCGTGCTGGTGCTGACCGGGTTCATCTATCCGATCGAAGCATCCTGGCAGTGGGGTGCGGGCTTCCTGAGCCAGATGGGTTTCTCGGACTTCGCG
>NZ_LWEX01000078.1 GCF_001634885.1 Sulfitobacter sp. HI0040 | reverse complement strand
GGTGTCGATCGGGGCGTACAAGGGCTGGGGCTTCGGGCTGATGGCCGAGATTCTGGCCGCCGGCATGGCGGGCGGGGTCCTGTCGCAGGACGTCAAACCGCTGAAGGCGCCCGAGGGCGCGCCCCACGATCTGGGGCAATATTACATCGTCCTTGATCCCGCGACCGGCCCGAACTTTGCCGAACGATTAAGCACGCTGGCAGAGGCCTGCCAGACCGATCCGGGGGGCCGCATGCCGGGCCAGAACCGGGTGCCCTCCGATCCGGTCGACGTTGCCGACGATCTGTGGAAGCTGGTGACGGATCTCGCCGCCGCTTAGGCTGCGCCCCTGCCGCAGGGGGGAGATCAGACCTGCTGCGTCATCCAGACCCCTGCCGCCATCAACGCGATACCTGTCATCCGCGCCCAGCCCAACGGGGCGACCTGCGCCCCGAAAAGCCCGTAGTGATCTATCGCCGCCGCGCTGATCAGTTGCCCCAGCAGGACGAAGAAGATGGCGTTGCCCACGCCGAAATGCGGGGCGATATAGGTGATCGACAGCACGTAGAACGCCACGAGGAAACCGGCGAGGAACAGGTGCCGCGGTGCCGTCGCCATGCGGGCGAAGGCCTGCGGCCCCGTCACAAGCGCCAGCAGCAGGCTCACGGAAAAGGCGATCACGAAAAGAACCGTCGCCGCCGCCGCAGGGGAGCCGATGGCGCGCCCCAGCGCGGCGTTCAGCGCCGCCAGCAGGGGTATCCCGATGCCCGCCGCCAGCATGATCAGCGCGTAATGGGCCATGGGCTGCTCCTCTCATCGTCCGGTTTTGGCGGCAGAATGGCCGCGCCGACGGGCAGAGGCAAGGCTATTGGCAGATCGCGTCCAGATCGACACCGTCCCATGGCACGGTCACATCGGCGGTGGGCGCGGGCGGCAGCGGTGCCACGGGCATGACCTGCGATATCAGCGCATGCAACCGCTCGGTCCGGGGGGCCGCAGGGGCCAGCGCGCGGCAGCAGACGAACTCCTCCACGATGGAGCCCTGCTGTTCATAGCCGAAATCGCCGAAGCGCCGGTCCGCCCCGATGTCGAAAAGATAGGGGTCGTCGCTGACCGAATGTTCCGTGGCCGCCCGCAGCGGGGAATAGCCCGTCGTGCGCCGGTTCTGCCACTGCCAGACATGGGTGACCTCATGCGCGAGCAGCATGGCCGCGATCAGGTTCACCTTGTCGGGATACTCGGGCAGGTAATCGTCGAGATACCAGTCCCGGTCGAACAGGACAGTGTTCCAAAGGGCGACGGCGGCGGGTTTCGACGTCACCATCTTTTCTTCTTCGACCGGCGGCAGGATCATTTCGCGGCAGGTGGTGCGCGGGCGCGGCTTGCGCCGGAAGGTCACAGCCCGCGTCGGCGCGCCGTCATGCAGGCGCACCCGGTCAAGGTCCAGCGTCGCGCCGTGAATCGTCGACATGAACTGCCGCTCATTGGTTGTGAGCGGCCTTCCGCAGGCGGCCAACGTGAAAAGCAGAAGAAGGATGAGAGGGCGACGCATGGTCCCAGTAAGGCCCGCCACGCCCCGCAGTTCAAGCGGCAAATATCACGCCCGCCTCACGATTTGGTGGCCCGGTGCGCGCTGTCCCCGGGGCAGGGGGCAGGGCTGCCAATGGGCTTATCGTGCGAAGGTCGCCGTGGCCAGCGCCACGGTCTTGCCCGAGGGTGCTTCCGTCAATTCGGCGCGCGCGAATATCATGCTGCGGCCCGCGCGGGTGACCTCGGCGCGGGCGATCAGCGCCTCGCCGCTTGCCGGGCGTAGAAACTGCGTATCGAGCGTGACGGTCCCCACCGGGATCATCTCGCCCGCATGGCCACCGCAGGCCAGTACCATCGCGGTATCCGCCAGCGCCGTCACCGCCTGACCGGACAGGATGCCCCCCGTGCGCAGCAGATGCGGCCCGATCGGGATTGTCAGGCTCGCCCCCTCCGGTCCGATCGCGGTTACGCGCGGTTTCAGGTCCAGCACCCAGGGGGCGAAATTCGTTTCAAGGAATTGCTGTGCCTCGGCCTCTGTCATCCGGCTCCCCCTACCTTGGTCTGACGCTGATACCGCAAAGGTTGTTTGCAAATGCATGTTTCAACCAAATCGGCCAAAACACCGTGGCGCGAACAGATCAAAGCCATCTTTTGGCTCCAATTGCCCCAGTAGTTAACGGCCATTAATTGTTCAAGGAAAGATGAACCAGTGAAACTGTACAGCTACTTAGCCCGCAAGCGTTGGCCTGCGACCTACGAAGGCAAGATTCTCTTGGTCAGCTTTATCGGCGTCCATGTTCCCATGTTCGGGGCCGTGAGCTATGCGCTGACTGCAGACCCGACGCCGATCATGGCGCAACTCGACGTTCTGGCGGCCATGCTGCTGGCGACCCTTCTGGGCACGGGCGCCACCCTCTTCGTGATGCATTCGCTGCTTTCGCCGGTGCGTACCGCGTCGAAAGCCGCCCAGGCCTATCTGAAGGATCGGACATTGCCCCGCCTTCCCGTTTCCTACGAGGACGAAGCGGGCATTCTGATGAGCAGCCTGCAGGAATGCATCATCCGGTTGGACAGTTCCATCGCCTCGGCCACATACCAGTATGAGCAACTCGAACGGGAACACTCCGAGAAGTTCAACATGCTGTCGGGGATGAAACACGATTTCAGAACCCCGCTGACGCATATCCTCGGGTTCTCCGCCTTGCTGCAATCCAGCTCCAACAGCATGGCGCAGGACCCCCAGACCAAGGCCTTCGTGAAAAAGATCTCGGCCTCCGGCGAAGCCCTGCTGCAGACGCTGAATTCGGTTCTGGAAATGTCGGACGTGGAAAGCCGACGCCAGATCGAAGAGGACAGCGAGCCTTGCAATCTGACCGAAATCGTCAACAAGGCGATTGATCTGGAGCACCTCCATTCCGAAAAGGCAGGCGTCTCCGTTGCAATGGATACCCCCGGCCATCAGGAGGTCTTCCTGATAAGGTCCGCGGCGGAAACGCTGGTCTCCACCATGCTGCATGCCGCGACCTGCACCGCCTCCGACGGGGGAAGCATCGAAATCCGCACAGGCGAAGGGTCCGACGGCGTCCGGATCACCGTGCACAGCAATGTGGGCCAGTTCCAGCTTGAGGATGTTCCCCAGAACCTCGCCTATCAACTCACCGATCTTGAATCGAACAGCGGGACGATCGGCAGGCTGTCAGAGGGGTCGACCCCGATTACCCTGCGCCTGTCCCTGATCGATACGCTGGCCAAGGCACTGGGGGGCGAGTTCGTGATCACCCAGAGCCTCAGCCATGGTATCAACCTCACGGTGATGATCCCGCAGGCGGGCGATCTGGGGGTCAGCCCGCTCGGTAACGCTGCGTGAAACAGGATGGCTTATCCCGGTCTGCGCCCTGCAGGTCGGGATGAGCCTTGATCCGCGCGCAACAGGTCCGCGCTACTCCGCCACCAGACCGGAGTTGTATTTGTAGGTATCCCAGTCCGGCTTGTAGTCGTCATCCGCCTGATTGCCCCAGACGGTCCAGTTCTTGCGTCGCCCGCGCCCGAACAACTCCAGGTAAGGCCCGGGAGAGCAGGCTTCGATGATGTCGTATTGCTCATCGGGCTTGCGGGAATGTTCGCGCTTGCGACTCGCGAAAAGGTTCACCTGCCTGCGCCCCGGCGGCAGGGTCCGCGCGTTCTTGCCCCGCACCCCGAACAGCACGATTTCGGTCACGTTGCGGAAATAGAACCCCACGCCGCGCCCGTCCGAACCGCCGTCCTTGCGGACCTTGTGCCAGATCAGGTTTGACTTGTACTCGAACCCCCATGCGCGCATCACCTCCAGCCCGTCGGGCAGCAGCGCGTTGGGCACCCAGATGTAGCAATGCGCCGGTTCGGCAAGGTGTTCCGCCACCGGCAGCGCGCAGATATCCGCAAGCTCCATGGTCGGGTAGCGCGCCAGCCGCTTGTGCTCGGGCGCGACCTTGCCGGTCCGGTTCGCAAAGCGCCACGGCGGGTCCGCCATGATGGTGGAAAAACGTTTACCGTCCAGAAAGCTGCGCAGATCGTCGGATGCTTCTTGCGTCATGTGCCCCCCCCCCCCGCGGTTGAAGATCATGTAGACCAAGTTCGGCCGAACTTATCAAGTTTCGGCGGTCGGGGGCAGGAGGAGGAGCGCGCGGATCGTGGGGCGAGGCAGACCTAGGGAAGGGAAAGGATCGCGGGGGGGAAGTTTGCGGGGTGCCGCGACCGGTTCAGGTCACTGTTGTCGCGGTTCCGACCTGTCGTCGTGTGGAAGCCCCTTCCCCAGGGGGAAGGGAAGGGGCTATGCGCCGAAGGCGCATGGGATACGGAACAGATGTGGTAAAATGTACCTGCGGCGAAACAATAGGGTCGCGCCCGACCTGACGCCGGAGAGGGCGAGCCAGCCAGCCTTACATTGTACGCAACCGGTGCAGGTCACTATTGTCGCGGTCCCGACCTGTCGTCGTGTGCAAGCCCCTTCCCCATGGGGGAAGGGAAGGGGCTATGCGCCACAGGCGCATGGGATACGGAACAGATGTGGTTGGGATGTTAATCGCTAACCACTAACTGTCAGCGTGGTCATAAGCTCCCTCACACATCCAGCTCCTCCACGAACTTCGCATTCTCCTGGATATACTGGAACCGCAGCTCGGGCTTCTTGCCCATCAGCCGTTCCACCAGATCGCCGGTCTCTCCGGGCATGTCCTCGTCCACCGTGACCCGGATCAGCTTGCGGGTGTCGGGATCCATCGTGGTTTCCTTCAGGTCCTTGGCGTCCATCTCGCCCAGACCCTTGAACCGCTGCACGTCGATCTTGCCCTTGCCGCCCAGCCCCTTTTCGAGCCAGAGGTTCTTTTCCGCGTCATCCGCCACGTAGATGCGCTTGGCCCCCTGCGTGAGCCGGTAAAGCGGCGGACAGGCGAGGTAGAGGTGGCCCGCGTCGATCATCGGGCGCATCTGGGTGAAGAAGAAGGTCATCAGCAGCGACGCGATATGCGCGCCGTCCACGTCGGCGTCCGTCATGATGATGATCTTGTCATAGCGCAGATCGTCGAGGTTGAATTTCGTCCCCATCCCCACGCCCAGCGCCTCGCAGAGATCGCTGATCTCCGCGTTGGTGTTCAGCTTGGAAGAGGCCGCGCCCAGCACGTTCAGGATCTTGCCCTTGAGCGGCAGCAGCGCCTGATTGTTGCGGTTGCGCGCGCCCTTGCCGGAGCCCCCGGCGCTGTCGCCCTCCACGATGAACAACTCGGTGCCTTCGCGGGTCTTGCTGGTGCAATCGGTCAGCTTGCCGGGCAGACGCAGCTTCTTCGTGGCGCTCTTGCGCGCGGTTTCCTTTTCCTGTCGGCGGCGCATCCGTTCCTCGGCCCGCAGCACGAGGAAATCGAGGATCGCCCCCGCCGATTTGGTATCGGCGGCCAGCCAGTTGTCGAAATGGTCGCGCACCGCGTTTTCCACCAACCGCGCGGCTTCGGTGGTGGCCAGCCGGTCCTTAGTCTGGCCCACGAACTCCGGCTCGCGGATGAAACAGGACACCAGCGCGCAGCCCCCGGTGATCAGGTCGTCGCGGGTGATCTCCTTGGCCTTGCGGTTGCCCGCCAATTCGCCATAGGCCCGGATGCCTTTCAGGATCGCGGCCCAGAAGCCGCCTTCGTGGGTGCCGCCCTCGGGCGTGGGAACCGTGTTGCAGTAGGACTGGATGAACCCGTCGCGCGCCGGGGTCCAGTTGATGGCCCATTCCACCTTGCCCGGCACGCCGAAGCGTTCCTGAAAATCGACCGTCCCGGCGAATGGGTTCTCGGCATAGGTGGTGGCCCCGCCCAGCGTTTCGCGCAGATAATCGGCAAGGCCGCCGGGAAAGTGGAACGTCGCCTCCTGCGGGGTCTCGCCATCGGAAATGGCGCTTTTCCAGCGGATCTCGACGCCGGAGAACAGATAGGCCTTGGACCGCACCATCTTGAGCAGCCGCGCGGGCTTGAACCTGTGGTGGCCGAAGATTTCCTCGTCCGCGTGAAAGGTGAACATGGTGCCGCGCCGGTTGGGGGCCGCACCCACGCGCTCCACCGGGCCAAGGGGGATGCCGCGCGAAAACCGCTGCTCATAGACCTCCTTGTTGCGCGCCACCTGCACCACCAGCGAATCGCTTAGCGCATTGACCACCGAGGCACCGACGCCGTGCAAACCGCCCGACGTCTGGTAGGCCTTGCCCGAAAACTTGCCCCCCGCGTGCAGCGTGCACAGGATTACCTCCAGCGCGGACTTGTCGGGAAACTTCGGGTGCGGGTCGATCGGAATGCCGCGTCCGTTGTCGCGGATGGTGACGGCATAATCCTCGTGCAGCTCCACCTCGATCCGGGTGGCATGGCCCGCCACCGCCTCGTCCATGGAGTTGTCGAGCACTTCTGCCACCAGATGATGCAGCGCCCGTTCATCGGTGCCGCCGATATACATGCCGGGGCGTTTGCGCACCGGTTCCAGCCCTTCGAGCACCTCGATGGAGGATGCATCGTAATCGGTCGGTTCGTGGCCGGACAAAAGGTCGGTCATGGGGGCTGCTCGCTCTGCTCTTGATTGCATCGCAGTATGTCAGAGGGGACCGGCCTGCGAAAGGGAGAAGGCGCAGCCCGCTTTCCAACCCGGCGCGCCGATGGCACCCTGCCGATCGCATCCCCAGCAAAGGAAACACCATGGCCTGGATCCACATCATCCCCTTCGAGGCAGCGACCGGCAGGCTGCGCCAGCTTTACGACAGGATCGCGGGGCCGGGGGGCAACGTGGACAACATCATGATGATGCACAGCCTGCGCCCCCATACGATGGAAGGACATATGACGCTCTACAAGGCGGTGCTCCACCATTCTGCCAATACGGTGCCCAAATGGTTTCTGGAGGTGCTGGGCGTCTGGGTCTCGCTGCGCAACCGCTGCGATTACTGTACGGAGCATCACTTCGCCGGACTGCAGCGGCTCCTCGACGATCCGGCGCGCGCCGATGCGATCCGCGCCGCGCTGGCAGCGGGCGACATCGCCGCCGCGCCGCTCGATGCCGCCCAACAGGCCGCGCTGCGCTACGCCGCCCGGCTGAGCGAAAGCCCCGGCGACATGGACGAGGCGGATGTCACGGCCCTGCGCATGGCGGGCTGGGAGGACGCCCAGATACTGGAGATCAACCAGGTGGTGGCCTATTTCGCCTATGCCAACCGCACGGTGCTGGGACTCGGCTGTTCGACCAAAGGCGACATCATCGGCCTGTCGCCCGGCAATTCCGACGACGCGCAGGATTGGGGCCACCGCTGAACGCCGCTCCCACCGCGGCACAGCTCACACCCTTCCAAATGGCAAAATATCCCCCCCGGAGGGCCGGCCCGCCCCGATTCCCCGGCCAGCGGCCCGCGCGATCCTACCCCGCGCCTGCGGTCCTACGGCATCCAGTCCAGAATGGCGCGCGCCACCTCTTGGGGCTTCTGGTGATGCAGCCAATGATCCGCCCCGGGGATCTCCACCCGGGTGAGGTCCGGCGCATAGTCTTCCAATCCAGCGTTCGATGCGGGCAGCAGGGCGCGGTCCTCCATCCCCCAGATCAGCAGATGCGGGCAGCGCACCTGCAGCTTCTCTGCGGGCAGGTCCGGCAGATCGGTCAGCGGCGTGCCTGGATCGGCGATCTTCAAGGGTGAGGCGCGGTACCAGTTGATCATCCCGTTGAGCCGCCCGGGCCGGGACCATTCGGTGACATAGGCGGCCAGTTCCTCCTCGCTCAGCCAGTCGATCTTCATGCGCGCCTGAAAGAAGTCCTTCATCTTTGCCATGCCGTCCGCGCCCAGTTCCTCGTGCGAGGTCGGGCGGCGCAGGTAGTTGATGTATTGCGAGGCTTCGGACTGCGCACCGCCTGCCGCCATTTCCCGCTGGAAGGGGGCGGGATGGACGCCGTTCATGATGATCAGGCGCGACACCAGTTCGGGCCGGAACATGGCAAGGCCGTAGGCCACCGCGGCCCCCCAGTCATGGCCCAGCACAGCCATCGGCGCGTCCTCTCCGATCAGCGCCGCCATGTCGCCCACGAGTTTCGAGGTGGTGTATTCGCTCACGTCCTCCGGGGCCCAGCTTTGCCCATAGCCGCGCTGGTCCGGGGCGATGCAATGAAACCGCTCCGCCAGCAGCGGCGCGAGATTGCCCCATGCCCCGCCATATTCGGGAAAGCCGTGCAGCATCAGCAGCTTGGGTAGCGCCGGATCGCCCCAGTGCCGGATGTGGAACGGATGGCCGCCGATCTCTCGGGTCTCGCTGCGGGGGGCGTTCATCTGGGGGTCCTTTCATGTGATGGGCCAGTCGCCGCGCGGGTCTCGAAGCTGAGCCCGCGCGCGGTTTCGGGCGGAAAGCCCGCGAAATCAGCGCCGAAATAGGCGCGCATCGCCGCGTCCCCGCGCAGGTGCAGGCCGAAGAAGGCCGTGGCGAAGTGCTGGGCGATGTTGTTCATCCGCAGCGTGTCCCAGACCGGGTCCGCATGATGCAGGTAGGGTGCCCAGCCCAGCAGCTCCGACTGGGCCCAGCTTTCGGGGGGCGCGGGGTAGGGGGCCGCGGCGTTGTGCCCGGCATGGGCAAAGCTCAGCATGTGCCGGGGCGCGCCCGTCGCCTCCTCGAAAATACGGCGCATCGCCTCCCCGCCCGAAACCTCGTCCGCCGTGCCTGCCATCAGCAGCATCGGTACACGCAACCCGGCAAGGCCGCCCGCGTCCCAGAACCCCGCCATTCTGCCCCAGGGGCCGATGGGCAGGATCGCGGCAACCCGTGGATCGACAAGCGCCTCGTGGCTGTCGCTGCCCGCCCGGTGCCGGGCAAGGCTGCCGTCCGCCGGGGCGCGCTCGTGCCGGACGGCAGCCTCGCTCAGCCCCGCGCCGCCCAGCACCAGCGTGCCGTAGCCGCCCATGGAATAGCCGATCACGCCGACCCGGCCCGTATCCGCCCCCGCCAGCAGGGGCAGCGGCACACCCGCCACCCAGTCGATCAGATCGCGCTGATCCACGGGCCGATAGAGCAACGTTTCCGCAAAATCCTGCCGCCCCTCGTAGGTGGAGCCCGCGTGATCCGCCGCGACCACGACGAACCCCTGTGCGGCGAGGTGCTCGCCCAGATGCGACAGCAGGTAGCGGTTGCCCGGAAATCCGTGGGAAATGACGATCAGCGGCGCGTCCAACCCGGGCTGGGGCGGGGCGCCCCGGCAGGCGCGTCCTTCCAGCCGCAGGGGCGTCACCCCGTCCCGCAGCCATGTCTCGTAGATGGTGCCCTCTGCCGTTCCTGCGTCCGCAGGATACCAGGTTTCCACCGTCAGGCGGCGCCCGCTCGCCAGTGCCGCCTCTGCCGTTGCGACGCCCACGGGTCTGTCCCCCCGTCGGGCAAGGGCGGGCGCATCGGGCCGGGTGAGATGGATGGGGGTTGCGGTCGCGGGCATGGCCTCTCCTCAGGTCCGGGGGACTGTGACCCCAGAATCGGAGGAGAGCAAGGCGAAGGCAGAGAGCGCGCCCCGCCGCTTGCCCTCTTCCCCTCCGGGCGGCGGCGGCATAGGAGAGTTGCATGCGCAAGCAGATGTCATACGCGGAACATGCCAAGGCCATTACCCTGCTGGGGCTGCCGCTCATCGGCGGGCACCTCGGGCAGATGGCGATCGGGGTGACCGATACCGTGATGCTGGGCTGGTACGGGGTGGAGGCGCTGGCCGCCGTCACCCTCGCGGCCACCTATTTCTTCGTCCTCTTCATCTTCGGCTCCGGCTTTGCCCTTGCGGTGATGCCCATGGTCGCGTCCTTCGCGGCCTCGCAGGACGAACAGGGCCTGCGCCGCGCCACGCGGATGGGGCTCTGGCTGTCCACCGGATTTGCCGTGCTGGTGATGCCCGCCTTCATCTGGGCCGAACCGGTCCTGCGTCTGCTGGGGCAGGGCGACGATCTGGCCGAACTGGCGGGCGGCTACCTCGCGGTGGCGGGCTGGGGGATATTGCCCGCGCTGCTGACCATGGTGCTGAAATCCTATCTGGCGGCGCTGGAACGCACGCAGGTCGTGCTCTGGATCACCGTGCTGGCGGCAGTGGTGAACGGATTGGTGAACTACGCGGTGATCTTCGGCAACTGGGGCGCGCCGGAGCTGGGCGTGACGGGCGCCGCCATCGCGTCGCTTTTCACGCATGGCGTTTCACTGCTGGGCGTCGTCCTCTACGTGCTGCTGAAGATGCCGCACCATGGCATCTTCGTTCGCCTCTGGCGCGGCGATGCGCAGATGCTGGGCCGGGTCTTCGCGCTGGGCTGGCCCATTGGCCTCACCACGCTCTGCGAAGTCGGCCTCTTCGCCGCTTCGGCGGTGATGATGGGCTGGCTGGGCACGGTGCCGCTGGCGGCCCATGGCATCGCGGTGCAACTGGCGGGCATCACGTTCATGGTGCACCTTGGCCTCAGCAACGTGGCGACGATCCGGGCGGGCAATGCCTTCGGGCAAGGCGACACCCAGCATATGGCCCGGGGCGCGGTGATGGCCATGCTGATCTCCCTGCTGCTGGCGGGGCTGACCATCGCCGTCTTCCTGATATGGCCCGAACCGTTGATCGGGCTCTTCATGCGCGACGGGGAACCGGCCCGGGCCGAGATCCTCGCCGTCGGAGTGGCACTGCTGGCCATCGCGGCGCTCTTTCAGCTGGTGGACGGGGCGCAGGTGATCGCGCTGGGCCTCCTGCGCGGGGTGCAGGATGCGCAGATCCCCATGATCTTCGCCGCCATCAGCTACTGGATCATCGGGGTGCCCTTTTCCTACCTGCTGGGCTTCACGCTGGGCTTTGGCGGCGTGGGCGTCTGGGCGGGGCTGGTGCTGGGGCTGGGCACCGCCGCGATCCTGCTCAACGCGCGCTTCTGGGGCGTCTCGATCCGCCGCATCGCCGAAGCGGTCTGAACCGGCCTCTTCTCATGATTCGAAATACTTTCGGGGGTGTCCGAGGGGGCAGACAGCCCCCTCGGGTCCAGCCGCCCGCGCCGCCCTGACGATGGCGTGCCGATCACGCAGTCAGTCTTTCAACACCCTGTCGGCCTTCTTGCGCACCAGCGTGCTGCGCAAATCGTGCATCGCCAGCAGCAGATCGTTGGTCACCGCGTCGAGCTGTTCGTCGGTGGCCTTCGACTGCACCCATTGCGTGGTCAGGTTCAGGTAATCCACAGCGCGGTGAATGTCGTCGATGTCGCGCAGGGCCAGCAGGCGAGCGCGTTCTTCCATCCAGCCCCGGATCCGGTCCAGATCGGCGTCCGACAGGGTGCGCNCGCCTGCTGGCCCTGCGCGACATCGACGACATTCACCGCGCTGTGGATTACCTGAACC